>CAJKHY010000015.1 GCA_905199855.1 uncultured Clostridium sp.
ACTAGATTTTATTGTTTTGTAAAATTAAGCACCAGATAATTCTTAAAATTACTTCACACTAGATTTTATTGAACCTATATAAAAAGGACTTTTGTAATGTGAAGTCCTTTTCTTTATTTTTCTAAATATTTTTTAGTTAGTTCATCTAGTGAAGAAATTAGTTTATCGGCTAAATCCCAATCGGCAAGTCTTGCTCCTGCAGCAAATTTATGTCCTCCACCACCATAGTGGGAAGCAACTTCATTAATGACAGGGCCTCTTGAACGAATGTTGGCGCGAATGACATTACTCTTTACATCTTCCGATAGGAATATCCAAACTAGAATTTCGCTGACATAGTTTAAATTGTTAATCATGTTGCCTGCACTGGCTGAATCAATACCAAATTCTTTTATTAGAGCATCGGTTATTTTGATATATGCTACGCCGTTTTCTGTAACTGTCATATTTTGATAAATATAACCTTGTAACTTAACTTCGCTTAAAGGTTTACAATATAAAGGTTCATATAGTGAAGTAAAATTTATTTTTGTTTCTTTAAGCATTTTAGTAACTAATTCAAATGTTTTTGCTGTTGTGTAATCATATAAAAATCTATTTGTATCAGAGGCAATGCCTAGATATAAATTTTTAGCGATGCTTTTGTTTAATTTATAATGACAAGTGTAAATAAATTCTAAGATTATTTGACATGTACTACTCGCAGTATCATCGATGTATTCGATATTAGCATATTTTTCAATGAAAGGATGATGGTCGATTTTTATAATAAAATCAAATTCATTTATATCTATCCCATCAATTCTTTTTGAATCGGGAGTATCTAAGACAATTAATAAACTATTTTTAGGAATGTTTTCTACTTTATCAAGATTACCCATAAATTTAAATCTATTAGCAGGATTGCCTATAGCATAAACAGATTTTTTTGGATATTTTTCTTTGATAAGATCTCTTAGGGCTATTGTAGAACCTAAAGCATCTGGATCTGCTCCAATGTGTCTTGCAATAATGATATTATTATATTTTTTTATTTGCTTTTTAATTTGTTTAAAAGTTTTGTTACATTTAATCATATTAACCTATCAATTCATATGTGTCTTTTGCAATCATTAATTCTTCATTGGTTGGAACAATGTATACTGGAATACGTGAATCTTCGTTAGATATTTTTCTAAGTACTCCACGGCAATTATTTAATTCTTTGTCAAGGCTAACTCCTAAGCTATGAATTTTATCTACTATCATTTGTCTAGTTTGAACACTATTTTCACCAACTCCAGCAGTAAATACAATGACATCGGCATTGTTTAATAAATTGTTATACATCGCGATATAGTTAGCTATTTTTTGAACGTACATGTCTTGTGCTAAGATACATCTTTCGTTGCCTTCTTTAATACCGTTTTCAATGTCTCTTGAATCAGAACTTACTCCACTTACGCCAAGTAGTCCACTTTTTTTGTTGAAAACATTTATCACTTCATCAATGGTAAGATTTTCTTTTTTCATGATGTAAGGGATAATACTAGCATCAACATCACCACATCTAGTACCCATCATAATTCCAGCAAGTGGGGTAAAGCCCATAGAGGTGTCTAATACTTTTCCTCCATCAATAGCACATAAGGAAGCTCCACTTCCTATATGACAAGATATTACTTTTAGGTCATCTCTTTGTAATTTTTCACATATTGTTTTGTAGACAAAACGGTGTGAAGTACCGTGTGCTCCATATTTTCTTATACCATATTTAGTGTACCATTCATATGGAACAGGATATAAGTAATTAACTTCATCCATTGTTTGGTGAAATGCGGTATCGAAAACACAGACATTTTTAACGTTTGGTAGTGTTTCTTTGAAGGCTTTAATACCTACTAAGTGAGCTGGGTTATGCAATGGAGCATATTCGATTAGATTTTCAAATTCTTTGATAAAATCATCGTCGATTAAGATGCTTTCTTTATATTTTGGACCTCCGTTGACAATACGATGTCCTATACCTTTAATTTCATCCATTGAATTAATGATACCATTTTCGATTAATTCTTCACATAGATATTCAACGGCTTTTTTGTGAGTATCAACTCTTTTATCACGAATAATTTTTTCTCCGTTTACTTTTATTGAGTAAAACGAATCACTTAAACCAATTTTTTCAAAGTAACCATTTACTAGTTCTACTCCTTCAGGCATTTCAAATAAAGAAAACTTTAGTGAAGAACTACCTGCATTTACTGATAATATAATCATGTTATTCCTTCTTTCTAAATGTATTATACCAAAGATTAGTTGTTAAATAAAGAAAAAAAGATAAAAAAAGTAGAAATGTCTGTGTTTTCTACTTTGGATATTTTAATTATTTGCTAGTGGTAAGGGTAATTTTGGTGTTTTTTTTGTCTTTGCCACGATAATATTTTATTTCGATAGTGTCTCCTGGTTGATGTTTATATAGTTCATATCTAAATTGGGCTTTGGTATCAACTTTCTCTCCTGATACTTCATAGATAACATCGCCTTTTTGTAGTCCTCCAGCGGATGCTGGTGAGTCATTTACAACTTCTGAGACAATTATTCCAGATTTTATGGAATTGTCAATGTTGATACCGTTTGACCAAATGTAATAAGTTTCATTCATATCAAGCATACCAATGCCTACGAATGGTCTTTTTATTGTGATACCTTTTTCTAAAACATCGGCGTAGTATAAAGCATCTTCAATAGGAATAGCAAAGCCCATACCTTCTATTTGTTCTTGGACTAATTTTAATGAAGTGATGCCAATTACTTCTCCATTGATGTTGGCAAGTGGCCCTCCACTGTTACCGGGGTTAATAGCGGCATCAGTTTGTAATACTTTCATAATCCAATCACTGCTATTAGAATTTGATATACTTACTTCGACTAATCTGTTTTTGCCTGAGAGAATACCTTTGGTAACGGAACCACTGTAATTAATGCCAAGTGGTGTTCCTACGGCGAATAAGGTGTCGCCCACTCTTAATTTTTCGCTGTCACCAATTTCAACTACTTTGATAACATCTTTTTCATCGATGGTTAAAACAGCAATGTCTGAGAAGGTTTCTTTACCTAGGACTTTAGCTTCAACAGTTTGGTTGTTACTAAATGTTACTGTTACTTTATCGGCTCCATCAATGACATGATTATTAGTCATAATGTAACCTTTATTATTTTCTTTTTTATAAACAAAGCCTGTTCCTGATGCTATTTGAGTGTCATTTTTATAAGATACAATGGCTAAGACAGCGTCATATACTTTATCCACAGAATCAGCGATGCTATTTTCGCTTATTTCTACTTTGTTTACATTTTCAATGATATTTTTTGTTATTTTTGGGTTATTCATAAAAACTAAATATGTTCCTAAAACTCCTGTTACAAAAGCTAGTGTTAATGATAATCCAGTGCCTAAATTATTCTTTTTCATATGTTAATCCTCCTATAAATTAGTTAATTCCATATAATTGATTGGGAAGCCAATTCTATCTAATATTTTGTTTATATCTATCGAGTGCATTTTACCTGCTAGAAGTTCGATTTCATATTGTGTTTCACGCATCATATCTAAAAATTCGTCATTACTAAGTAGGTATTTCATGATGATAACTACAGCAAAGATATCGTTTTTACCATAGATATATTCATTATCCATTCTTGCAATGTTTAACCTTTGGTGGTAACTTGTATTAGCAATTGAGCGATCTGTTTTGTGGTCGTATAAGATATCTTCGTGTGCACATAGGTTTCTATAATTTGATAATATCGGCAAGAAACTTTCTAAATTTTCAATACTGATGTTATATATTGAAGCGATGCCTACTTTATCATCTGGTTTTAATATAGAATATAAATCACTTATGACTCCAAATGATAAGACTTTAACTAGTACCCATAGGGGCACATATCCATATTTTGACATATAATGTATTGTGGCATTGTGTTGGGAACCATTAATACTTATTTGCCTTTTCATTTTATTTACCAAATCTTTTACTTTTTTAGCTTTAGTAGGATCGTTAGTAAAATTTTTGATATTTAGATAATCTTTTTCACGGTAGCCATATTTTTTAGAGAGTTGGTAACTAAATATTGATTTTAGGTTATTTTCAATAATTAGTAAATTTTTAAACATGATGTTTCTTAAATGTCTATCAAATAGAAAAATGGAATATAATTCTCTAAAGGTAGAGCCTTCTATGAAAGTTTTATCTTTTGGAGATTTCATTAAGAGATGTCTATAACCATTTAGAAAGAAATAGTTTTCTTTAAGCAAAATATTTCTAGTTAATGTATCGTCTTCAATAATAAGTCCTTTTGATTTGAGAATTTCTATTTGTTCATCAAGACTTTTAAAGTTTTTCTCCATCTATAATCACCTTACTTTAAGATTATACCACGAATAAAAATAAAATAAAAGAAGTTTATGTTAATTTTATTCCACGATTAATTATTTCTAAGCTGTTGTTTCCATAGATAATATTGCTAAGTTCTAATATTTGATAATAATCGCTTGTTTTTATTTCTTTATTTAAATATAGATAATATTTGTTTTTATAATAATAAATTAAATTATTTTTTCTCATGCTTTTTTTTATGTTGAAGTAATCTATTTCATACAGGAAGTAACTATCAAAGTGAAATGTTATTTTAGTATCTTTATTTAAAAATGTTTTTTCTTCTTCTTTGATGTTAATAATCACTCCGTATATTTTGTTGGTATAGATATCTATTTTAAGAGTGCATTTTATGTTTTTGTATTTTAGATGTTTTTTTAGGATGTCTTTAATGAATGATATAGCATAGTCTAAGTCAGCAAGTTTTTTATCACTATAATTAGCTAATTTTAATTCATAATTCAAAATATCACCTTATATAGATTATGCAAAAAAAACATATTAGACATTATTATCTAATATGTTATCTAAAATATTGTATACTTCTTGTCTACCTATTTTTGTTATTGAAGAGAATAGTATTAAGTTATTGGAATCTTCGATGTTTAGAGTTTTTAGAATAATGCTTTTGTTTTTTTCATGATTAGTTTTTTTTACTTTGTCAGTTTTCATAGCAACTATAGTTACATCATTATTATAATATTTTAAGAAATTATACATTAATATATCATCTTCTGTAGGTTTATGGCGAAAGTCTACTAACATAAATACTTTTTTTAGATTTTCTCTTGTTTCTAAGTATTCTTCGATCATCATGCCAAATTTTTTCCTTAATTTTTTGCTGGTCATAGCAAATCCATATCCTGGGACATCAACTAAGTAAAAGGTTTCGTTTATTAGGTAGAAGTTAAGGGTTTGGGTTTTGCCGGGTTTACTAGAAGTTCTGGCAAAGTTTTTTCTATTGATAATTGTGTTGATAAAACTGCTTTTACCAACGTTGCTTCTCCCTACTAGTAGAAATTCTGGTTTATTAGGATTTGGATATTGACTACGGCGGACAGCACTTATTTCTAAATTAACACTGCTAATTTTCATAATTTTTCTCACCGTTTATAATTTTATCATAAATATTTAGGAAATGCAAATTTTTGTTTTTTTTGTTTTTACTACGTTGTTGTATTACTTAAGAATTATTTTTAAATTACTGAACAGATGTTGAAAAAGTTCTTGGTAAAGTATTTGTTATATATTATAATTAATGTGTTAAAATGTGTTAGATATGAGTTATATTGTGTGGATAATTATTTATTGCGCTTATTTTTGGTTTAATTTTTTTTTGAAAGAAAAAGTTATTTTAAAAAAGATAGTTGGTTCTATTTTGATTATTGTGGCTAATATTATGTTATCGATTGATAGAAATGGAGGATATCTATTAATAAATATTTTGCCATGTTATTTATTTATAATTTTCTTTTTGCAATAGCTATGTTTATAAATACTAATATTTCTTCTAATTTTAATATTGGAATATATACATTTATTACTGTTTTTATACATTTTGTTTTTGTTATGAGATTTAGTAAAATAGTATTTTTGATTAAAAAAGGAATTTTGTTTATATGATAAGAAGAAGTTTTTGCTTGTTAGTTTTTCTTGCTGTATGATGCTTATTTCTTCGGTTAAGGCATATGAATATGGTTCTATTTCTGTGCCTACACTTTTTACACTTACAACGATTATGTTATACTATTTATGAGTTTTTGATTAATAAGAATAAGAAAGATTTATTTTATAAATTAGTTGTTAGTGTTATTATTTTAGTAGGAGTAATTTAAATTAAAGGATAAAATAAGATACATATAATAATTCTAAGTAATATTTAATCATAGAATAAATATGAAAGGAAGGTATTATGAGCTTTATAAAACATGTTCTTAAAAATAGTAATGAGAAAATTACTAGTTTGTATGGTAATAGAACATTTATGATGAGAGGGAAAAAAGTAAGTGATTTTCATAAGGGAATAGATTTAATTGATGCTAAGAATAAGAGCGATTATGTTATTGCTTTTGAAGATGGTGTTGTTATATCTTCTAGGGATGAAGTCAAAGGTTATGATGAGAAAAAGTCTTCTGGGAATTATGTTTATCTCAATCATGATAATAATTACCAAACAAGATATTTTCATATGGCATATGGAACTGTGATGGTGAAAGAGGGAGATGTGGTAAAAAAAGGTGATATTTTAGGTTATACTGGAGCGACTGGTTGGGTAACTGGGACACATGTGCATTTTGAGATTAAGGAAAATGGTATAAATCAAGATCCTTTGCCTTATCTTGAGGGAAAAAAACAAATATTAAAAGATAAGGTTTATTTAGGCGAATTACAAGTGGCAAATGAGAATGTCAATCAAATTACTATTAGTGCTTTGAATGATAGTTTAAGGGTTAGAGATAATCCTAATGGTAATATTTTAGGCTATGTTAAGAATGGAACTTATAATTTTTATGATAAGGTAGTTGGTGAAGATTATGAATGGTATAGAATTGGGGATAATATGTGGATAGCTTATAGTAGTGAATGGGCTTCGGTTAATTACAAAAAGGAAGAAGCTTTGGAAAAAGAGGAGGAAAAGAAAGAAACAAATTATGAATTAATATATACTTGTGATGAGAATGATATATATGCGATTAGGTTATATAAGGGAGAAAAATTATATATAAAGAGGGGAAAATAGATTAAATTCAAGAAAAATACTTCTTTTTTCTTTAAAATATGCTACAATATTTTGTGGTGAATTTTATGTTTAAAATAGGTAATGTAGAAATTAAGAATAATATTGTTTTAGCGCCTATGGCGGGAGTATCTAACTATGCTTTTATGAAGATATGTGAAGAAATGGGAGTGGGTTATGTTGTAACTGAACTTTTAAGTGCGGAGGCTATTGTTAGAGATAATAAAAAAACTTTAGAAATGTTAAGGGGAATAGATAAATTAAATATTCCTGTTGGTATTCAATTGTTTGGTTCTAATGCTAGTTCTTTATCTAAAGCGGCTAAGATTATAGAAGAATTATATCCAAATGCATTAATTGATATTAATATGGGTTGTCCTGTTCCTAAAGTGGCAGTTAAATCACAAGCGGGTTCTTTTCTTTTAAAAAATCCGGCAAAGGTTTATGAAATAGTGAGTGAGGTTGTTAAGGCTGTATCAATACCTGTTACAGTTAAAATTAGGAGTGGTTGGGATGAGAATTCAATAAATGCTATTGAAATAGCTAAGTTATGTGAAAAAGCAGGGGCTTCTTTAATTACTGTGCATGGTCGTACTAGAAGTCAAGGATATTCTGGTAAGTGTAATTTAGATGTTATTAGAGATATTAAAAAAAATGTAGGAATACCTGTTATAGGAAATGGGGATATTATAGATATAGAGTCTGCTAAAAAAATGTTTGATTATACTAAATGTGATGCCATTATGATAGGTCGTGGAGTTTTAGGTAATCCTTGGCTTATTAGAGAGTTAGTAGAATATTTTGAGAAGGGAATAATGGTAGATAAACCGAGTGCTGAGGAGAAAATTAATATGTGTTTTAATCACTTAGAAAGATTATTAGAAGTAAAACCCGAGAGGGTGGCTATTTTAGAAATGCGTAGTTTTGTTGCTTGGTATATTAAGGGGTTACCTAATGCTGTAGCTTTTAAAAATGAACTATTTAAGGTAAAAACAAAAGAAAATTTAGTAAATTTATTAAATAACTATTTAAAAGAATTAAAAAATAGTATAAAATAGGGATAGGTGATTTGAATGAAAGCAACTTTTTTGCAAAGGTTATTGGCATATTTAGTAGATGCTATTTTTGTTACAATTATTGCTAGTTTTTTTGCACAGGGAACTATTGATAGTAAGAAAAGTGAAGAATTAGTAGATAGGAGTCAAAAACTTATTGAGAAATATGTCCAAGAAGATTTTGATGTAGAAGAGGCAGTAGAAGAATATAAGACTATTAATTATGAGAACGATAAATTAAACTATGTAAATAGTATTATTACTTTAGTTATTAGTGCCACTTATTATATAGGTTTTTGTTATTTTAACAAGGGGCAAACAGTAGGTAAAAAGTTAATGAAGATTAGAATTAAGTCGAGGAAAGGTGAACTGAAAGCTTCTCAAGTAGTAGTAAGGGCTTTAATTCTTAATAATGTGTTGATATTAATTGTGCTACTTTTGCTTATTAACTTTGTAGATAACAATAGTTATTATGTTTTAAAGAATGTTTTAACTGGAATTAATTATGTGTTTTTAATAATTAGTACATTTATGATATTATATCGTAAAGATAAATTGGCACTTCAGGATGTGATTACTAATACTATGGTAGTGAGAGAAAATAAATGTATACAAGAAAATAGTGCAGAAGAAGTTGTAAAAGAAAAAGAGAATACTTTAAATATTGAGACTATTGATAATGCTGAGGTAATTAAGAATACTAAACTTGGTGGGAATCAAGAAATTGAAAGGAAGTAAAAATTATGGAATTAACAGAACAAGAAATTGTAAGAAGAAAAAAAGTAGAAGAGATAAGTAAGTATTGTAATCCTTATCCTGAAAAGTATGAGGTTAGTCATACTTTAAAAGAAGCATCATTTTTGGAAGATGAAACAAAAGATGTTTCTGTAGCAGGACGTATAGTTTTTTTAAGAAAAATGGGTAAGTTAAGTTTTCTTAGATTAAGAGATATTGAAGGAGAGTTGCAGGTATCTATTAAGATAGATTTAGTGGGAGAAGAAAAGTATCAATTCTTTAAAGAATACTATGATATTGGTGATTTTATTGGAGTAAAAGGAGAGATGTTTACTACTCATACTGGAGAAAAAACTTTAAGGGCCGATACTTTTGAGTTTTTGGGAAAAGCATTGAAACCCCTTCCTGAAAAATTTCATGGTTTAACAGATACAGAATTAAAATATCGTCAAAGATATGTTGATTTGATTTCTAATGAAGAATCAAGAAAGG
Organism: uncultured Clostridium sp.; assembly: GCA_905199855.1. Taxonomy (GTDB): domain Bacteria; phylum Bacillota_I; class Bacilli_A; order RF39; family UBA660; genus CAG-762. The sequence goes on from CAJKHY010000015.1 coordinate 9,438, forward strand.
TATTCTTAGGAAGAAGCAAGTTATATTCATTTATTCATAGATTTATGGCAGAAAATGGTTTTCTTGAAGTAGAAACACCAATTCTTCAAACTGCTGTTTGTGGGGCGGCAGCGAGACCTTTTTATACACATCATAATGCTTTAGATATTGAATGCAATTTAAGGATAGCACCCGAAACATATTTAAAGCAATGTATTGCAGGAGGCTATAATCGTGTTTATGAAATAGCTAAATGTTTTAGAAATGAAGGTATGGATACTGAACATTTACAAGAATTTACTCAAGTAGAATGGTATGCTTCTTATTGGAATTTTGAGAATAATATAGAGTTTTATCAAAGATTTATAAAAGAGCTTTTAATGGAATTGACCGGGAAAATGACTATTGAATATCATGATCAATTATTAGATTTTGGTGTTAGTAATTGGAATAGAATTAATTATGTTGAGGAAATGAAAAAGATACTGGAATTTGATTTTTTAGAAATAGAAGAGCCTAGTGAATTAAAAAAGAAAATAGTGGAAAAGGGATTGTTTAGTATGGCTGATTTAGAAGAATATAAATCAATTAGTCAAATTATAGATTTTGTTTATAAGAAAAAAATAAGGCAAGATATTGTTCAGCCTACGATCATTTATAATTATCCAGCCTTTTTGATACCACTTGCTAGAAGAAATGATAATAATAACAAAATTATAGATGTTTTTCAGGTTGTTGCTTGTGGAACTGAATTATGTAAGGCTTATTCTGAGTTGGTTAATCCTGTGGTGCAAAGGCAAGCTTTTGAGGATCAAATGAAAGCTAAGGCACAAGGGGATGAAGAAACAATGGAGTTGGATGAAGGTTTTATGGGTGCGATGGAACAAGGCATGCCTCCAATATCTGGTCTTGGTTTTGGAATAGATCGCTTGCTTATGCTTATTTATAATCAATCGTCAATAAGAGATGTTGTTTTATTTCCTCTTATGAAAAAAGATATTTAAATTAAAAAAATGAGCATTTTCTTATATTTTGCTCATTTTTAATATTAATTTTAGTTATTTTTAAATTCTTTGTTGGTAAAAATATGAAATCTATAATTGTTGTTATATATTCTTTTTGAATTTGTTTGTAAAATTGCGTTTTCTTGTATATCGGTTGGCAAATTAAATTTTTTAAAATATATCATTTTATAACTTTTATGTGCATGATATACTATTTAGAATAATATCTCAATATGGTGTTTTACTTTATTTTTTTAATTATTTGATTTATGAAAAATAGTTTGATATAGGTGTAAATTTGTGATATAATGTTTATGATAAAGGGAGGGTGTAAATATTGAGCAAAATTGTTACTAAAAGGATTAAGAGACGTAAAATAACTAAGATTAGAATGATTTTGACTTTTGTGTTTTTTGGTTTTATTATATTTACCCTTAGTTATAAATTATTTGATTATTTAAGAGAAATTAGAGATATAAAGAAAGAAAAGGAAACTTTGGAAGGTAAATTGGCTGATTTAGAAGAACAAGAAGAAATTTTAAAAACTGACATTCAAAAGTTAGAAGATCCTGAGTATGTAGCTAAATATGCTAGAGAGAAGTATTTGTATTCTAAAGAGGGAGAATTAATTATTAGAATTCCTGATAGTAATAATACAGATGATGACAAATAAAAAGATTCAAGTTGGTTACTTTGAATCTTTTTTTGTATCGTTTTTATCAGTTTTTTCTTCTTGATTTTCTTCAGGTTCTTTTTCTTCAGGAATATGTTTGTGTTCAACAAGATAGTCAATTTGTTCTTTTGTAATTGTTTCATATTTAAGTAAGGCATTAGCGATAAGATCTAATAATTCTTTGTTTTCACTTAATATATGTTTACTTTTTTTGTAACATTCGTTGATTATCTTACGCATTTCCTCATCTATTTCATTTGCTACGGCATCTGAAATGTTTCTATTTTTAGTGTAATCTCTACCTAAAAAAGTGTTGGTATCAGGATCTTCTAATCGCATAGGTCCTAGAGAACTCATACCATATTCTGTTACCATGCTACGAGCAATTTTAGTGGCTTTTTTGAAATCGTCGTGTGCTCCTGTAGTGATTTCATTAAAGATTAATTCTTCGGCCACACGTCCTCCTAAAAGTCCACAGATGGATTCTAATAGTTCGTTTTTGGTATAATTAAATGTTTCTTCTTTTGGCGTCATCATAGTGTATCCTCCAGCATTGCTTCTAGGGATAATAGTTATTTTTTGCACTTCGTTCGCACCATCTAATTTAATACCTAAAACGGCATGGCCAGCTTCGTGATAAGCAACGAGTTTCTTTTCTTTTTCGGTATATTTTTTGGTTACTTTGGCTGGGCCCATTAGTACTCTATCAGTTGCTTCATCGATTTCACTCATAGTAATTTGTTTTTTACCACGTCTTACTGTTAGTAGAGCTGCTTCATTTAGAAGATTTTCAAGGTCTGCACCAGAGAAGCCTGGTGTTCTTTTTGCTAAATATGACAAAGTAATGTTTTTAGCTAGAGTCTTATTTTTAGCATGAACTTTAAGAATTTCTTCACGAGCCTTTTTATCAGGTAGTGATACAGTTACTTGACGATCGAATCTACCAGGTCTAAGTAATGCTGGGTCTAAAACATCAGGTCTATTTGTTGCGGCAATGATAATGATACCTTCATTAGCTCCGAAACCATCCATTTCTGTAAGTAATTGGTTTAATGTTTGCTCACGTTCATCGTGACCTCCACCTAAACCGGTACCTCTTTGTCTGCCTACAGCATCTATTTCATCAATGAAGATTAGGCATGGAGCATTCATTTTAGCTTGTTTGAACATATCTCTTACACGTGAAGCTCCAACTCCCACAAATAATTCAACAAAATCTGATCCACTTATATAATAGAATGGTACTTTGGCTTCACCGGCAACGGCTCTTGCTAATAGGGTTTTACCAGTTCCTGGAGGGCCTACAAGTAAGACACCTTTTGGAATTCTAGCACCCATGCTTTGGAATTTTTTTGGGTTCTTTAAGAAGTCAATTAATTCTTGAACTTCTTCTTTTTCTTCAGTAAGACCTGCAACATCTTTGAATGTTGTTTTAACACTGTCTCTTACTAGTTTAGCTTTGCTTTTACCAAAGTCTAATGATTTGTTGTTGCCACTTAATTGTCTTGTAAATAAGTATAATGTTGCACCAACTAAAATAATAATTGGCAAGAAATTAGATACAAGGATAAGCCATGAAGCGGCTTCAGGATCAGTTTTAACTTCTAGTTCAAAGTTTGCACTGTCTTGATGTTCTAATACTCTTTTAATTATTTCATCGGAATATGGTAAATTGATTATAAATTTTTCATTTTCTTCATAACCTTTTAATGTTCCTACTACTTCGTAAACTTCAGTTCTTGTTTTTGGAGTAATAGTTAAAGTTTCAATTTCGTTATTGTTCATACTTTGTTTAAATTCATCATAAGTTAGTTTATTAATCTTAGTATTTAACATATTTAAAGTAAATAAACATCCTACAATAAAGATAAACATTAGGGTATAAGGTAATAAGCCTTTTTTAACTGTTTTCTTGTTCATTAAAATCCTCCTTTTCACAGTACTTTAGTATTATATCATATTTTTCATTAATAGGAACATCAAATGTTGATTTTTTTAAGTTTGGTACCCATAGAATGGTGTTACTACTGTCTACTAGTAGGGGATAACTTACTCTTTTTGATGGGGGAATGTGTCCCTCAATAAAGACATCGCTTATTTTTTTTGTACCATTTGTTCCTTTTAAGGAAATAAAATCGCCATCTTGTCTGTTTCTTATGTAAAGTGGTAATTTGATTTCGCTGGAATTTAATCTAATGATGTTATTGCCATTATCGGTGGTATTATCTATTTTAGTAATGGTATGGTTATCTATCATATTATATTTTTCTAATTCTATTTTATATGATTTTCTTTTGGCAATATATTTTTTAAACATTATTTTATCATATTCTTTGATAGCCATGATACTACTTGGTAAGTTTACGATTAGATTAGGTTTTTTACTGTTTAGAATTTTCATAATGTTATTTAAATGACTTTCCTTAATAGTATTATCTTTATTATTGTAAATAATAGTTAAAATTTTGTAAATAACATTTTTTTGTATGAATGGATCTTCTTTTAAGAGGTCTTTTGTTTTAATGGTATCGTTTTTGTAGATGTTATTTACAATATTTGTTGCTACTTTATCTATGTAGTTATAATATTCTAGGAGTTGCTTAGAATATTTTAGGAATTGGTGATGAGCATTTGGATTTTCTTTTTTTAAAACAGGTAGAATAAATCTTCTAATTCTATTTCTTGTATATCTTTTATTTGTATTGGTAGAATCAATGGAGTAGTGTAAGCAATAGTTTTGACAATATACCATTAAATTTTCTTTAGTATAGTTTAAAAATGGTCTTATGATGTAATAGTTTTTCCTTTTGCTTATTTGTTTCATACCGGCATAGCCTTCAATGTTAGAACCTCTTAAGATTTTCATGATTACTGTTTCTATTAAATCATCTCCATGATGGGCTAGGAATAGATATTTAGAGTGGTATTTTTTAAGCATTTCTTCGAAGAAAGCGTATCTTTTTTTTCTAGCTTCATTTTCAAAATTGGATTCGATATAGTTTTCAATTTTGGTACTTTCAAAGATAATATGATGTTTGGCACAATATTTTCGTAGTTTTTCTTCTTCGTAATCTGATTCAATTCTTACATTATGGTTGACATGGGCACATACTAGTTTTTTGGGCATAATTTTTTTTAAGTAATGAAGTAGAGCCATAGAATCAGGTCCGCCAGAGATACCGGCAATAATATAATCTGAATCGATATCTTCTTTTTTTACACAAGTTTTTAACGTGTACATAGTAATATTTCCTTTCTTTGATATATAATACGATTATATCATGTGTACTTTAAAATGTAAATTGGTGGGCTAAATATTCATTAATTAATGATTATTTTGTCTTTAGATGCAAAATGGTATTTATTTTTTTAAAAATTTTTGGTACAATATAAATACAAGAATTGAAGGTGTAAGAATGGGTAAAGTAATTGCAATGGTTAATCAAAAGGGTGGTGTAGGTAAAACTACTACTAGTATCAATTTAGCAGCTTCTTTAGGAATTCTTTCTAAAAAGGTATTAATGATAGATTTAGATCCTCAAGGTAATGCTACGACAGGTGTGGGTATTAATAAGGGGGATGTTGAAAATAGTATATATGAAGTATTAATTGGTCAAGCAGTTATTGAAGATGCAATTATTAAGACAAAATATAAAAATATGAGCATTATTCCTGCTTATACTAATTTGGCAGGAATAGATATAGTATTTATTAATAAGGAACGTAAAGCAGTGGCAGATGGACAGGTGTTTGATAAAACTGGTGAACTTAAGAAAAGCGTTTTGAAGATTAAGGATAATTATGACTATATAATAATTGATTGTCCACCTTCACTTGGTGTACTTACTACGAATGCACTTGCAGCATCTGACTCGGTAATTATTCCTGTACAATGTGAGTTTTTTGCACTTGAGGGTGTTATGCAACTTATGAATACTATAATGCTTGCTAAAAAGAAAATTAATCCTAATTTAGAAATTGAAGGTGTGCTTTTAACAATGCTTTATTCAAGAACTAATTTAGGCTTAGAAGTGGTAGAAAATATAAGAGGTTTTTTTAAGGAACGGGTTTATGATACGATTATACCAAGGCTTGTTCGACTTTCTGAGGCTCCAAGTCATGGTAAACCTATCGCAGCATATGATCCTACAAGTAAAGGAACTTTAGCTTATTTAAATTTAGCAAAGGAGGTCATAGAGAGAAATGGACCAAAAGAAGAAAGCTCTAGGTAGAGGTTTAGAGCAATTATTTAATAATGAAATACTGGATTTTGATGCTTTTGAGAATAGTATTGTCGAGAATGCTAAGGAAGATGATATTAAGGAAATTAATCTTGATGAAATTAGGAGTAATCCTTATCAACCGAGAAAGACCTTTAATGAGGAAGCTCTTAATGAATTAGCAACTTCAATTAAAAATTATGGCGTATTTCAACCAGTTATTGTTAAAAAAAGTATTAAAGGTTATGATTTGGTAGCTGGTGAACGAAGAGTTAAGGCTTCAAGACTTGCAGGAATGAAGACAATACCAGCGATTATTCGTGATTTTAGTGATGATAAAATGCGTGAGATTGCTTTGCTTGAAAATTTACAAAGGGAGAATTTATCTTCAATTGAGTTGGCTTGGGCTTATAAGGGTATTATTGATAATCTACATATTACGCAAGAAGAACTTGCAGATAAATTAGGTAAGAGTAGAAGTCATGTGACTAATACTTTAGGTTTACTTAGGCTTCCAGATAAGGTACAAAGTATGGTACTTGATAATGAATTATCGATGGGGCATGCGAGAGTACTTAGTAAAATAGATGAAAATGATAAGATATATGAACTTGCTAATAAAGTTGTTTCTAATAATATGAGTGTAAGGGAGCTTGAGGATGCTTCTGCTCACGAAGAGATAAAGAAGCATGTACCTATTAAGAGAAAAGAAAAAAATAGTGATTATAGCTATGTTGAACAAGAACTTAGGGAAATGCTTGGGACTAAAGTTAATGTAAGTAATAAAAAAATGGAAATATATTTTGATTCTATTGCTGATTTGAATAGGATACTTGATATATTAAATGTAAATATTAAATAAAATAAGATTAATTTTTAAAATTTTTCTTTTTTTATTGCTAACATTTGTTAATATTATATTGGATGGTGGTTTTATGCAAGAGAGAATAATTTTACATGTTGATGTTAATAATGCTTTTTTATCATGGACTGCGGTGGATATGTTAAATAATGGTTCTAAAATCGATATTAGGAATACATGTAGTGTGATAGGCGGAGATGAGTCTCAAAGGAGAGGTATTGTTCTTGCTAAGAGTTATCCTGCTAAGGAAAACGGCGTAGTAACCGCGGAAACATTATATTCTGCTAGAAGAAAATGTCCTAATTTAGAAGTATATAGTCCTGATTATAAATTATATAGTAAATATTCTAATATGTTATATAAATATTTAAGTAATTATTCTCCTTTAATTGAAAGATATTCTATTGATGAGTGTTTTCTTGATTATACAGGATGTGAAAAGTTATTTGGTAATCCAGTAGAGGTAGCATATAAAATTAAAGAGGATATAAAAAATAAATTTGGTTTTACAGTGAATGTTGGTGTTGCTAATAATAAGCTTTGTGCTAAGATGGCAAGTGATTTTTCCAAACCTGATAAAGTTCATACTTTATTTCAAAACGAAATTAAAGATAAGATGTGGTCTCTTAATGTGGCAGATTTATTTATGATAGGAAAAAAGACATCATTAAAATTGCATGAACTTGGTATTAAGAGTATTTATGATTTAGCTCATGCTGATTATCAAATGTTAACTAGGCATTTTAAAAGTATGGCTAAGATGATGATTGAATATGCTAATGGGATTGATAATAGCAAAGTAGAGGGGGAGTATGATGATCCTAAAAGTATAAGTGTATCTACTGTGCTTCCGTTTGATTATGATAATATTAATATTATAAAACCTATTATTAGAAATTTAACTATTGATATAGGTAAAAGATTAAGGCAATATAATTATTATGCTTTAGTTATTGGAATATCTATTAAATATAGTGATTTTTATAAAGTGAGTAGGCAAAGAAAATTAAATAAGGCTATTAGTAGTGATATAGATTTATATAATATTAGTTTAGAAATGTTTAATCAACTTTGGTCTGGAGAGCCGATTAGACATGTAGCTGTATTTATTTCTAATTTTACATTACATAATGATATTCAACTTTCTTTATTTGAGAATATTAAGACTGTTACTTATGATAGTAAATTACAAAAAGTGGTAGATAATTTAAGGAATAAGTTTGGCAATGATAAAATTATTTATGCTGATATGGTTAAAAAGAATAAAAAACAATAAATCCAGTGTTATAATTATTTAGTATGGAGGATGAATATATGAATGAAGAAATAATTAAAAATATTGCTTTAAATCTTGGAATAACTACTAAGCAAGTAGAGAGTGTATTAAAATTACTTAGTGAAGATAATACGATACCTTTTATAGCTAGATATCGCAAAGAGATGACTGGTAATTTGGATGAAGAACAAATAAGAAGTATTAATGAGGTGTATGAATATCAAGTTAATCTATTAAAAAGAAAAGAAGATGTTATTAGGATAATTGAAGAAAAGGGATTGCTTACTTTAGAATTAAAAGATAGTGTTATGAAGTGTGAAAAATTAGTTGAGGTAGAAGATTTGTATAGACCTTATAAGGAAAAGAAAAAAACTAAGGCTACTTTGGCTATTTCTAATGGTTTGGAACCACTTGCAAAGATTATTATGAGTTTTCCTATGGTGTTAAAAGATGAAGTGGTTGATAAATATTTAAATGATAATGTTTTAACTAGGCAAGATGCTATTACTGGGGCTAAATATATCATTAGTGAATGGATTAGTGATAATGCTAAGTTTCGTGGTTTTATAAGAAATTATACTTTTAAAAATGGTAATATTATTTCTAAAAAGAAGAAAAATGTTTTGGATGAAGAAAAAGTATATGATATGTATTATGATTATAAGGAAGGTATTAAATATATTAAGCCACATCGTATTTTAGCTATTAATCGTGGTGAGAAAGATAATGTGTTATCGGTTTCTATTGATATAGATGAGGAAAAAATATATGAATTTTTGGAGAATAAATTAATTAAAAATGATAAATCTAATGTATGTGGAATAGTTAAGGATGCTATTAAAGATAGTTATAAGAGATTAATAAAACCTAGTATTGAAAGAGAAATTAGAAGTGAATTAACCGAAAAGGCTTCTGATCAGGCAATTGATGTGTTTTCTTCTAATGTGGAAAAATTATTGTTGCAACCTCCGATGAAGGAGAAGGTTGTTTTGGGGTTTGACCCTGCTTATCGTACGGGGTGTAAATTAGCTGTTGTTGATGGAAGTTCTAGGGTTTTAAATATTTCTGTAATTTATCCGCATGAACCAAAGAATAAATGGGAGGAAAGTAAACAAAAATTAAAGGAATTAATTAATACTTATGGTGTTAAAATTATAGCAATAGGGAATGGAACAGCATCTAGAGAGAGTGAGAAGTTAGTTTGTGAAGTTATTCAGGAAATGAAAGGTAAAGATGTTGAATATATTATTGTTAGTGAGGCTGGTGCTTCTGTTTATTCGGCTTCAAAACTTGCTATTAGTGAATTTCCTAATTTGCATGTTGAAGAAAGAAGTGCAATCAGTATTGCTAGGAGATTACAGGATCCTTTGTCTGAACTGGTTAAAATAGATTCTAAAAGTATTGGTGTGGGACAATATCAACATGATGTTAATCAAAAGAAATTGGATGAGTCACTAGATTTTGTTGTTAGTAAGGTGGTTAATAATGTTGGTGTTAATATTAATACGGCCTCGGCTTCTATTTTAAAATATGTATCTGGTTTAACTAAAAGTATAATCGATAATATATTAAAATATAGAGACAAAAAAGGAAAAATTATGTCTCGTATGGAACTAAAAGATATTAAATCTTTTGGAGATAAATCTTATGAGCAAGCAATTGGCTTTATTAGAATAGTGGATGGAGACAATGTTTTGGATAAGACTTCTATTCATCCAGAGAGTTATGGTGTTGCATTAAAGTTGCTTAAATATTTGGACTTAGATATTAATGAATTAGGTAGTGAACAAATACGTCAAAAGTTAGAAAAGCTTGATGTTGATAATTATGTTAAAATAAGTGGAGTTGATAGGTATACTTTAGAGGATATTATTAAATGTTTAAGTAGCCCTAATAGAGATTATCGTGATGATTTTGAGAAACCTCTTTTAAGAAGTGATATTGTTAAAATAGAAAATTTAAGTCGAGGCATGAAACTTCAAGGTACGGTAAGGAATGTTGTTGATTTTGGAATATTTGTGGATATTGGTATTAAGAATGATGCTCTAGCACATATTTCTAAATTGACTAATAAGTTTATTAAGCATCCAAGTGAAATATATGCTGTTGGGGATATTGTGGATTGTTATGTTGAAGATGTTAACCTAGAAAAAAATAAAGTTAGTTTGACAATGCTACATTCTAATGGTGTATCCGTAGATTGATGAGATGATATAGGTATTTTTACTTTTTCCATAGAACTGTGCATAAGTCTCATATTATTTCACAAATAAAAAATAAAAAAAACATCTATTATAAAAATGTATCTTGTTAATAACAAAGTGACTATAATGTTTTGATAAACTCTTATTTTATAAGAGTTTAGAGGTATTAAACAAAATAAATTCTTGTTTCCTTTAGAGATAAGAATTCGTTTTGTTTTTTTTATTCAAAATTAATAGTTTGTAAAAAATGTATTGGTGTAAAAAAATAAAAAAGTTGCAAAAAAAACATTGACAATATTTATTCTATTTGATATGATAAGTATATCTTAAAGATAAAGGCGGATGAGTATGAATGATAAAGATAATTTAATTTTTAAAGAACTAGTCGTGGTTAAAAGAAGTGGACAAAGGGTTAATTTCAATAGTATGAAAATTGCTATAGCTATAAAAAAAGCATTTGATAGTATAGGTTTTGAAGACTATGAAAGAAAAGTTAATAAAGTATACGAAGATGTGTTAAGTTACATAAGAAGTAATTATTGGGATCGTAAGACTATTAATGTAGAAGATATTCAGGATATAATACAAACTAAGTTGAGGGATGATAATTATGAGGACGTATACAAGGCTTTTAGTGATTATCGTATTAGGAGAGCCGCTTCAAGAAAGGCATTTGATATAAAAAGCCAGCATAAATTTGTTAAGGCAATTGAGAGAATCGTTTTTGAAAGCAAGAAAAATATTACAAGTAAGCCTAATGAATTGTTGTTAGATTTTGGTAAAACAGTTTCTTGTGAATATACTAAAGCATATGTTCTTGATAATAAGTTTATAAGAGCGCATGAAGATGGTAGTATTTATATTCATAATCTTGATTATTTTAATTTAGGTAGTTTATCTTCAACTCATTTAGAGTTTGATAATGTTGTTGCTGATGAGTTTCCTTTGAATATGTTTTGCCTAGCAATGAATGCTAAGAATGAAATCGATGGAGAAATTACTATATCTAAGATAGATTATTTACTTGTTCCTTTTTTACGTAGAAGATTTAAAGAGAAATTTAAGGAGAAATTAAATAAATACTTAGATTTAGAAGGATATTTAGATTATATTAATTTTAAAAAAATAGAAGAAGTTATTGATAAAGAAGATATTATTAATATAGATTTAGATGTTTTTAATCAGTATATATTGAATAAAAGGGTTAGACATATATTTGAAATTGCTTATGCTGATAGTGTTAAAAAAATAGAAGAATTACTTACTATTTCTTTAGAAAGATTACTTGTTTCATTAGATAATATAATTACGGAGAATAAAAAGTATGCTATTAGTTTGGGGACTAATAAGACAAAAATTGGGTTAATGATTAATAATTGTTATTTAGATGTTATTGGTAAGTTAGACCCTTTAAAAAATGTTACTACAATATTTAAAATAAAAAAGGATGGTAATAATTGTTTATTTAATAAAGTTAGTGAGTTAGTAATAAAAGATAAAAATATTGTTTTTGCTAATGTAGATGCTAGTTATAATAAAGATAAAGACAATGAAGTTGAATATTTTAGTAATGGAAAAAGGATATTTGAAAATAATTTGAGCGATGAAAAAAATTCAGTTGGAAGAATGATCGTGGCTTCTGCATCAATAAATATGAGTAGACTTGGTAATAGAAATAGTGATAAAAAAAGAAGTGAATTTTATTTAGAGTTAGATGAAATGTTAGAACTTACTAAGAATATTTTGATAATGATATTTGAAACAATAGGTAATAAATCTAAGGAAAATTATCAAGTGATATTTAATAATAATATTTTAGATGATGATAAGTTAGAGAGTGGACAAAAAATTAGGAAAGTAATAAAAAAAGGTGTTTTAAATATAGAACTAGCATCTTTAAGTGAATGTGCTATGTGTTTGGAAAAGGATAAAGATAAACAAAAGAAATTAGTTAAGGAAATCATTGATTATGTAAATGAACAAGTAAAGAAATATAGCGTAGAAAATAAGCTTAATTTTGTTGTAAGTGAAACTAGTAAGGAAAGGCCTTTAAAAAAATTAATCGCTTTTGATAAAGCTATATATGGAATAAAAAAAGGTGTTACTGATAAAAATTGTTATTCGAGAATAGATAGTATGTTTGATTTTAAAGAAAATATTAAAAATGATTTTAAGTATATAGGTGAATATCAAAAGGGTTTTAGTGGGGGTAATTTAGTTAATGTTTATTTGCCTAAAAACATTACTGTTAGAAAATTTAATGAATTATTAGAGTTAATGATAGAATGTAATGTTGGTTTTATGAGGTTTAGTATTAGGAAGTAGGTGTAGTATGACTATTAATGGAATGCAAAAATTAACTTTATTAGATTATCCAGGAAATGTGGCTTGTTTGATATTTACTCAAGGTTGTAATTTTAGATGCCCTTTTTGCCACAACAGTGGGTTACTTGATATGAATAATAATTGTGAAAAAATAGATGAAAAAGAAGTGTTTAAATACTTAGAAAAAAGAAAAGGTTTACTTGATGGAGTATGCATCAGTGGGGGGGAACCGTTGCTTCAAAAAGATATTGAATATTTTATTAGAAAAGTAAAAGATTTAGGATATAAAGTTAAACTTGATACTAATGGTAGTAGTCCAAAAAAACTAAAACAGTTAATAGAAGAAGGTTTAATTGATTATGTAGCAATGGATATTAAAAATGATTTTTTAAATTATGATAAGACAGCAGGCATGTGTACAAATATTGATAATATAAAGAAGAGTATTGAAATAATAGAAAATTCTAATATTGAATATGAATTTAGAACCACTATTGTTAAACAATTTCATGATGTAGGAAAGTTAGAGAAGATTATTCAATATATTGGACCTAATGCTAGATATTATATACAGAATTATCAGGACTGTAGTTCGGTATTACAAAGAGGGCTAGATGGTTTTGATGAAGAGGAGTTACTTAATATAAAAAACACTTTAGGAGTTAAGTACCCTAATTTAGTAGTTAGAGGGGTATGATAGTTATAAGAAGTTTTTTTTAAGATATTTTAGATAATTTATACTGATTAACAAAAGGAAGGGAGAATATAATTATGTATAAAGTAAGAAAAAGAGAAGGAAAAATTGTGCCTTTTGATATAAAGAAGATTACTGAGGCAATTACAAAGGCTTTTGAAGCTGAAGATAAAAAATATGATGAAGGAATAGTGGACTTTTTAGCTTTAAAAGTTACAGCAGATTTTGAATCGAAAGTAAAAGATAATATTATTTGTGTAGAAGATATTCAAGATAGTGTTGAATCTGTTTTGATTAAGGCTGGTTATGCAGAAGTGGCTAAGGCTTATATCTTATATCGTCGTTTACATGATAAGATGCGCAACATGAAGTCAACAATTTTAGATTATAAGGATGTAGTTAATAGTTATGTTAATGTAACTGACTGGCGTGTTAAAGAAAATTCTACAGTTACTTATTCTGTAGGTGGATTAATTTTAAGTAATTCAGGAGCAATTACCGCGAATTATTGGTTAAGTGAAGTATATGATGATGAAATTGCAGAAGCACATCGTAATTGTGATATTCATTTACACGATTTATCAATGTTAACAGGGTATTGTGCAGGATGGAGTTTAAAACAATTAATTCAAGAAGGATTAGGGGGAGTACCTGGTAAAATTACTTCTTCTCCAGCAAAGCATTTATCAACGTTATGTAATCAAATGGTAAATTTCTTAGGTATCATGCAGAATGAATGGGCTGGAGCACAAGCGTTTTCTTCATTTGATACATATTTAGCTCCATTTGTAAAAATTGATAATTTGACATATCAACAAACAAAGCAATGTATTCAATCATTTGTGTATGGAGTTAATACGCCAAGTAGATGGGGAACACAAGCACCGTTTACTAATATTACTTTAGACTGGGTAGTACCTAATGATTTAGCTGAGTTAAACTGTCTTATTGGTGGCAAAGAAGTTGATTTTAAATATAAAGACTGTCAAAAAGAAATGGATATGGTTAATAAAGCATTTATTGAAATTATGATAGAAGGAGATGCTAATGGAAGAGGTTTTCAATATCCGATACCAACATATTCAATTACAAAGAATTTTGATTGGAGCGAAAATGAAAATAATAAATTATTATTTGAAATGACTGCAAAATATGGCACACCTTATTTTTCAAACTATATTAATAGTGATATGGAGCCTAGTGATGTACGTAGTATGTGTTGCCGTTTAAGACTTGATTTAAGGGAATTAAGAAAAAAATCAGGTGGTTATTTTGGAAGTGGAGAGTCTACTGGTTCTATTGGTGTTGTTACAATTAATATGCCAAGAATTGCTTATTTAGCTAAGGATGAAAAAGATTTCTATGAGAGATTAGAAAAGATGATGAATATTGCTGCAAGGAGTTTAAAAATAAAGAGAAATGTAGTTACTAAATTGTTAAATGAAGGTTTATATCCATATACTAAGAGATATTTAGGAACATTTAATAATCATTTTTCAACAATCGGTCTTGTGGGTATGAATGAAGCATGTTTAAATGCTAATTGGATAAGAAAAGATTTAACTAATGAAGAGGCACAAGCATTTACTAAAAATGTTCTAAACTTTATGAGGGAAAAATTAGCTGATTATCAAGAAGAATATGGAGATTTATATAATCTTGAGGCAACTCCTGCTGAATCAACAACATATCGTTTAGCAAAGAATGATAAGAGTAAATATCCTGATATTATTACAGCGGCTTCTTGTGATGAAACACCATATTATACAAATAGTTCACATTTGCCAGTTGGTTTTACTAGTGATATTTTTGAGGCTTTAGATATTCAAGATGAACTCCAAACATTATATACTTCAGGAACTGTTTTCCATGCATTCCTTGGAGAGAGATTGAGCGATTGGAAGGCTGCGGCAAACTTAGTTAGAAAAATTGCGGAACATTATCGTTTACCTTATTATACGATTTCTCCAACTTATTCAGTATGTAAGAGTCATGGTTATATTACAGGTGAGGTTACTAAATGTCCTAAATGTGGTGAAGAAACAGAAGTATATAGTAGGATAACAGGTTATTATCGTCCAGTTAAGAATTGGAATGATGGTAAGGCTCAAGAATATAAAAAGAGAAAATTATATGATGTTAAGAATTCTAAATTAAAAGAAGAACAATGCGAGGATCAAGTATTATTATTTGGAACTAAGACTTGTCCTAATTGTAAAATGGCAAAAACATTACTTGAAAAAGCAAAGGTTGATTATAAATTTGTTGATGCTGAAGAAAATGTTGATATGACTAAGAAATATAATGTTAAACAAGCTCCTACTTTAGTAGTTGTTCATGGTGAGGAAGTTAATAATATTGTAAATTTATCAAATATTAAGAAGCATATTGAGGAATTTAAGATTTAGGTGTAGTATGTACGACATTATAATAATTGGTTGTGGTCCGGCGGGAATGACTGCTGGAATATATGCTGCACGTGCAAATAAAAAAGTTTTAATAATTGAGAAAGAGACTATTGGGGGACAAATTTCTTCTTCCCCTTTAGTTGAAAATTATCCTGGTTATAAGGAAATAAGTGGAAGTGAACTTGCTAATAATATGTTTGAACAGGTTACTGCTTTAGGCGTTGATGTTGAACTAGATGAAGTTAAAAAGATAGAATATGGTAAAATTAAAAAGGTTATTACTTTGGATAATGTGTATGAGGCTAAAGCGGTAATTATTGCTACAGGATCTAGGTATAAATTATTGGGACTTAAAAATGAAGAGAATTTAATTGGTAATGGTATTCATTTTTGTGTTGCTTGTGATGGGGCATTTTTTAAAGATAAAACAGTTGCTGTAATTGGTGGGGGTAATAGTGCAGTTATTAATGCTATTACTCTTAGTGATATATGTAAAAAGGTATATGTTATACAGATTATTGATAAGTTAACGGCAGAGAGTACTTTAGTAGAAAAACTGAAAGAAAAAGAAAATGTGGAAATAATACTGAATGCTAAGGTAACTGAATTAATTGGTGAAGATAATTTACAAGCAATAAAAGTTAATATTTTGAATAAAGTTAGAGAAATTAAATTGGATGGTATGTTTATATCTATTGGTTTAATACCTCAAAGTGATTTTGTTAAAGAACTTTTACCAATTAATAAATATGGTTATATTGAATCAAATAATTGTGTAACAGAAAAAGATGGTATATTTGTAGCAGGTGATTGTCGCGATAAACAAATTAGGCAA
Source organism: uncultured Clostridium sp. (assembly GCA_905199855.1). GTDB lineage: Bacteria > Bacillota_I > Bacilli_A > RF39 > UBA660 > CAG-762. The sequence continues at coordinate 25,918 of CAJKHY010000015.1, forward strand.
CTTACTGTTGCCACTAGTGATGGGACAACTGCTGCTTTAGATGCTATAGCGTATTTAAATAAATAAGGAATTAAAGTAATTTAATTTCTTTTTTTTAGTATAATTTAATATGGAAACTGTAGAAGAAGAAATAAGAAGATTAAATTTTGAGGATTTATTATTAATAGTTTTTATAATTTTAAGTACATTAAATATGTTTGGTAATCAAAATGAAAAAATTTATTTCAGGATTATTAACAGCAGTTTTATTAGCAACAACTCTTGCAGGTTGTGGTGGAACAGCAGATAGCTCATCACAGGGCGAAGGTTCTACAGCAGCAGCTGACAGCAGTAACATTACTGGTACTGTTA
>CAJKHY010000016.1 GCA_905199855.1 uncultured Clostridium sp.
GGGAAGTGGCTCAACTTGGTAGAGCATTTGGTTTGGGACCAAGGGGTTGCAGGTTCAAATCCTGTCTTCCCGACCATTTAGATTATAAAGCCTTGCATTGCAAGGCTTTTATAATACATTTGATATTGATAAAACACTCATTTTAATCTTTGATTATTATTTTTGTTTTATTTGATTCAAGATGTTGACCACTTTATCTTCATCTTTTGGAATCATGTGAGAGTAAACATTGAGTGTCAAATCCATGTCAAAATGTCCTAATCTTTTACTAATAACTGTAATTGGAACATTCTTTGACAATAATACTAGTTCAATAAAATAATCTTTATCAGGTCCTACAACTTTTACGTTATAAGAAGTAACAATAGTATTAGCTAATATATTCTACAAATTATTACCGCTTAAACGTATATTAATAGAGAATTATTATCTTTTCTATTATAATAATCATTGTGAGCTTTCTCAATAAAATAACAGGAACAAATAAAAAATTAAGTTATAGCGACTTAATTTTTCTTTTAGGTAATTTTATATCAATATCATTACAAGTATAAAATAACAACTCATTCTTTAAATTAATAAGCTTCTCTTTAGTAATTTCTCTATCATAAGATTCACTCCTTACACTATCAATATGTTTTTCTTCTTGATAACTATTATCATGTTTCTTTTCATACTCACACTTATATTCATTAATATATGAAGCTAAAGTTTGAAGCTGTAATCTCGTAGATAAAATTAATAAAGGAACAAAAACATTAATTAAAGAATATAACTTAGTCATAGCTAAACCAAATATAATTGTAGGAAATAAAATAACTGTTTTAAACTTACCTACTCTATTAGTTTTAGTCATAATACCTTTAGATTTAAAAGCAACATTAACAAAAGCAATTAAACTTTCTAAAATAAGTGGCAAAAACATTATACTATTACCCATAATAATACTTAAAGTGATTACCGATAAAGCAAATACTTTATCACTAATAGCATCTAATTTTCTTCCTAATTCACTAACAGCATCAAATTTCCTTGCAATATAACCATCTAAACAATCAGTTATAACCCCTAAACTATATAAAGAAATACAAGGCATTATGCTTCCCTTTATAAATAAAACTGGAGCAATAAAAGAAGATAATAATCTAATAATTGTTAATGCATTAGGTATTTTCTTCACAATCTTTTCCTTCATACCAAACCTCCTAAAAAACATAATTAACTAATATTTTATAACAAAAAGATTGAAACCACAAGAAAAAAATCAAAACAAATAAATATTTTGATTTCTAATTATAATTAATTATTAAGCATCTTGCCAACATTCTTGCCATGAAGAAGTACCAGATACATCATCATCAACGCCTGAACTAGCAAATATACCAAATATTAAAGTAACAAGTGTTACAACAAAGAATACCGCTACAGCACTAATAGCTCTTTTAATAAGCAATTGTTGATTTTTCTTAATTTCATCATCCTTACCAGCAATAACAGCCTTACCTAAGTCTATCATTCCATAAATAATTAATATTATAGGAATACCAATTTGTATTATTGGAATAACACCTTTTTTTATAAAAACAATAATTGTTTCCAATCCTTCAGGACAATCAAGTATATTAAACATATTTTTTCCTCCTTAATCCATAATATAATAATACAATAATTATAAATTTATGTCAATATTTGATTAATTAAAATTTAAATAAACCAAATATTTTACCATCATTTTGTTTTGTTTCCTTAACTTGTTTAACAAAACCAAGTCTAGATAACAATGGATTAACTAAAGATGCATTATTTTTTCTTTCATCTAAAGGTGGCATATTATAAAATACCTTAGTTTTAGCTTCATATTCAAAATCCAAAACATCCTTAGAATCAAGTAAACTCTTATTTAGTATAATCTTTTTACCTGCCGTATTACCAAATACTTTTTTATTTAATTTAATTAATCTATTTAATTTAATAGTGGAAGGTTCAAGTAAATATAAAACATCATGACATATGCTTTCACTTTCATAATTATTTAAATCAACAAGAATAACATCAACATCACTATGTTCCATAAGTGTTTTAGGTAAATCAGCAGAACTAACTGATAACATATTTTGATCATTAAAAAATGAAAAATCATGTTTATCAACTTCTATAGCCAGAACATTATAAAATGACTCTAATTGTTTCTTTAACACATAAATAAATGTTGTCGCCCCAGCATGATCAGTTAAATTCTTAATACCAAGTATTCTCATATTTTTAGTAATAACTCGATCGTTAATTTGTTCCGTTAGATTTTCTAATTGATGAATATGTGCCACATCACGATAACTATTTGGATGATCAAGTAAATACAATATACCTTCTTTATTTCTAGTAAAATTATATATTCCCATACTAATCAACCTAGATAAATATAAAGCTGAACTGCTTTCACTAGAATCATCTAATAGCAATATAACTTTATCCATATCTAAATTAACAGATAATTTTTGAATATTTTTTAAATTCTTATAGTCTTTCACCGCAGTAATATCAAGAATCATTCTCTGGAAGAAAAAGTTTGAAAATCTTTCTACGATCTCATCAACAGTAAACTCACCATCCATAGATTTTATTACATCAATATCAAGACTATCTAACATTTCTTTGTATTTATTAGCAATAATAACATTCATATTCTTTCCTCCTAAGATAATGTCTTAATTACTTTTGTTTCACCATTAATAGGAATGGTAATATTTATATTTAAAAATGGTAACTCTAATTTAATATAAGTCTCAACAGCATAATAAGCACCCTTACTAGTATCTATCTTTTCAACACGATATCCTCTAGTATCGCAACTATTTGTTTGACTAACACCACTACACTGTATTTGAACATTATATCCCATATTATCTAAATATGAAGCAATTATATCTTTGACTTCAGTATTATCAGAAGCTTTTTTTTCAAAACCTTCGTATTGTTCAATAATATTAATTATTTGATTTTTTACCCTAAATGCTTTGGCATAATTTAAAGCAACCGCCATAAAAGCTATATATATTCCTAAGAATATAAGCATTACTTTAATCATAAATGCTCCACCAAACGCATCTCTCATTTATATCACCTTCCTAAATAAAAGCATAACCTTTATTATCCTGCATTTCCTGTACACACGCAAGAACCTGAATCACCATTTGCTACCCAAGAACAACCTTGTTGATTTTCACAAGCATTCTTACCCGTACTTCCCCAAGAAGATTTAATAGTATTAGTAATAGATGGCCACATCAATGCCATAATTCCAGCTATAACAGCAATAGCAACTATAGTAATAACAGTCATATTTAATTCTCCTGTAGCTTCTTTCATTAAAAGCACCTCCCTTCAATAATCTATTATCCCAATTTTAACGACTCATCATCATAAATATTGAAATTAATAAAAGTATCATTGCACCTCCACCAGTGCATACTAACATTGTCATAGTTTTATTTTCCATTTTACTCAAACGATCTTTATATTTTTGTTCCCTTGATTTACTTTGTAAATTACTAATACTTTTAGAAAAAGCAAGTAATTGTTCATGCTTATTCTCTTGAGCACCTAAACTTAAACGATATAAAAGTCTCATCATACGCATTGAATCTCTAACAGGATATTCCTTAGCAAAATCCATATATGGATCAATGGTCGAATCACCAGCATTAATTCTATCAATTAGAGTTTTAAGTCCAGGTTTAAATATATCAGGGGCATCATCAATTGATTTAGCAAGTGCCACAGGTACAGTATAATGATGAATTAATATCTCTATATTTTTTAAATAATATGGGAGTAACATATTAATTTCATGTAAATGTACTTTATAATATCTTTTTAATTCGCGATACTCACTTTTAAATACCAAATACCCTACTATAAAAGCCGCTAAAACATTAATAAAATTAAGTTTTGATAAAAAGACGAATATTAAAACCAAAGTAACTAATATACCATTTCTTATTCTTTTAGAAAAAGCATAATCTGGATCAGCTTTCTCACCATACTTAGCTCTAAGCAAAAATTCATAATCATCTTCTTTTAAGATATTTAAATGTTTTTTAGTATCATTAAAGAATTTATTTGAATTTATCTTTTTAGTATATTCCATTATAAATAGCATAACGATTGCGACAATTAATATTTCCATTATTCAGCACCTACATTCTCGTTATAATATTTTTCTCCGCTTAGAAGAAAATAACTATTTATAATAATAATTAAATTTACTAATATTCTAACAAAAATATTATCTAACATAGCAATATAACTATCAACGCCAAGTAGTAATTGAATTAACATAATTATAGCATAAAGGACTACACCATATTGTAAGAATTGCTTATGGAAATTTTGACGATCAATTCTATCACGATAAACATTTTCAACAAGCATATCAATATCATCAAGCATATTTTCAAAAGTTTCGCGTGTATCCTTTGCACCTTCTTTAGTTACCTGCAAAAATAATTGATGCATATTTTTCACTACATAAAATGGATATTTCTCATTCATATAGCGGATAGATTCATATATATCACCATTTTCATAAGATAAACTTATCATTGTTTTTACATCAGACAAAACTGGCTCTTCAAGTACTCCAGAAGATGCAACACCTTCTAAAGATTTTACAAATGCATTAGTAGTTTGAAATTCCATAATAACGTTAGTAGTATACACCTGTATTTGTTCAAATATATATTCACTATAAATTCTTTTACATCTCAAATATGTAATATAAGGTATCATTGAAACAGCCACAATAACATATATAATAGTAATAATTAAATTGTAATTATATAAATAACCAACTACAGAAGCAATTCCTGCAAAAACTACAACTTGAACAGTATATTGTCTTACTGTGTATTCTTGTCCCAATTCTTTAACCTTCTCACGCATTACTTTAAAAGAATAAGGAGCAAATTTATCATAAGCAACAGCTACTTGTTTTACGATGAATTTATAAACATTATCACCTTTATTCACACGATACATGAAAATAAATAGTAATATAACACCAATAATTATAAATTCCATACGACACCTACTTTCTATACATTATTGATTATTCATTTGAGATCCTTGACCATTAACTAACATTTGACTCTGGTAGTCAAAATTATCACTTACATTATTTAAAGTCTCATCTTTACCAATAAGCTTATTAATGATATTCTGCCCTTGATTGTTATTCTCTTTCACCAAAACATTTTCACCAATAATAAGACCTTGACTTTCTAAATATCCTATTAAATATTTAGTTGGATTTTGCAATATAATTTGTCCCTCCATAGTTTTACGAAATAAACAATTAGTTTTAGCCTCGTTTGTTTCACTATCAACATAAAACTCTTCCACTTCACAGACTTCACGTTGAAACCTTTTTAGCTGAGAGCTATAATATGCCCTAATATGAACTCCCAATTGTACATAACGATGTATACTTCTTAAGAATTGATCAATATCTTGATTGGTTTCAAGTAAACTATACATACGTGCAGGTATCGAAGAAGCCTTATCAGCATGAATTGTAGATAAAATATTATGTCCAGAGGATATTGAATTACGAACAGCCATAACAGCTTCCGCACTACGAACTTCAGACAGCAATATCCATCTTGGATTCTGTCTCATACAAGTTACTAATATATCAGTATAACTAGCTATATTATTAGTCTTCATCGCAACAATATCACGATGTGGAAAAATCTTATCTAAGTGTAATTCCAAAGTATCTTCAATAGTAATAATCTTTTCATTCTCTAATGTATGGGCAGCTAAATACTTAACAAACTCTGTTTTACCACTACCAGTTTCACCACTAACAATTATATTACAATGCCCATGAACACATTTAATCAAAAAATCATGAATGTCCAAAGGAATATAATTCTCTTCGATAATTTTGTCTTTTTGTAATCTTATTTTCGCAGGAGTTTTACGTATTAATAAAGCAATACCATTCCTTGCAATTGAATCATGAACGAAATTCATACGAAGCTCCGTCGATTCAGCATCTAAAAATGGATTAGCCATATTAAAACTTTTACCCATTGCATTTGAACACTGAAATGCAATTTTTTCAATTAATGCATTATTAATTTCTGGTACCTCTACTCTAAACACACCTTTAGACAAAGTTTTTAACCAGACTTGTCCACCATTACTATAGGAAATATCTGTGATATCATCATTATCCAAAAATTGTTTTAAAGGTCCAAAATCTATCTGGTTGAAAAATTCATCCATTATATCACCCACTTATTCTGTATCAGTTGACGCACTTAATAAATCTTCATTTAATAGTTGAGTTTTACTTAAAACAAACTCTTTAATTGTAGCACTGCTAACTTCTACTGTGTCTTCTTCAGTAATTACTTCTGTATTAGGTACAGGTATTAATTCAGCCGATACTTTAGTTAAATACATTGCTTTTCTAATTAATAAATGCACATCTTCAGGTACAGCAAAAATAATAAATGATGGAGTTCTAGCTTCACCAGTATTTTCAAATACGTGTCTACCTGAACTATCTTTAACATCTAATATTTCAATATTACTAATTAATTTACCAAATATAATTTTACCTGTATCATCAATAGCTTTAAAATATAAATTGATATAATTACCTGGATACATTGAATTACCATAAGTAGTAGTCATAGTAACAGGAAAATTATATACAGTATAACCTGTAGGAATATTACTAAATGCTGAATCAGGTAAATCTCTTTCATTAATTACCGCATCAGAATAGAATAAACTACCTTCAGGAATGATAGTATTATAATTAGAAAATTTACCAATTATTAAAGAACTAGATGCAATATATTTTCCCTTCAAATAACTCGGTGGCACCTCAGTATATGATATCATATCCTCAGTAATTAAAGTCCTAGGTTGAATAACCTGATTAGCATAAGGTACCCTAATTGGTTGTATAGCTTGTTTAATTCTAAAATTATATCCTACATATAAAACTAGTATACAAATAAGCACACCAATAATTGTAACAGTATTTTTATTACTTAAAAATCTCTTAATAGAAGTCATTAAATTATTCATATTTTTCCTCCTTAATAAACAGTTTCTAATATAGCATTAAGTTCGTTTACTATATCAAAATTTTGAGCATCAGTAGTTATCTTATAAGTATCACTCTTAGAAGTTACCCTAATACTGGCCTTAGGAGGTACTTCCATAATATCATAAAATTCTATCTTATATCCATTAGCATTAAATGATGCTACTTCTGCATACCTTCTTATAAAGTTTTCCACAAACTTTTGCTCACTTATTTTAATTTCTCCAGTAGTTCTATAATAAGCCACATCTACTGATTCTGTCATCGCTGCCTCAGCAACTTCCTTTAACAAGTAATAATCTTGCTCATTATTTGTAGTAATATTTTGAAAAAGCATTATAATAGCAAGTCCTATTAATCCAGCGATTACTACACCCGCAATTGCAAACGACCATTTCATTATCTACACCATCCATATTCCTCAACATTACTAGGTCCACATCCAAGTGAATAGTACGTTGAATTTGATTTTAAATTATTTCCAATTGATATACTACTTGATGTCCCATCCTTTAAGAAATTAGAACTTCCATCATCATTCATTTCATTCCATAATGTATATCTATTAGTATCTTTATCATTATATTCCCTTATTTTAGTTATCATATTATTAGTAAGTTCAAAAGTATAATTAGGTTCTCCTTCAAAACTATTTGCTAATTGTTTTTTATTTTCATCTTGATTAATCCACTCGCTCCAATTTTCACCAGCTTCACGAGCAGGAAAAGGATCTGTCAAATTTATTTGTCTATAAAAATAACTTTCTTGAGACGAACAAGTATTAGTATAATAATTAGGATGAGCTTTTAAATATTTTGTGTTTCGGCAACATTTATACTTGTCCTTACTAGGATTACAATTAGCATCGCCACAATCTTGATAAGGACATCCTGATAACTTAGTTCCAAAATCACAAGCAAGTTTTCCAGTTACATTAATTCTTCTATATTCGTTTCCATTAACTTTAATTATATATGCTGCGCCACCAATTTCTGTATTTACAACATTATTCTGCTCAGGTAAAGCATTAGTAGGTATATAATATCCAGGTGTTATCTCCTTCCATGTGTTAGTACTTTGACCATTATAGTTGATTCCTTTATATAATACTTGCCCATTTTTAATATTAATAAATGCAGTAGGAACATTAAACTTATAAGTCTGTGATGCAGTCTTATTGCTATTATCAGTAACAGTTCCCGAATCTTTTAACACACCCATATCTTGTGTTACTTTTCCTTTAGATGTAGGTGATTCGGCACTTACATATTTTACCTTAACATCGCTATTTGAAGCTGCAATAGCTTCTACCGAAATTTTCATTTTATCACGGCAATCTACAGAACCCCATCCCGTAGTAACACAGCACGAATAACTCCAACAAGACGTGCTACACCCCACTTGACTAGCTCTTGTATCATTCGAAGTAGTTGAGCAAGTTTTAGGTATAGTTATTCCACCACCGCCCCCACCACCTGGTGGTTTAGGAGGAGGAGGATCTGGTACACAAGTAGTCTCGCAATCTCTACAAGTACTCCATCCAGATGTCCTATAACTAATAACATCTTGATCGTATTTAACTGTATACTTTAAATTACTACCATATATTACCTCAAAAGTAGTACCAGTACCAGCCGCATATTGATTCTTTCTTGAATTACTAACTAAAGATTTAATTGGTTGCCCACTTTGATAATCTTTGAAATAAAAATTATAATTAGAATCAATTGACACAGTAGCTCTACATATTAAATCTATTCTACCATTACAAGAAGAATACTGACCTACCTTTAATTCCAGACGATAATCTTTTTTTAAACTAGCATCTGCATTACACACACCTGATTTTGTTGTAAGTTCAACGCTAACATTATTAGAATCACTTACAGGCTCATTAGTACAATTAGTGGTTTGAATGCATAAATTATCTTGCAATTCATAATTGCTATCTTGACAATACTTCGTTTCAGTAATTATATAAGCAGAAAGATCATCAGGAAAATCAGCATTAGTCTCAAAGCATTCTGTAGGTTTAGATTTTAGGCAAAATTTATACTTAGTACTTGCTTGTTTCTTTTCACACATTGCGGCATTAACAGTAAAAGGTAGCAAAAATAAGATAATTAAAAGTAAAGCAATCTTATCTTTTTTTCTCATATAAACACCTATTTCCATTTTTTGTTTTTCTTCCTATTTTTATTTAAATATCTAATTATAAACACAATAGCTAAAGTAGTGGCAACTAAACCTATAATATACAAATACCAAAATTTAACAAAGTTGTTGCCAAAATCTTTAAATGCATTTGAAATATTTTCAGTAGTTATATCAATTACATTTTGTTTTTTCTTCTCTTCACTATCCTTATATTCCTTTAATCTTGCCATAAATGTTTTCTCATCAAGTTCATATTCATACCATTTGCTACAAGGTAAAAATTTAGTAGAATCAATACCATTACATAAATAACTATCAGAATAACTGTTATATCTAGGAAAATCAATCTTTACAGCACGATAAGCTGTAGTACATTCCAAATCGTATGGAAAAAGCTTAAATTCATAAGTACCATGAATAAAACCAGATTTGGTAAACTTACCCTCAGCATTTCCAACAATTGAAATATCTTTTTCAGGATTATAAAGCACAAGTCCTTCAGTTAAACCAGTAATATTAACTTTAAAAATGCCATTAACTAATTCATTATTAGAATCTAACATACCCTCAATATGTTCATACGTAATTTTAATTTGATCCAATCTACTTTGAATTTGCTTAGATTCTTCTTCATTACAAACTGCAAAAACAGTTGACTTAAAGCCAAAAATAGTAACAATCATTATCATCAGTACTAATATTTTTTTTCTCATTGTCTACCTCCTTTATCTACACTACCTTAAGTATATATTAAATTTAAAATATAGTCAATAATCGAAAAACAATTTTATTAACTTTTTCTAAAAAATTTAAAAGTCTTTCATATTAAAGACAAAAAAAGAACATCCAAAATGTCCTTAATTTAACAAATGATATTATTTACACCACTCATACCTAGTTTCATTACTAGGTCCACATCCAAGTGAATAATAATTTGAATTAATTTTTAAATTATTTCCAATTGATATACTACTAGCTGTTCCATCCTTCAAGAAATTAGAACTACCATCATCATTCATCTCATTCCATAATGTATAAGAATTAGATTTATTTGTATTATATTCTCTAATACGTGAAATCATACTATTGGTAAGTTCAAAAGTATAATTAGGTTCACCCTCAAAACTCTCTTTTAATTCCTTGACATTTTCTTCTTTACTAATCCATTCACGCCAATTTTCACCAGCACTTCTTTTAGGAAAAGGATCCATTAAATCAATCTGTCTATATACATAATCCTCTTGTCCTCCACACACTTCAACATAATAATCAGGGTGTTTTTGCAAATAGTAACTATTGCGGCAACATTTAAATTGATCAATTTCTGGATTACAACTAGCATCACCACAACTTTGATAAGGACACCCAGATATTTTAGTTGTAAAATCACAATCAAGTTTACCTGTTACATCAATTTTTCTATATTCACTCCCATTAACTTTAATTATATATGCAGTCCCACCAATTTCAGTACTTACCACACTATTTTGAAGCGGAATAGCATTAGTAGGTATATAATATCCAGGAGTTACCTCTTTCCAAGTATTAGTATTTTGACCATTATAATTAATTCCTTTATATAATATCTGTCCTGTTTTTAAATTAATGAAGGCACTAGGTGGATTAAATAAAAAACTTTGCATAGCATTCCTATTACTATTATCACTTTTAGTTCCTGAATCTTTCAAAATACCCATATATTGTTTCTTAGCCCCTTTAGATGTAGGGGTTTCAGCATTTACATAATTTACTTTTACATAAGAACTTGATGCCTCAATAGCGTCAACAGATATTTGCATCTTTTCTCGGCAGTCAACTTCACCATATCCTGTAGATTCACAACAAGGGTAATCTGTACATGTTGTAGTACAACCCATTTGACTTGCATTTACATTCGTTTTATTTGAACAAGTTTTAGGAATATCAGGTTTTGGATCAGGATCAGGTGAACACTCCGTGTTACAACTTTGGCAAGTACTCCATCCAGTTGTAGTGTACCTAATAACTTCTTGATCATACTTTATTGTATATTTAATATTACTTCCATAAATAACATCAAATGTTGTCCCTGTACCCACAGCATATTGAGTTTTTTTACTACTATCAACAAGCGATTTAATCGGTTGTCCACTTTGATAATCCCTAAAATAAAATTTATAATTTGAATTAATTGATACGGTAGCCTTACATATTAAATCTACATGACCCTCACAAGAAGCATATTGTCCAACTTTAAGTTCTAATCTAAAATCTTTATTTAACTCAGCATCTGCATTACATACTCCTGATTTTGTTGTAAGTTCAACATTAACACTATTAGCATCGGGTTTTAAACTACTATCACAATTTTCTTTTTGCACACAAAGATTATCTCTTAACTCATAACCACTATTCTTACAATATCTCGTTTCAGTAATATTATAATCAGCTAAATTATCAGGAAAATCAGTTTCCGTTTCAAAACAAGATCTAACATCTGTTTTCAAACAAAACTTATATTTAGTGTTAGCTTGTTTTACTTCACATAAATCTGCTTTAACACCACAAGGCACTAACAGGAATAACACAATTAACATCATATATTTTCTTTTCATACTTACCTCCACACTTTATTTTACAACATAAGTATATACTAATTTTTTCCCTTATTCAACTATTTTTTCTTTTTTTAGCAATTTCTATTTCATATAGCAAAGGTATTATCTCTCTATAAATCTTACAATAAGAACTTTTTTTATTAAAATCACCAAAAATATTATAATTTAGTATTGGACATCCATTATTACACACATGCTTCCATATACAACTCTTACATTCATTTACTTTATTTATATTAAATTTAGATACTTCACAATCATTAATTATACTAATTAAATCATTATCTTTATAAATATTAGAAATTGGTCTACATAAATCCATTCCACATAAAGCAACATCACCATTACTACCAATAGCTATAATATTATCACCAACGCCACAATTTCTACAAGTACTATTATTAAAACTAATATCATCCACATTAAAACTATTATCAAAAACCCCATTCTTATAACATTTCAAAATTAATTTTAAACACTTCTTTAATTTTCTAATTACTTTATCTTGAACTTCAACAACACTAGGCATAATATTATTATTACTTTTTTCCAAAGAAAATCTAAATGGCAAATTAAAATCAATCAACCTCCTAGTAAGCGCAAATAAACCATCAATATTTTCTTTAGTAACTACTACATTAATCGTTGGTACAATATTGTTTTTCTTAAGATATAAAATACCATCGACCACATCATCATAACTACCTCTTTCATCATAATAACATCTATTTTTATCATTATATTCTTTTATTCCATCTAAAGATATTCTAACGTCAACGTTGTTTTCTTTAATCAATTTAATAACCCTATCACCAATTAAAATACCATTAGTAAGAATACGATAAGAAAAAGAAATATTATGAAAAGTATTACAATAATCAATTATCTTTTCAATTAAATCTACCCTTAATAATGGTTCACCTCCAGAAAAAGATAATACTATCTTATTAAAATTCTTCTCTTTTAAAGATACTACCAACTTATCGATAATCTCTTTTGCCATATCAATATTCATATCAATATTATTCTTATTTATATAGCAATACCTACAATTCAAATTACAATTATTAGTAATATGTAACCAACAATGTAAAATTTTATTACATCTGTTTTTTTTACTTTCATTCTTATAAGATATAATATTATAACTATCTAAATTATTAAGAAATTCTTCTAAAATATCTTCTCTTATTCTTAATTTCTTACCAATAGTATCTATACTATTATTACCATCACATAATTCTAATATTTCCAAAGCCTTATTATTAATTAAAACAACACCATTTGGTAATTCATAATTAAATAAAGCTAACTCCTTACCATTCTTTTTTTGATATATACTATCACAAAGTTTTGGAAACATAAATCACCCACTTACAATAACACTTCTAAAACCATTCATTCTAATATTATAACCCATATTTCCACCATAAGCAAATATACCAGCATTTTTACCCATACCATAATTACCACCACGTTCTATCCAAGAAGTATCCACATTGGGAGCAAAATTACTATCATTATACCAACTTCTTGTTTCACCCATGGCATCACCTAAACGACTATTACTAACAGAAGTATCTGCAATAATTTCTTCATTATAAGCATAACTATCTACATATTTTTGATTATCAATATACCAAGAAGAAGTAAAACCAGTGTAAAACAACCCATTAAAAGTATATTTATTCCTTTCCAAAGAAACATTGGCCATAACATTTTCTACGCTTCCACCACTCATATCATATATTCCAGTAATATTACCAGTTGTAGAAGTTTGCATTCCAATTTTACTTTCATAAGTAAATTGACTACCATCTTCTAATTTTACAGTCCCTGTAGTAAAATCACTAAGATTATTAACTCCCACTTGATGACAACCATCAATACAATTTCCATACTTAGAATGAGTTAAATAAGCAACAGCTCCCCACTCTATATTTTTCATCATATGTGAATCATTTTTACCTTTAAGATACAAACTAAATTTCTTTGCAATATTAAACTGATTATAAATATTTAAGTTTCTCAAAGAACTCTCCATCGGCAAAATTGTTGGATTATCTATACTACCTGTAGTTTCAAACTTACCTACCCATATTCCCTCTAATTCCTGATTACCAAAAGTAAAAGCCGGATGTGTATAATAATCCCCATTATTCCCAATACAAACTTCATTATTTTTATTAAATATTTTCTTCTTATAATAATAATTACATTTCACTTTTCCAGTTTTTTCTATACCACTTTCAAATACTATATCAATTCCATTTTCCAAAGCACTATAATATTCATACCCATTTTGCTTATTAATATTAAATACTCTATATTTATACCTTGGTATCCATACATAGAATGCTATAATATCATCATTATTTATCGTTGCTCCTACATTCAAATTATCATACTTTTCATAATCATTAACTAAAACAACATTAGCCCATTTACCATTCTCATAATTATACCATTTATAATCAGTATTTTTACTATCAACTTTTATCCAATTATTTCCATCATAAATAACAGGTACCATACCTGAAGAAAGTACTGGAGCATTAGCAACCCTAAATTTATCATCATTATTTTTATAAAACATAGCATGTAAAACAGTTAAAAGTAAAATACCAACTATAATCAAAAAATTTTTTCTATTCACAAACACTCCTACTTTCCTAAAGTAAAAAGGTAAATATCTTACCCTTTTATTTAACATTTACAATTACTGTTCTAAAACTTCTCAAAATTGAAGCACGCCCATCTACACCACCATAAGCAAATACACCATCAAGACCTTCATGATTATAAAGACCTCCACGCATCAACCATGATTTAGGATTATCCAAAAAATTTCTAAAATCCCCATACCAGCCAACTGTTTCCCCTGTTGCATCTCCCAAATGAGACTTATCAACAGAATCAATATTTATATTATAATTATAAACATCATAATATTTAGCATCAGGTAAACTCTTACCACTAAAGGTTTTACTTATGTTTCTATCTTTATCAAATAATATTCCTGTATAACCAGAATTCTTATTATCATTTCTACCGCTTATAATATTACTTCCATCTTCACTCTTCATAACGGCCATAACTATTTCCCAAGAACCACCCGCCATATCATAAACACCATATATACTAGAAGTAG
Organism: uncultured Clostridium sp.; assembly: GCA_905199855.1. GTDB lineage: Bacteria > Bacillota_I > Bacilli_A > RF39 > UBA660 > CAG-762. The sequence continues at coordinate 15,032 of CAJKHY010000016.1, forward strand.
ATGATGCTAAAACACCATATTCATTATCATTATAAGGCCTTGAACTATCAGTATTACAAGTATTACTTACCACCATCGCACCATTAGCATTTGAAGAAGCGCATCCTGTAATCGATGGTCCATTACTATTACTAGAAGTATTTACATTATTGTTCCTTACATTTTTACATACACCATCAACACAAGTACCATACTTACTATGTGATAAATAATTAATTGCCCCCCACTCCATATTCTTAGCAACATGAGCATCTATCTTAGCAATTTCACTATCTAAAACATAATTAATCTTCCTAGAAGTCTCAAACTGACTAGCAACATCTTGGTTAGTCAAAGATACCAAATTAGGTTTAATCGTAGGCATATCACTAGTACCAGTAGTTTCAAATTTACCTACCCAAATACCAGTTAATTCCTCATCACCAAAAGTAAATGCTGGATGTGTTAGCCACTCTCCATCTTTAGTACCACTACTCTTAGGATAATTTTTACTTTCAAATAAAATCTCTATCTCTAAAGGATTTATTTCCTTAAAAGAAGTATTAAATAACTTATATCTATATCTTGGTATCCACACTAAATATGTAAGTATATCCTCTTCTTTAACTAAAGCACCAGCATCAGCATTCATATAATTATCTCTACTAGTATCAGTAACCATTACAGCATTTGCCCATTTTTTATTTTCATAATCATACCAATTACTATAATCTGCTTTCTCCCATACTTTTTTAAATTCATTATAAGTGATTGGAATCATTCCCTTAACTAAATTAGGTTCATTAGGAACATCACTATTATATACATCTATTTTATTCTCATTATCATTATATTTAATATCAATTTTAGAATATTTTACTCCTAATACTATCTTTTTTGTTACATTACTAATATTAGTAATTTTTATAGGTATTACAATTTTATCCGTTGAAATACTACCTTCAGTTTTTATATCCTTTAAATCAGCAACTTGACCTATCACAATACCATGATTCTCAATATCAAAATAAGTATAATATAATCCATAATTATAAATCTCACTTTCATGTTTATTGCTTATTGTAATATCCATTTCCATTGTATTATTTGCATCAACAACAATTTCATTTTTATAAGACTTCCCAGTTTTATCTTCAATATCCAATACCACCACACTATTATCTTCTTTTTTAGTATCTTTTTTAAAAACAAATAATAAAACCACTACTAAAGCAACTAAAAATACACTAGATAAAATAATAATTATTTTCTTCTTATTCATTTTGACTCTCCTTTTATCCTTCATATAAATTATAACACAAAAAGAAATTATTGCAACATTTATGCATATGGTCTTGTAATCATTGCTAAAAACGTATTGCCTCTTAATCTATAAAGATCACTATAAGTAACACCAGTATAACCATAATCAGAATTTCTAGTAGCCTCGATTACTCTATTATTCCCAACATAAATTCCAATATGAAAAACTCTCCCAAATTTTAAAAATTCCCTTTCGTTATTAAAATCTATCCAAAACACCATATCACCGGGTCTTACATCTTGAACACGTACACATTTATCTTTTGTTTCCGAAGCCATATCAGCGGGTTTCTTTCCTACATTTCTATTAAATACACTCTCATACACCGCATTAGCAAAACCACAACAATCTATACCGGCAAATTTTTCCCTAGGAATCTTAGCATTTGGATCCTTTATCAAATTATTAAAATGAAATGGTATCCCCAAATATTCCTTAGCCGTAGCAACTATCTTATTACCCATCTCTTCATTATAAGTATTAGCATCAAGAATATTACTACACACATAATCATTATTTATAAAACTATCTATTTTATTGAACATCTTCTCATCGCAATTAAAATTACTACACACTTTTACCTTATATTTACTAGAATTATCTATTTTATCACTTCTAAAAACCAATAAATCTTCTGTAGTACTATTACTAAAAACAACCTTATTATTATTATCTATAATTTCAACTTTATATTCTTTTGCCTCTTCTTCTTTTTCATATTCTACTAAAAACAAATTATCTTCTTCACCATTCAATTTATAAAAAGACAGTATCTTAATATTATTTAACTCTTTTTTATTATTGTATAAAATAACAACTATAATTAATAAAACTAACATTCCAAATAATAAATACGTTTTCTTTTTCATAATCTACCCTCTTTCTCTACCAAAATACATTAACTCTTGATTTATACTAAAATCTAAAACTTTCTCATCATTTACCTCGATATAATAATCATAATTATTCTTTAAGCCACTGTTGATTATTAAAATACTAAAAGCATTTATTCTATTAACATAACTAAGATTAGTATCACTACCAATAATATTTATTTTAGAATTCTTACCCACTTGCTTATTAAAATTAAATATTACCATATTAGTAGAAGTATTAAAATTATTAGGTAGTAATAAAAACTCAGTAGAAAAACCTATTAAATTTATATCAAATACATTAATTTCATTATCATAATCAAGTACATCCTCAGTACAATCAATAACAAAATTACCCATATTAATAGTTATATTTCCATTAGAATCAATACCATCCCCATAAGCACTAATAATAAAATCACCATCATGAATTACTAATTCACTATAACGAATATCTTCTAAAGACTTTTCCTCTTTATATTTAGAATTAGCATTAATTCCATCATCCATAGCATTTATCCTATAACTACCATTTTCTATAACAATATCAACAGCCTCAATACCTTCATAACATCGCTCAATAACATATTCACCATTCTCAATCGTAATCTTATTATCAGCATGAATAGCATCATCATATGTATTAATATTCATTTTGGCTACAATAACACTTATCTCCCTTTTACTATAAATTGCATCATCTATTGTATAAAAAACAAACATCCCATCATTAATATAAATATTTTCATCAGTCTTAAGTCCTTTTTTACTACCATCACTTGTTTTATCATAACCACCAAAAGCATAATTAGAAGAATCTATCTTTTCATAACCAATTGTATTTATTTCAAAATTACCATTTTCAATAATTATATCATTACTAGCCTGAATACCATCTTGTTTACTAACTACCTTATAATTACCACTTTTGATACTAACACTCTTTTTACAATTTATACCATCATTATAATTACCTCTAACTTCTAAATATCCTTCACCTTGTAATGTCAATTTTCCCTTAGAATATATCGTAGCATTATAATTCTTAGTACCATCACCACGTTTATTAGAATCCTCTAAATAATTATTACTATTCTTTTCACTCTCAATTATTAAATTAGCTTTTTCTTCTAAAACAATGGCACCATTAGAATCACTTTTTACTTTAATCCCATCCAAAATTAGTTTAACATCTTCCTTAGTTCTTATAACAACACTACCATTATTAATTAAACCCCTTAATGTATAAACTCCCCCTTGTTCTATCACTAAATATCCATTATTAATATTAATATCACCTTTAATACTATTAATGTTTATTTCTAACTTATCCACAGTTTTCTGCTTACAACTTGTACATAACAAAATTAACGTTATCAAAACAAATTTTATTTTAGTTTTCATAAAAATCTCCTAATAAGCTCTTGCTATCATTGCTAAATTACCTCCACGGTAGCGATATAAATCACTATAAACAACTCCAGATAAACCATAACTATCTGTCCTTGTAGATTCAATAACTCTATTATTACCTAAATATATACCAACATGGAATATTCTTCCATAACTATGAATTACTCTTTTACTAATAAAATCATTCCATAGCAAAATATCACCTGGTTTTATATCTTCTAAAGAAACACAATTATCCTTTAACTGATACGCTATTTCAGCAGAAGTAGTTTCATAATCTTTATTAAATACACTCTCTAAAACAGCCTCAACAAAATCAGAACAGTCTATTGCCCTATATCTATCTACTGGATTAATTGCCTTATTATCTTTAATTTCACTACCAAATAAATAAGGTATACCTACATATTTCTTAGCTTCATTTACTATCCTCAGAGATAATTCCTCATCATAATATTTACTATAATTACTACATACCTCATTAACCGATTCATTATCTTCATAATCATTATCTTCATAAGACTTCTCATCATTTAAAAAAATCAATAAAACCACTACAAAAATTCCACACCCACATATATAGTAAAAAATTCTTTTCATATAATTATCCTTTGTTTAAGAAGTAATATATCCACCAGCATTAATATCTTTAATTAAATCAATACTTTGCCATCCATTGCATTCCTTTTTATTAGAAGCTCCATATACATATATACCCTTATCTTTATCATAATCTAAAATAGTTATATACTTATCTTCTAAATAACATTCATTATCACTTTGATAAGTATGTACAATTATTTGTTTGTGGGTTTCAATTGCTTTAATAATTCCATCTTCATTTAATTTATCTACACCTTCACAATTAACAAAATTATTATCAAATATCTTACATACATCAATATTACAATTATTATTCTCTACCTCTTTTAAATCTATATTATAACCAGTAAGTATTGTCCTAATTGATGCCAATAAACTCTTATTCTCACAAGTTTTATCTTCTTTTATAAATTTAAATGTGCGATCACTCTTATTTTTAAAAGCATCAGTCAATTCTTCTACCTCTTCTAAAGATGGAGCATTCACTTCAATACTTTTATCATATAACTTAATAACCTTAGCATATTTATCATACAAATCTAAATAATTCCCATTATAATTTTTATTCATTTTACTAAATGGAATAATCTTTATATTTTGATAATTAGCATCATGATAATTATATATAAGCTCACTCTTAACAGAAGTAATTCTAACTTTATTACCATTCTTCTCTACATTTATTTGAGCAAGTTGTCCAATATTGTAATCAGTAAAATCATTTAAAGAGTAACTATAAAGCAAATTACCTAAAGAATAAATTACCACAGTGTCATTGATTTTCTCAATTGGTTGAATTACATTGGGACCATGACCTAACACTATATTAACACCTAAAGATGCCAAATATTTAGCTTCTTCCTTTTGATAATTACTAGGAATAAAATCATTGCTATTATCAAAATGCATTGAAACAATAATTAAATCAGTTTTATCTTTTATCTTATCAATATCTTTTTTTACTTGAGCCCTATCATATAAATTAACAAAATAATTATTTTTATTATATATTTCCTCATTATTTATACTAGTTGTATAAGAAAGCATTACATACTTAATACCATTCTTTTCATAAACATTAATATTATCTCGATCATTGCTATTTTTGTAACTTCCAGCAGTATAAACATTAGAATAATTATCCCAAAAAGACAACGAATTATCTACACTATCACTTTGATACTTGCAATAAAACTCATTTGATTCTTCATTCAAAGTAATTTCACCCTCTAAAGTATGATCCGTAGCTAAATTCACCATATTAAAACCAGTATGTATCATATCAACAGCAAAATTATATGGTGTATTATAACAAATAGCCCCAGCAAATTTATACTTAGAACCCATTATTGGTGATTCTTGACTATAAAATTTTAAATCATAAGGCTTTATATATTCCTTTAAATAACTTAACATACTAGAAAAATCATAAGTATTTTCACTCACTACATAAGCATCACCCATAACAATATTACTTACAAGAGCATTACCAGCCGCTAACATAGATAAATTTCTACTTTTTTTACAAAAGCAAAATAATATTATTAAAATCATTATAACAATTAACCCAGTAATAATAATTAATTTTTTATTCTTCATAAAAATCCTCCTAATCATATTTTTCTTAAAAAGAAATAAAGTCTTGACTCATTCTCCTCATCATAATATTTACAACTACAAGTATAAATAGTTAAAAACTGATCATCAACATTAGGCATAGTCTCAAAATCATAATCACTTCTTTTAACTTGATTATTAATCCATTCATAAATACTATTACTATCTTTAAAATCATAACACTTACCCCAAGTATTATAGTATATTGTTTCCGTTGACTCATCTACATCGGTTTCATACATTGAAAATACTTCCCACTTACCTGTAATGCCATATATTGAAACATACCAAATTCTCTCTTCCGTATTATCAAAATTAGGCATTACCTCTTTACTCAAAGACAAATCATTCTTTTCATAACAACTATTTATTAAACCCAAATTTACATCACGAATATTATGTAACCAATATAATCTAGCAACACTAACCCGAGAATTGTGGCCAGTAATAACTACATTTTGTTTTTTTGAACCAGTAATAGTATAAATTGCCCCAGCAATTGCCTTCTCTCGCTCAAAACCATAATCTAAATAATAATTGTCATCATGATACATAATAGGATAATTTATATTAGTCTTTGGTATATATATCCAACCTACCGTATCAGGATTTAACTCTTTTGCCTTTTCTAAATCTCTATATTTAGGAAAATTATCATACTTCCTATCACCTTCAATTTTTTTAAAAATAGACACACCAACAATTACTATAATTATTAACACTATCAAACACATCTTAATATATCTATTCATTATTAACCACCATCACACTTCTAAAAGATATATGATTATAAGCATTTCCGTCTATACCACAAAAGTAAAATAAACCAGATTTCTCCCCTCCAATTGAAGAACATCCTCTTTTAGACCAAGACATATTATCATCTACTAAACATTCCTTGTCGCCATAAAATCCTCTAACTTCTCCCGTAGCATCCCCTAACTTAGATCTCTCAAAACTTTCATTTGAAGTACTACTAGGATATAAATCATAATACTTTCTATCAATATTACTTAATCTTATCGTAGTTCCCATTGCATACTCATTAGAACCTCCACTCATATCATATATTCCCGTAATATTTCCTGTCGTCGAGGCCTTGCTTCCCAAATTATTATTGGTATAGCCTAAAACAATACCATCCTCACTTACAATACGATCATCATAAGTATAATTACCAAATGTAGTTAAATAAGGATTATCCTCTTCACCTTGACCTGTAGCCACATCACCTTTACTCCTACCAGTAATTCCCATACTATTATTTTGATAAATCTCATTACATTCATCCAAACATCTACCATATTTTGACTGTGATAAATATGCCACAGCACCCCATTCTATATTTTTAGCCACATGACTATCAACATAATTAGAATCTACATAAGAAGAAAATATTTTTGAAGTATCAAACTGTTGTAAAACACTTTGATTAGTTAAAGTAACCATATTAGGCAAAATTGTAGGTTTATCCTCACTACCAGTTGTTTCAAACTTTCCTACCCAAATTCCTTTTAACTCAACATCTCCAAAAGTAAATGCTGGATGTGTATACCAATTTCCATTATTTTTATTTTGACACTCCTCTACCCCATCTTCATTACTTATACATTTTACATCACCAGTAGAACTAGTACCATTTTCAAATTTTATATTAATAACTGTCTCATCAATTTTATCAAAATTAACATTAAATAATTCGTATTTATACCTTGGTATCCACACATAGAAAGCCAAAATATCACTATATAATATTACGGTATCATCTTTAGCATTAACATAGTCATATCTAGATTTAGAAAGTTTCTTATCCTGCCTATTCTCATTAACTAAAACAATATTAGCCCATTTACCTTGATTATAATCATACCACTTGTTACCATTATTGTTCTCATTTGCTTTTCTCCACACCTTATTTACATTATCATAGTAAACTGGTATCATCCCCTCTATTATAGTGGGTTTATTACATATATTGATATCTTTTTTACAGTAAAAAACACAAATAACTAAAGAAACACCTATAACAAAAAGCAAAAAATATAACATTTTAATATTTCTCATATTTGACACCCTTTACTATAAACAATTATATCATTAATTTTTATGATTGACAATTCTTTTATTAAGTAATATAATTAAATCAATTATAGGAGGAAATGATATGGCTTTAAAAAAAGAATTAGATAAAAAAACAAAAGGAAAATCAAAAGTAGTGTTACTATGTACTTTCCCCGTCTTATTAGTCGGTGCTATTACAGGAGTCATATTTAATCACTTTAATTCAAATAATAAAAACGTAGCCAAAAGTGATGAAAAAGAATATCAATATGACTATGAATATGATAACAATTGGGAAGAAGTATTAAAACATACAGAAGAACAAAGAGAAAAGTATAAAAATATTAACTGTGAATGTGGATAAGAAGGTAATAATCCTTCTTTTAATTTATCTCAGTATTAACACTCTTAGTCCCAAGCTTATTTATTTCTATACTTTTATCGTATAATCTAATAATTTTACTAACTTTTTCATATAATCTTAAATACTCACTGTTACCTTCTTTCATATAACTATAAGGAATAACTTCAAAATTAGTTTTTTTATTATTAACAACATTAAAATAACTATATGTAAGTTCACATCTAGGATTACTAATAATTATCTTATTACCCTTCTTACTAATTTTTAAATCAACCATCATACCAACCAATCTACTATAATCATATTCTTCACTCTGAGCGGTAATTAAATTACCCAAAGAATATATTACCAAAGTATTATCAATCCATTCAATAGGTTGAACTACATGAGGATGTGTTCCTATTATAACATTTACTCCTAATTTAGATAAATAAGATGCTATTTTCTTCTGTTCTTCTGTCGGAATAGGATTATTTTCCTGTCCCCAATGCATAGCCACGAAAATCACATCTACCTTATCACGCACTTTTTCAATATCTTTCCTTGCTTTTTCATTAGAATATACATTTACTAAATAAGGCTCATAATTAATAATACCATCCATATTAGTACCATAAGTATAATTTAAAAAAGTATAAGAAATTCCATTCTTCTTTTTAATAACTATCTTATCCCTGTCTTCATTACTATCATATATTCCCGAAGTATAAACCTTATCGAATCTCTTAAAAAAATTAATATTATTTATAATACCTTCCTCATTCTTATCACAATAATAATCGTTTTCATCCTTAATGACTAATCTGCCATCCATAACATGATTAGTAGCAAGACTTATCATATTAAACCCCATATTCATCATATCTATAGCAAAATTACTAGGAGTATTATAACAAATAATACCTGAATACCCTAAACCACTACCACTAATTGGTGTTTCTTGATTATAATACTTCAAATCATAATCTTTAATATATTCATAAACATACTTAAACATCTTAGAAAATTGATAATTATTAGTAGTCTTAACATAAGCATCATCTAAAATACTATCGGTTATAAGCACATCTCCTGCCATAACCATAGTAAAAGATTTCTCCCTATTAAAAATGAAATAAAAAGAAATAAAACACAAAACAAATAAAAAAATAATAAAAATATATCTCTTCTTCATATAATCACAATTCCTATATTTAAAATAATTGTACCAAAAAATTAAAATATAATCTAGCATTTTCTTAAAAAAAATGTTATTATTATAATGAGGTGTTCATATGAATAAAAAAACAAGCAATAAAAAAATAATTATTTCATTTATAATCTTTATCTTAGTATTAATAACCTTAGGAATCTATTACTTTAATGAAAACCATAGAGTAGAAGAAATAGATTATAAAACATTCTTTAACAAATGGAAAAATAAAGACAGTTTTATTTTAGTAGTAAGCAAAACAGAATGTCAATATTGTCAGTTATACCTACCTAAAGTAGAAGACATTGCTAAAAAATATAAAATAAAAGTATATTATATTAACACTGATAAATTCACTGCTGATCAAAGCGACTCATTCTCAAGCTATATAGATTATCAAGGTTCAACACCTACAACAGTATTTATCACAAATGGCGAAGAAAAATCGAAACTAAACCGTATTCATGGCAACGTCAAATATGAAAAAATAGTAGAAAAGTTTAAAAAAGCTGGTTACATCAAATAATCAGCTTTTTATTTTTCTAAATAATCTTCTCCTTTAAAAGGATCACTAGTAAGTAAATTATTATAATTTTGTTGTCTAAGCACTTCATATATCATAATAGCCACACAATTAGATAAATTCAAAGCCCTAACATTTTCAGTCGTAGGTATTCTCAAACACCTATCCAAATTATTCTTAAGTATCTCCTTAGGTATACCAGTTGACTCTTTCCCAAACACTAAATATATATTTTTAGTACTATCGCGATAATCAAACGAAGTATGTGGTTTTTTCCCATATCTTGTCAAAAAGTAAAAATCTCCCTCATTCTTATTCAAAAAGTCATCCCAATCATCATAAGTATAATACTTCAACTTATCAATATAATTTACTCCACTCCTTTTAATCGTAGCAGAATTTAAAATAAAACCAAGTGGATAAATTAAATGTAGCCTTGCGCCAGTAGCCACACATGTACGCATAATATTACCAGTATTCTCAGGTATCTCTGGTTCATATAACACAATATTTATCATTTTATTCACCTTTTAAAATCAAATATGAAATAATCTTTTCCATATTATATCCATCTACATCAATAACATAAATATCATCTAATTTCCCATTTTTAAACACAGAAATATTAGGCACTGAAGTAATATTCATATCATTAATAGTATACTTATCGTTAGTATCACCCTTGTAATTACTAAGATCTAAATATAAAATCTTATTCTTTAAATCATTTTGATTAATTGCATTAATAAATTTTTTCTCAAAATTTCTTATCTTCTCATTACCAACT
>CAJKHY010000017.1 GCA_905199855.1 uncultured Clostridium sp.
AGACTGATATAATCAATCTCAAATATCTTTATTACCATGGATTGGTAACTTTACACAAAGTTTTTTACACTCTCAAATTCATGTAACTTATTAGTTTTTTTTAACATTTCCTACCGATAATGCGAGTAGCAAATGCATATTATTTTTTTCTAATTTTAACCTTATTTTCTTTACCTAAATTATCCATTAAATAAGATACAAGCTGTATATCAGGTAAATATTCTTCTATAGTTATTTTATTTATATCATATTTAAAATTCTTCTTATTATTAAATATAGGATTATTAAATCTTTTTACTCTAATATTCTCTTCATTTAGAATCATATAATCACTTATATAATTATTATCAAAATAAACAAAATCTTTATCTATTTTAACTATTTTTTTATCTATATTACCATCATATATACTTACAATATAATATTCATACATTTTATCCACTACTCCCCATTAATTATATTATTTTATATTATTTAAAATGTCATTGATTACATAACTTGCACATAACATTCCAGATACTGCTGGAACAAAACTAGTAGAACCAATTACATTATTACATTTTTTACATTCTTCCGTAGAAGATACTACATAAATAGATCCCTTTATTTTTTCTTTAATTACCCAAGTTCTAATTTTTTTAGCTAATTTATCATAAGTTGTCTTCCTTATATCAGTTATTTTTAATAACTCTGGATTAAACTTATTACCAGTACCCATTGAAGAAATAAATTTAATTTTATAATTTATTGCATTTCTTATAATTAACTTCTTAGCCTTAACATCATCACAAGCATCAATAATATAATCATTATCTTTAATTATATCTATTACATTTTCTTCATTTAATTTCTCTTTTATTACTGTAACATTCAAATTTCTATTTATTTCTAATGCTCTTTCTTTAGCAACATCTACTTTATATCTACCTATATTATTAATATTAGTTATTACTTGCCTATTTAAATTAGTTATATCTATTATATCATAATCTACTATTGTTATATTAGAAATACCCCCTCGTACTAAGGCTTCAAAAGCATATCCTCCTACTCCACCTATACCAATAATTACTACTTTTTTATCTTTTAAAATATTAAATTTATCATTACCAATTAATTTTATAAACCTAGAAAATTCTTCCATATAACTTCTCCTTTTAAATTTAGGTACAAAAAAACCAAAGAGTCGACTCTATGAGATAAAACCCGCGGCGTTTGGCACACAGGTGGGTATCCCCATCTACTAATTAGGATTCTTACTTAGAAGCAAGCATTCAACACATAGTAAATTTTATGATTCCCTAAATATATCTTTAGTCGGTTTTATACTAAGATATCCTACTCTCTAGCTAATTTGATTATATCATTAAATTAATTAAATAGCAAGGATATTTTATCTTTTTTTACTATTTAACTTTGTCAAAGTTTCTTTAACTATATCATATAAAGGTTCCATCTCTACATTTTCTTGATAATAGATAAAACTATCTATTAAATTATTAAAAGTATCAACATCTAAATTATCATGAACAGGAAAACCAGATATTTTTCTTACATAAATATGAGCTAAATCAATATAATTTGTTTTTCCTCCAGGTCCCATTATTTCAAAATTTCTTTTCTTTATATTATTTTTAGCATGTGAAGAAATAGATAATAAATAATAATTAGTATCATCTTCACTAATAATAACACAAGGTCTTCTCTTATGTGAATCAAGATGATTACTAGTAGATAAGAAATCTTTAAAAATAAAATGTTCAATTGATATAATAGAACTTGGTCCTATATACATATTATTCACCATTTTCCATATAACCTAAAATAGTTTCTTTATTTACATTTTTTAAACTATTCATAATATTAATATCGGCATTTTTATTAGTTTTAACTAATTCTTCAATTAATAATTTAACTTCTTTTCTCTTACCCAAACTCTTCTTAGTAACTTTACATGCACAGTCAATAAATTTTAAATTATTATATTTGGCAAAATGAATAATATCTTTTTCTTTAACATAATATAAAGGTCTAATTAACTGCATACCTTCAAAGTTTTTAGAATCTAATATAGGTAACATTCCTCCAAAAACACCATTATATAAAATATTTAACATAACTGTTTCAATAACATCATTAAAGTGATGCCCAAGAGCTATCTTATTACAACCTAATTCTTTAGCTTTAGCGTATAAATAACCCCTTCTCATTCTAGCACATAGATAACAAGGACTATCTCCTCCAACTCTATCTACTACATCAAAGATATCACTTTTAAATACTTCTATATCTAAATTTAATAACTTAGCATTATCTACTATTTGTTTTAAGTTTATATCTAAATAACCTGGATCCATAACTAAATATTTAGTATTAAAATTAAATTTATGATGTTTCTTCAATTCCTCAAAACATAATGCTAGTAAAAACGAATCTTTACCACCACTTATACAAACACAGATATTATCATTTTCTTTGATTAATTCATAATCTTTTATAGCCTTAATGAATTTAGACCATATTTCTTTCCTAAATTTTTTTATTATTGATTTTTTTATTTCTAATTCATTCATATTAATTAATCTTAATTCCTAATTCTTTTAATTGATATTCATCTACTGTATTTGGACATTCACTCATTAAACATGATGCAGATGCTGTTTTAGGAAATGCAATAACATCTCTAATATTTTCTGTATTAGTTAAAAGCATTACTAATCTGTCAAGACCAAAGGCAAGTCCTCCGTGTGGTGGAGTTCCATATTTTAAAGCTTCAACAAAGAAACCAAACTTATTCTTAATTTGTTCATCAGTCAATTCTAATGCTTCAAACATCTTCTTTTGTACCTCTTGATCATGAATACGAATAGAACCACCACCTGCTTCATAACCATTGATAACTATATCATAAGCCTTTGAATAACAAGATGCCTTATCAGTTAATAACTTATCTACATCACTATCTTTTGGTGAAGTAAAGGGATGATGACAAGCAACATATTTATGTTCTTCCTCACTATATTCAAATGAAGGAAAATCTACTACCCATAACATCTTATAAACATTACTATCAATTAAATTTAAATCTCTAGCTATCTTACATCTTAAAGCTCCAAGTGCTTGTTTAACTTCTTTTTTATTACCACCTAAAATTAATACTAAGTCATTATTCTCAATATTTAAAGCAGATTTAATATTATCTATCTCTTCAGTAGTTAAATTCTTAACTATACTACCAGTAACTTCTTCATTATATTTAAGATAAGTTAAATTATTCTTAGTATAAGTATGAACAAAATCATTTAATTTATCCAATTCTTTTCTTGAATAATCAAGAGCTTTATTTTTAACTACAATAGCATTAATAATACCATTTTCTCCTATTATATTACTATACATAGAAAATGAAGTATCTTTTAATATATTAGTAATATCATTTAATTTCATTTCAAACCTTAAATCTGGTTTATCACTACCATAATAATTAATAGCATCATCATATTTCATTTTCATAAGTGGTAGTTCTACATCAATATTCTTAACTTTCTTAAACACATAAGCAATCATACCTTCTGCCATAGACATAACATCTTCTTCAGTTACAAAACTCATTTCAACGTCTATTTGAGTAAATTCAGGTTGCCTATCCGCTCTTAAATCTTCATCCCTAAAGCATTTAGCAATTTGGAAATATCTCTCCATTCCTCCAACCATTAATAATTGCTTAAATATTTGAGGAGACTGTGGTAAAGCGTAAAATTTACCATGATTAACACGACTTGGTACTAGATAGTCTCTTGCTCCTTCTGGTGTCGATTTACATAACACTGGTGTTTCTATCTCTAAAAAACCATTGTTATTAAAGTATTCTCTTACGGCAAAAGTAATCTCATGTCTTTTTATTAATTTTTCTTTCAAGTTTTCTTTTCTTAAATCTAAGTAGCGGTATTTTAATCTTGTATCTTCTAAAGCTGTAGTATTATTTAAATCAAATGGTAATTCAATTGAAGTATTTAATATTTCTAATTTAGTAACATCCACTTCGATCTCACCAGTATTTAAATTCTTATTCTTACTTTCTCTTTCAATAATGGTACCTTCTACTTTTAAAACATATTCATTTTTAATTTCTAACGCTTGATTATAACATTTATTATCTGGTTTTATGGCTAATTGAATAATTCCTGATCTGTCTCTTAAATCAATAAATATTACACCACCTAAATTCCTTGTTTTATTAGCCCATCCATATAGTGTAACAATCTCGCCTACATTTTTAATAGTAAAACTATTATTTTCATATTTCTTCATATATATTCCTCCTTATAATATAAAAACACACTAACGTGTAAGGACGAAATACGCGGTGCCACCTTACTTCACTAATGTGCTCTTTATTTACCTATAACGTATGTAATACGATTTTTCTTAAATATTTAAGTGTCACGTCTTAAATGAAAAATATAATATAATTTTATCACATTTAATTTTTTTTGCAAGTAATATTTGTTCTTTTTATTAGTTTTTTTACTTCCAATTTATCTTTTTTTAAAGTTTCTTCTAATTTTCCAATATCTATTTTCCTTTTATTTAGTAAATATTCTTCCATAATCCCTACAGCATCATCTTTATCATAAGTTCTATAAATATATTTAGCAAATACTTGAGATAAAATATTAGTAAAATTAAATTTACTTAAACTAGTATCATAATAATTACATACATTATAATTATCATAATATACTGGTAACCAAGTTAAATAAACACACATTTCCTTTAATATAATAATATCTAGTTCCTTTTTAGAAAACATTTTATTTTGATTACAAAAGTCTCTTAAATAATAAGTACTAGCACAACTAGGAAGTTCTGCAATAGTTTGATTTATATTATATTTATGTTTCTTAAAACATAAAGCATGTTCTATTTCATGAATAAAAGTAAATAAATCGTATATAGTATTCTCTTTTCTTATCGCAATATATGTTTCATCATTATGAATAAAATAATTACACATACCTCCTAATTCAAAATTAGGCATCTTTCTGTTTAGTAAATAGGTTTTATTACTCTTAATTAACTTATCATAATTATCAATAATATCTTTATCTCTAAAACTATCATAGTAATTATAACCTATCTTAATTATTTTATTAGTTCCTAATTCTCTTTTTGGTAAAGGTCTTTCTATCATATCTAAATCATATGTATCACATATTGTACTAGCTTGCTTAAGTAAATTTAAATGATTTTTAAAATATGTAGAAACAAATAATCTCTTAACACTTAATACATCTTTTAATATAAAAAGAGAATCTATTAATTCATTTATTTTATCAATAAAAAATAAATAATTATCTTCTTCTATACCCTCTAATTCTTCCTCTTTTTCATCATCAAAAGCAAAAGATAAAATATCTAAAATATCTTCATAATTAGCAATATAATTAACTTTATCCTTATTTCTAATTTGCTTATTTTCTTTTATTTTTTTTATTTCATTTAAAATATGTGCTTGATTCCAATAATATTTCATACCATATACTCCCTAAAAAACATTATACTAGATATTTAATATAATTACAAGAGAAAAAATGTTTAATATTTATATTAATCTGCTGTATATTATTACTAGAAAATGAGTACTTTTTACCGGGTTTATTCATTGCTATATGCTGAGCTACCCTAAGAGACTCTTTTTTTTATGTATTTTTCTTTGTTTTAAAAATTATTTATTAAATATTTAAATAATTTGCCTTATGTTATTAAAAAAATGAATATTAAAAACAACATATTAGTTATAATCATTAGCATATACCGATAACAGCATAGCAAAAGCACATAAAAAAATTAGCTTAATTTTAAAGGCTAATTATTTATTCTCTTGATTATTTTCAATGGTATTATGATAATCTAAATAAGCATAAGAAATACCCGCTACAAAAACTAAGATAAATGTTGTAATAATAAATACTGTTATTACTTCTTTAATATCTTTATTCTTCATAATACCACCTACCATACTTCTTAAGTATACAATATTTCTAATATTATTTCAAGTGTTTTTTATCTCTATTAATCTCTTGGCTTAAATATCAAAGATAAGAAAAAAGCACATACAATAGCCACGCTTATACCTGCAGCCGTTAAATCAAATAACCCCATCGTAAGACCTAAAATACCAATATTTGAAGCCATATCCATCGCCCCATGTACAAGAAGATGACCAAATGATGTAATTGGTACGATAGCACCAGCACC
The DNA here is from genome assembly GCA_905199855.1 of uncultured Clostridium sp. Classification (GTDB taxonomy): domain Bacteria; phylum Bacillota_I; class Bacilli_A; order RF39; family UBA660; genus CAG-762. The sequence goes on from CAJKHY010000017.1 coordinate 6,262, forward strand.
AGCATATAAAACTATCTTATCATAAATCCCAAAGATATCTAAAAATGCCCCGACTACTACAAAAATACTTGTTACATGTCCTGGTGTTAATTTCGTATTATCTAGTATTATTTGAGATATTAAGCAAACTATACCACAAAACAAAAACGCATATACATAAGCCATCATATTGTTACCTCCAAACTAATAGCATGAGCTATGGAAGGAATAGATTCCTTTTGAAAAACAAAAGTTGGTGAGAAGATTGCTCCAGTTGGAACTATTAAAACTCTCCTGTACTTACCCTTTAACATCTCTTTATAAATATAACCAAAATTTACTAAAGCACTACATGCTGGGCCACTTCCTCCTGCGTAAACAGGCTGTCTATCTACATCATATATCATAGTCCCACAATCATTATAATTTTTAGTTATATCTAAATTGTAAGCTGTTTTCATATAATCAGTGAGAATATTTTTACCATATACTCCTAAATCTCCAGTTAAAATTAAATCATAATACGATGGATCCCTTTTTAAATCGCTTAAATGCCTATATATAGTATCTGCAGCCGAGATAGCCATCACTGCACCCATGTGGTTTGCATCTTTAATACCCATATCACACACTCTACCAATTGTTGACGATTCAACTTTCACTTTACTCTTTTTATTTGACAGAAGGACAGAAACAGCTCCGGTTACTGTAAATGTTGCTGTTTTTGGCTTTGGTCCACCATATTCAACGGGATTTCTAAATTGTTTCTCGGAAGCATTATTGTGTGAACTGACACTACAAATAGAACTCTTAATTTTTTTACTGTCAATAAATGTTGAAGCAATAATTATTCCTTCACTTGATGTAGCACATGCATTGTAAATACCAAGGAATGGAATGTCTATATCTCTTGCCATATAATTAGAAGAAGCTATTTGATTTTGTAAATCTCCGGCTATGAGTAATTCAATATCAGCTTTGGTTTTATTAGTCTTTTTGAGTATTAGTTCGACACTTTCTTTCATTAGTTTGCTTTCTGCTTTTTCAAAACTACTTTCATTAAAATATAAATCATTTTTATATAATTTATCATAGTATTTTGCCAGTGGGCCATCCGCTTCATAAGGACCCCCGATGGTGTAAGTATCTTCTATATATACATTGTTATATTTACTTGTCATATTAACCTCCTAGTACCAATATTCTTAGTAATCCAAAGATATAAACCGAGACTACTCCATATAAAATTACAGTGCCCGCTAATTTAAAGATATTAGCACCAATGCCTAGAACTAAGCCTTCTGTCTTGTAATCTAAAGCTGCAGAAGTCATAGAATGAGCAAATCCAGTAATAGGTATTAATAAAGCACTTTTAAATATTCTAACGAGTAAATCAAATACACCAAAAGCAGTTAATAAGGAAGCAATAATTATCCAAGTTAGAATAACTAGGATTCCCGATTCTTTTCTAGGTAGTGAAAGCCAGACTGAATAGCAATTGAGAAGCAATTCACTTAATATTCCAATAATACCACCTGTAAAGAAAACAATTAAACTATTTTTTAGTCTGTCTTCTTTAGGTGTATGTTTGTTGACAATGCTGTTATAATTTTCTTTCATAATAAATCACCAGTAATAGTATTAGCTGATAATTGAAAAATATGTAATAAAAGCTAATAAACTTCTATTTATTTTGGTTTATTAGTTAGGGTTTTCTTGTTTGTTGTTTTAGTTTTAAAAAATTTTTAAATAGTCAGGGCATGTAAGTAATAGATTTATAGTGTATTTAATTCTATATTATATTAAAATACTTTTTTAATATTTTTATCTACAGAACTACAACAGCGTAGCAAACGCAAAGAAAAAAAAGACAAGGTTAATGTCTTCTAAAATTTGATTTTATCTTTAACATAGTCAATTAGTTCACTAACATTTATTTTTATTTGTTCCATGGTGTCTCTATCTCTAATAGTAACTGTATTATTTTCTAGAGTTTCATCATCTATGGTTATGCAAAATGGTGTTCCTATTGCATCATTTCTTCTATATCTCTTACCTATTGTTCCAGATTCGTCATAGTTAACCATGAAATCTTTATTAAGTTTTTTTGTTAACATTTTAGCGTATTCATTATGTTTTTTCTTAATTAAAGGTAAAACTGCAACCTTATATGGTGCTAAGAATGGATGTAGTTTCAATACCTCACGTATATCACCGTCTGCAACTATTTCTTTAGTGTAAGCATCACATATAAATGCCAGAACCATACGGTCGCATCCTACTGAAGATTCTATTACATAAGGAATATACTTTTCGTTTGTTTCAGGATCTAAATATGCCATAGCTACTCCACTAAATTCTTGGTGACGAGATAAGTCGTAATTAGTTCTGTTGTGGGTGCCCCATAGTTCAGCCCAACCCATTGGGAATAAATATTCAATATCACAAGCAGCCTTTGCATAGTGGGCTAATTTATCGTGGTCATGATATCTAATGTGCTCTAATTTCATTCCTAAATCAGTTAAGAATTTTGATGCATATTTCTTGTAAAATGCATAAAATTCGGTATCTGTTCCTTCTTTGCAAAAGAATTGATGTTCCATTTGTTCAAATTCGATTGTTCTAAAAGTGAAGTTGCCCGGAGTTATTTCGTTTCTAAAAGCTTTACCTATTTGACCAATACCAAAAGGTATTTTAGCACGCATCGTTCTTTGTACATTTAAAAAATTAACAAATTCGCCTTGTGCAGTTTCTGGTCTTAAATAAACTAAACCGTTTTCGCCTTTGACAACTCCTCTTTGTGTTGAAAACATTAAGTTAAATTCGCGAATATCGGTGTAATCGCTTTTGCCACATTTTGGACATGGTATTTTGTTTTCACAAATATAATTAAACATTTCTTTATCGGTCATTTTATCAGGAATTACTTTATCAGTGAAACTAGATATTAAATTATCAGCACGATGTCTTGTTTTACAATGCTTACAGTCGATAAGTGGATCTGAAAAAGAGCTAACATGACCTGATGCTTCCCATACTTTTGGATGCATTAAAATATCTGCATCGACTTCAAAACTGTTATTTGCTTCTTGTATGAATTTCTTTCTCCACGCATCTTTCACATTGTTTTTTAGTCTGCTTCCTAAAGGACCATAATCCCAAGTATTAGCAAGCCCTCCATATATTTCACTGCCTTGGAACACAAAACCATATTGTTTGCAAAAGTTTACAATATCTTGCATAGTTAATTTTTCGTTCATATTATCATCCTTTCATTAAAAAAAGATTCTTTTATTTATGTAAGGACGAGTAATACCCGCGGTTCCACCTTATTTATTCTAAAAGAATCCCTTTATAGTTAATCGCTCCTAGGTTTCCAAGCCTAATCTTCGCTTTGTTAATACAATATTATTATATTAAATTTTGTTGCAAATGTCAATTCTTTTTTGTGATTTGATCCTTTTTGCTAACTTCCCACAAGCAAATATTTTAATCTAAACCGTGGGCATAAAATCCGACAGGAACTGCCGTACTCATTTTTTTTGTGTTTGCTCTCGCCTTTTAGTGCAAAGGCATTAACTATCATTTAAATATATTTTAAATTGAAAATATTTATTCATTTTTACATCTCCTTTCTTAGTACACTCACTATACTACAAAGGATGTTATAAAGTCAAATTCCCAAAATTAAAAAACTACACGGGCGTTTGTTATAAACTGACACAAAAACATACCAAAATTAAAAAAAAACCGGGTGTTTGTTAATTTTAGTAATTTTAATATTTTTTTTATATTTTATACAAAAAAGAAACTTGTAATAAGTTTCCTTAATTTAATCGACTTTTTGACGTATAGCCATTCGTCTTTTTTCACGAATCATGAAATCAGTTATTTTGGTTTCTATTTCAGGTAGAGCTTTTTTGCTAATATTAGATAAAGTTACATACTCTTTAATCGTATCTATATATACTCTCCCCCATAATAATCTAGTTTCTACTTTAAGGTCATTAAACATATCTGGTGTTATTGAAGTGAAAAAATATCCCCACAACAACCTTTTAGTAGCGAGCAATAATCTTTTATTAGTAAGTACTACTGCATAAGTAGTTACTATATCTAAAGGATTATCATTTTTTTGAGCTGGAAAAGCATATGTTACTACTTCACCATCATTAAGATGTTTCTCAATTACTTTAGCATGTTTTTTTAATCTCCATGCCACGGTAGCAGGATATTTATTTTTGAATTCTTTCATGTATTGATAAGTCTTATTTTGCATATATTACCTACTTTATGAAGCCATTAGTTTTAAAGAACTCAACTGTTTCTTCTTTTTCGTTATAACCTTGTAGAGCATCAATTACTTTATTGCCATTCATAATTAATGTTGTTGGTGTTCCACTAAAATTATTTTTACCTACAGTATTAGTAATTTTTTTGTATTCTTCGTTACTTACTGTAGATAAATCAATATAAACAACTTCTAAATTGTTTTCACTGATAATTTCTTCTAAAATAGGTTTAAATTTGTTACACCAACTACATGTTGCAGAACCTAAATAAACTATAGTGTTTTCTTTTGAAACATTAGTAAGCGCCTCAAAATAATCATAATCCATAGTATTTAATTTTCCTTTAGCTAGTTCTGTTTTGGTATATGTTTCAGTCCATCTTGCCATATCTTTTTCATTGTCTTTTTTACTTGTTAAAAAGAAACTTCCTACTAAAAATAAAGCAACAACTCCAATTAATATATAATCTTTTTTCTTCATAATCATTCCTCCTAGGTATTATTCTACTATTAAACGATAATTTTTTCAAGAAAAATCTACTATTTTTACGAAAAGAACTATTTTAGCATTAGTTTTAATGCATCTTTAATTTGTTCTTCTATTTCTTTTGTACTATCTATACTTGGTAATATTTTTTTAATATCATTGTTTTTATAACCCAAACTTGTTAATACTTCGACTAGTTCATTATTTGTATTAACTATATCTTCTTTTTTAACTAACTTCCCTTTTAAGTCAAGAATTATTTGCCTTGCAACTTTGTCTCCTATTTTTGGAAATTTCTTCAAATATAAAATATTTTCTCTTTCTATTGCATCCATTATTCCTGTTTGACTGCCCGTGGCAAGCATTGGTAAAGCCATTTTAGGTCCTAATCCTTTTACTCCAATTAGTTTTAGGAATAATTCTTTTTCGCTTAATTCTTTAAAACCATAAAGTAAATGTTCATCTTCTTTTATCTGAGTATAAATATATATTTTATATTCACTGTTTAAGGTAAAAGAATATGGATTAGGCACATTTATAATGTATCCAATTTTATTATTTTCTAATATGATATAACTTGCCTCGATTTCTGTTACTGTTCCTATTATATAGCCATACATTATTTTTTAATACCACCTTTTAACCCTTTAGTGCCCATATTAGATAGAATATTGGTATCAAAAGAATGAGTTAATTTCATTTGTTTTTTATATGCTTTTATTGCATCATTTATTAAAATCTCTAATAGTTCTGTATAAGGAATGTTAGGCCATAGATAATATGATAAGCTTCCCGGTATTGTGTTTATTTCATTTACGTAAACTTTTTCCTTTTTATTATCTATAAGAAAGTCAATTCTAACAATACCGCGGTTATTTAATACTAAGAATACTTTTTTAGCTAGTTCTAATACTTCTTTTTCTAGTTTTTTGTCTATTCTTGCAGGTATTATTCTTCTAGTGGTTAACATGCCTTTAGTTGACCCTTTTGCATTACCAATATATTTATCTTTGTACGATAAAATATCGTCACCTTTTATTACTTCTTCGATTACTGATGTTTGCATATGGTCATAATTGCCTAATACTGAAACATTTACTTCTGTTAGGTTGGTTACTACCTCCTCTACTAGAACCTTAGTAGTATATTTAAATGCTTCGTTCAACTTATCATCTAATTCATCTTCGCTTTTAACGATACTTATACCTATACTACTACCAAGTGTAGCAGGTTTAATTATTATTGGATATTCTAATTTATTAATTCTTTTTACAACATTATCCTTATCATGTTCATATTCAGCATCAAAAAACCAAATATATTTTTTTGTGGGAATGTTATTTGCTTCAAAAATTTGTTTCATAAACACTTTATCTTGCCCAACTGCAGAGGATGCTACATTGCTTCCAACATAAGGAATGCCAAGTAATTCTAAATAGCCTTGTATTGTTCCATCTTCAGTACCTTGACCATGAACAATAGGTAATGCTATATCAATTTCATTTATTTCCTTTTTGAACCAAGATGTTTTTTGTAAAACAAAGCGTCCTTTTTTATTTACTAAGTTTACTTTCTTAGCATATTTCTTTATTAAAGATAAATCACGGTATGATTCGATATCTTTAAGCATACCTCCAGTATACATTTCTAAATCTTTAGTTATATAAATGGGTACTATATCATATTTTTCTTCATCCATATAATTCATAGCTTGAACCGCGGATATAACACTTATTTCATGTTCAACACTTTTTCCCCCATATATAACACCTACTTTAATCTTCATTATCATTACTCCTTTCATTTGATAAGAAATTATCTAAGATGCTAATCGTTTTATTTAAGTCCTCTAAATATGCGTAGTGGCTTTTGCCAGGATATATTATTAGTCCCGAATCCTTAATTAAACTATTTAATTCCTTTGCTTCTTCCGTCGGAACTGCCGTATCACATTCACCCCATATAAGAAGTGTTGGAACACTTATCTTTTTAGCATAATTAGTTAAATCATTATTAATGGCATTTACTAAAACTTCTTTCATTATAGGAGATGCATTTCTATAATCAGGACTACCAAATTTATTTTTAGCCCATGGTTCTAATTTATTAATAAGTGGGATGTTTTTTAAAAATTTAAGCATTTTAGTTTTAAAATCATTACTTTTTTTTGTATTTTTGAAAGGAGAAGATAGTAAAATTAGTTTTTTTACCTTATATTTTCCTGCATATACAATTGAGATTCTACCTCCAAAAGAATGACCTATTAAAATAGGATTTTTAATTTTAAGTTTTATAAATAATTTATTTAAAATATCAGCATAATCTTCAATAGTTAATGCCTTTTTTGGTTCAGCACTTGCCCCGAAACCGGGTAAATCTACTACTGTAATTCTAAACATATTAGTAAATGAATTAGAAATAGGCATCATCATTTGCATATTTTGACCCCATCCATGTAATAAAACTAAATCAGTTCCTCTCTTTTTACCATATTGGTAATAATTTATATATATATTATCTATGTTCACTTCTATCACCTAATAATATTATACATTAATAATATATGGTTTTAAAGAAAAAAGTGTGCTATTTTACTATTTAGGTGTAAAATAACATACTTTTCACATATATAAAATTATATTATTTATGCAACCCGTTAGGCTACATTTTTGACATCATTTATCATTGTCTGTATAACTGGTCGCTTACGCTCCCGTAGTAGAATGTACCTACTATAGCTAAATTAAGGTTATTGCCTAATTGTCTTGCTCCCTTTAAGATTAATGATTTTCTTCTTTGCCATTTTGAAAAAATAATTGAGGTCACATAATTTTATAGTTAGTTCTTTATTTTATTTATCTTTTTTATTAAGTAGTTCTTTTCTTGAAAGATTAAGCTTTCCTTTTTTGTCATAACCAGTTGCTATTGCTAAAACCTCATCTCCTACTTTGACTACATCATTTGTTTTTTCTACTCTTTTTGTATCGAGTTGTGAAATATGAATTAGTCCTTCACATCCAGGCCATAATTCTACAAAAGCACCAAAGTCTTCTACTTTTACTACTTTGCAGTTATATACTTTACCAAACTCTACTTCTTTACAAATGTCTTTGATTCTGTTTGCAGTATTTTCGATTATTTCTTTATTGGTGTGGTAAATTATTACTCTTCCATCATCTTCAAGGTCAACTTTTACAGCATTGATATCATTAACACTTTTAACATTGCTGCATTCTAGGATAATCTTAGTAATCATTTCGCCACCTTTTCCAATAACATCTTTTATTTTATCTGGATTTATCATAAATGTCATTGTTTTTGGTGCATATTTTGATACTTCTTCTCTTGGTTTTTCAATTTGAGCTTCTATTTTATCTAATATTTCCATTCTAGCTTCTTTGGCTTGGTCTAGTGCTTCTTTTAGTATTTTTTCACTGATACCACTTATTTTGATATCCATTTGTAAGGCGGTGATACCATTTCTAGTTCCAGCTACTTTGAAGTCCATGTCTCCTAAGTGGTCTTCCATTCCTTGAATATCAGTTAGTATTGTGTAGTCATCGTTATTTGTGATTAATCCCATGGCAATTCCTGCTACTGGGGCTTTAATTGGTACTCCTGCCGCCATAAGGGCCATGCATCCGGCACAAATAGATGCTTGTGATGAGGAACCATTGCTTTCTAATATCTCTGATACTACTCTTATTGTATATGGAAATTCTTCTTCACTTGGGATTACTTGTAATAAGGCTCTCTCACCTAAGGCTCCATGACCAATTTCTCTTCTTCCAGGAGAACCATATCTTCCTGTTTCTCCTACCGAAAATGCTGGGAAGTTGTAATGCAACATAAATCTTTTTTCGTCTTCTATGCCAAGTCCATCTAATATTTGGTGTTCTCCTAAAGCTCCTAGAGTTACTGTTGATAAGCTTTGGGTTTGCCCTCTTGTAAATAAAGCAGAACCATGAGTTCTAGGTAATAAATCAATATCAGTAGAAATTGGTCTTATTTCGTTCATAGCACGTCCATCGGCTCTTGTTTTTTCATTAACTACAATATTTCTAAATATTTTGTATTCGATATCCGCTAAAACTAGTGAAACTTTGGTTAGTAGTTCTTTTAATTCTTCTTCTTTTAAATTTTGATTTTCATTTTCATATTTTACTAGAATGTTTTCTTTAATTTTATCTATAGCCTCATATTTTTCTAGTTTATCTTTTATTCTAAAGGCTTTATCTAAGTCATCATGGGCTAAATTATTGATTTCTTTTTTCAATTCGTCAGTAATTTCTAAGACTTCGTATTCCATCTTGGGAACGCCAATTTTATTGATGATTTCTTCTTGGAATGCTACAAGTTCTTTAATTGCAGAATGTCCAAACATTAAGGCATCAAGCATATCTTTTTCACTTACTTCTTTGGCTCCTGCTTCAACCATATTGATGGCATCTTTAGTTCCTGCTACTGTAAGATCAATATCGCTTAATTCTGTTTGTTCAGCGGTTGGATTAATGATAAATTCTCCGTTAACTCTTCCTACTTTAACTCCTGCGACTGGTCCATTGAATGGAATTTGGCTTATTGAAGTTGCTAAAGAGGAACCAAATAATGCAGTCATTTCAGGGGTGTTATCTTGGTCTACTGATAAAATGGTATTAACAACTTGAACTTCATTTCTAAAGTTTTCTGGAAAAAGGGGACGCATTGGTCTATCTATCATTCTAGCTCCCAGTGTAGCCGCTTCTGTTGGGCGTCCTTCTCTTTTAATGAAACCGCCTGGTATTTTACCTACTGAATATAGTTTTTCTTGATATAATACCATAAGTGGAAAGAAGTCTGATAAGATATTAGCATTTTTAGATACTACTGCGGTTGATAATACTACAGTATCTCCATATCTTACTAATACTGCACCATGGGCTTGTTTAGCAAGTTCGCCATGTTCTACGACTAATTCTCTTCCTCTAAAATTTAATTTAAAAACGTTTTTTTCCATTTAATTACTCCTATTCTATTTAATGCTTAATGTAAAAATATTTACTAATTTTATAAATACTACTTATTATTACTTAAATACATTTTAAAGGCACTCGAAAAAAGAGTGCCTACCTTTTTTATTTTCTTAATCCTAATTTTTGGATAATTGCTCTATAACGTTTTACATCGTTTTCTAATAAATAATTTAAAAGACTTCTACGTTTTCCTACTTTCATGAGTAATCCACGTTTTGAATGTTTATCTTGTTTATTATTTTTAAGATGTTCTGTTAAAGCTTCGATTTCTTTTGTTAAAATTGCAATTTGTACTTCTGGAGATCCTGTATCATTTGCATCTTTTTGGAACTCTTTAATAATTTTGCTTTTAACTTCTTTTTTTAAAGCCATTTCATTTCCTCCTTTATTTTTTTTCACCTAATTCCTAGAATATCGTAAGAGGTACGAATATTCCAAGATATAGGAACATTAATATAATAAACTATTTTTTAAAAAATTGCAAGTTATTTTGTTATATTTCTTTCTATAAATAGTTGCTATTACATATATTTTTTCATTTGTTGCATCATTTGATTAACTTGTTTTTGTGATGGGGTTCTTCCCATACTACTCATCATTGTTTTAATCATTTGTTCATTAATAGGTGGATTTTGTTTTAAGTACTTTTGCATATATTTCTTTGATAGGAAGAAACCTAATAATCCCCCAATGATTAATCCAATTAATACATATAATATATCCCAAATCATTTTTATTACCTCCAGTCTTTATTTTACTAAATTTTTATGTTTTTGACAATTCTTTTTTACTTTTTTCTATGCTATCTAACCAAAAATAGTCTTTATTTACAAAATCACATATAAATATGTTTTCTTGATATTCATAAATGCTTTTTAAGAATATTGGAAAATTAATATTAGTTTTGATTTTGATATTTGAGTTGGTAATTACTAATTTAGTATACTCATTATTATTCGCAATAATATGAATATTATCTTTATAATAGTAATTAGGGTTAGATTCATAGTTAAATTTAAAGTATGCATTTAATTTGTTTTTGTTAAAAGATAAGGCTATTTGTTCGAATAATTTATAGCTTAAAACCATATCATGAGCATTTTCTTTCATTATACTTTCTAACATTTTATATATTTTATATGGTTTTTTCTTGTAAATGTAGGAAAAATAATTATTAATATTAAATACATAGTACGTTCTCATTTTATCACCAAGATTAAGTATATAACATTAATAAATTATTTTTTGTCATTTTTTGTTATAAGTCGTTTTTAATTTTATTATATATTGAATCTTCATCTAATTCAAAATGTTTTATGACATCTTCACTTTTAGCACTTGTACCAAAACTTTTCATGTTGATTAGATTGATTTCTTTATCTAATTGATACCACATGGTATCATTTGAATATTCAATTACATATTTTTTGATATTTTTAGGTAGTAATTCTTTTAAGTAGTTAGGATCTTGGTTGAGTAATGTGTTTAAGTTAGGGACACTTATTATTCTGGCTTCGATGTGGTCTTCTTCTTTTAATTTTCTAGCAGTGGAAAGGGCTATATTTACTTCGGTGCCACTTGCTAGAATGATTAAGTCTAGTTTGTTTTCAAATTCATGGATTACGTAGCCCCCATATTTAACATATGATGGTGATGTATATTTTATTTCTTTTGATTTATTTCTTGAAATGATTAAGGAACATGGTTTTGATTGTTCTAGGATTAAGTTCCAGCACCCAATAAGTTCTTTTTTATCGCAAGGACGATATAAGGTGAAGTTTGGTATGCTTCTTAGCATTCCTAGTTGTTCTATTGGTTGATGCGTTGGTCCATCTTGTCCTATGTTAATTGAATCGTGGGTGAATATGAATGTTGATGGTATGTTCATTAGGGCACTTAATCTGATTGATGGTTTCATGTAATCCGCAAATGTTAGGAAAGTTGATGCAAAGGGTCTTAAGTTGCTTAATGCTATTCCATTGGTTGAGGATGCCATGGCATGTTCACGGATACCATAGAAAATATTTTTCCCTGCATAGTTTTTAGAACTGAAATCTCCTTTTTCTTTTAAATATGTTTTGGTTGAACTTACTGTATCAGCAGAACCTCCAATAAATTCAGGAATATAGTTTGATATGGTATTCATAATTAAACTATTGATTTCTCTCATTGATAAGTCGTTGGAGATGTTATTAACATCTATTAGTTTTTCTAATTTAATTAATATTTGTTCATTATTAATTATGCTAAGAAGGCTATCTTTTAATTTGTTTTCTTTATCAATAACATATTCATCAAACATTATTTTCCATTCATTATATTGTTTTTTATGTTTTTCTTCAATATATTTTAAGTATTCTTCTTTGTTTTTTATATCATAATCAAATGGAATATCTTTTAGTTTTAGTTTTTTCTTAATTTCTTTTATATCATCTTCCTCAAGTGGTGTGCCATGAACTTTGTTAGTATTTTCTAATTTTGAATATTTACCAATAGTGGTGTTTATTTGAATGATGGTTGGTTTTCTTGAATGTTTAGCCCATTTTATCATTCTTGATATTTCACGGATATTTTCACCGTTTGATACTTCTAAAACGTTCCACCCCATATTTTCAAATCTGTCCATGACGTTTTCATTAAATGATAGTTTGGCACTTCCATCTAATGTTATTTTGTTTGAATCATATAATACGATTAGGTTATTTAATTTAAGATTTGAGGCTAATGAGGCAGTTTCATAGCTGATGCCTTCCATTAAATCCCCTTCTCCACACAAGACATAGATTTTATAATCAAAAATTTTATGTTTTTTGGTATTAAATGTTTTTTCTAAATATTTTTCGGCAATTGCCATGCCGACCGCGGTTCCTAATCCTTGTCCTAGTGGTCCTGTTGTCATTTCAATGCCAAGGTTGATATTATATTCTGGGTGTCCAGGAGTAATAGAACCTAAACTTCTAAAAGCTTTTAAATCGTCGATGGTATAATCATAGCCGTTCATAAAAAGTGTGGCATAAAGCATTGCTGAACCATGCCCTGCCGATAATACAAAACGATCTCTGTTGCACCAATTTGGATATCCTGTATGAAATTTCATGTGATGGGCAAATAAGGTATAGATAATTGGAGAAGCCCCGAGAACAATGCCCGGATGACCTGAAGTTGCTTCGTGTATCATATCAATACCTAAACTACGAATGTTATTTACTACTAATTTTTCATTAAATTTACTCATAAATAAACCTCCTAATCACTTAAGTCAATTATATCAAAAAATGTAAAAAAAAGAAACTAATTTTACATAAGTTTCTTGGTTGTATTATAAATAGTGTTGGTGGAAATACATCAATACTATCTTTTATTTATAAAAAGACATAAGTTTGATACAATGTAATTGAAATATAAACATTGAAAGGAATAAACTTATGTCTACAAATAATTATATATTAAATTTACTAAATATTAAAGATGAAAATATATTTATTTTATCAAATAATTTAGAAACAAGAAAAATAAAAGGTAAAAACTACAAAATTATCGAAGGTATTTTAACCTATAGCCCTACTTGTTGTCCTTGCTGTGGAGCTATGAATAAATCATTTAATGACATCATTAAATGGGGTTTTAGAAAAAATTGTAAAATTAAAATACCTAAAATTTCTAATTGTTTATCTATCTTAATACTTCATAAGCAAAGATTTTTATGTAAACATTGTAATAATACTTTTATTGCTGAAACTTCCATTGTTAAAAGAAATAAAAATATTTCTAACAATACTGAATATCAAATTGACCAAGAACTTATGATTAAACAAAGCGAAAAAGATATTGCTTCTCGATTAGGTATATCTGTTTCTAAAATTGATAGACGCCTTAATGAAATATCAAATCATAAAGTCTTAAGACATCCTAATCTACCAAAATCTATGAACTGGGATGAATTTAAAACTACTAAAGATACTAAAGGTAAAATGGCTTTTATTATTACTGATACTGATAAAAGAACTATTTTTGATATTACTGATTCAAGAAAATCCATAGACTTATTGAAATATTTTAAAAGATATTCTAAACAGGAAAGAGATAAAGTAAAACATATTTCAACTGACTTTTACTCTGGTTACATACACCTAGCTAATAAGTTATTTAAAAATGCTGATATATCCATTGATAGATTTCATATTGTTATACAAGCTTATAATGCTTTAAATATGACTAGAATTAAATTATGTTACAAGTCAAATCCTTATTACAACAAACTAAAAGATTATTGGAAACTTATTGTAAAAAATGAAAACGATTTAAATGATGAAAAAAAGTATTCTAAACATTTTAAAAA
>CAJKHY010000018.1 GCA_905199855.1 uncultured Clostridium sp.
ATGATATTATATTTTTTTAGATAAATACTCCCCATGATAGTTACTAATAAATGGCTTATTATTAAGGTTATAACACTTCCAATTATCAGAGGATAACCCATTCTATAAGATGTATCTATCATAGGTATTAAAGATATTAGAAAGATTATAAAACCTATTATTATTAATCGAAATAATTGCTTATTTTTGTTTAGGTAACGGATAATTGTGATGGTAATATCATATATTATGTAAAATACTAGAAAGACATTCATAATACCTAAGGCATAACTATATTTATAATTATTTAATATCAAAGTATATATTGGTTTAGATAGTAATAAGGTAATTAAACTAACTGGTAAATAAATAGATAATTTTTCTATGTAATAACTACTTATTATGTTATATTTATCTGTTTCTTTGTTTTCAATAATTTTTTTGATGTTATTTAAGATGATAGTGTTTTTATATTTATATATTAAGTATATGAGTAATACTAATAATAAAGAATAAAAATAGGTATGTGTAAGTATTTCTGTTGTGTCAATAATACTATAATTGTATCTTATAGTAAGTACTCTATAACTAACTATTATTGATATATAAATATAAGCATATTTTATTACATTAATTAATGAAATATAGGTATTTGTTTTAAATATTCTTTTAATATCTAAATAGTAATTTATTTTTAATTCATCTCTAGTGATTCTTGTTTTGTTTTTAAATTTCTTTCTATAGCAAAATAATATGATGGATAGCAAGATAAGACCACTTATTATGAAACTTAAAGATATAATGATTAATTTAATACTACTATTTATTTTAATAAAGTTTAATATAAGTGATGAGATTAAGAGATAGATAATATTAAATGTTAGGTATATATTTAATAAGTTATTACCTAATTTTTTATAATTATGAACAATTAGATATTCATTTATTATTTTGAAAACAAGCACAAATAAAATAATACTTGATACTGTTATTGATAATATTTTTAAATTAGTAAGATTAAAGATTTTTTCTAAATAACAGGATATAATATAAGTTAAGAATATATAAACAAGACTAATTATACTAACTATGGATAATACTATTTTAAATACTTTATCTTTTATACATATATAATTTTTTTTCAAGTATCTATCTAATAGAGAATATATCGAAACATGACTAAGTGTACTTATAAAGATTAAGGATAGATATAAGATTAAAATTATATTAAATATGTTGATATCTTTGGTCAAATAATAAAAAGGTATAATACATAAAATAAATATAATATAAAGATAAAAATTACTTCTTTTCATATTAAACTCCTCACTCAAATAATAAACTGATAATTAAAATGATAATTCCTAATATAATACCTATAATGTTATTTTTTTTATTTTTACTTTCAATTATATGTGGTAATAATTCAAATATAGTTATATAAATCAACATGCCTAAAGTAATGGCTAAAATTATTCCTTCAATTAATTCACTAGTGTTTCCAATTAACAAAGCTAAAATGCCCCCTAGAAAGGTAGATAAGCTAACTAGTAACATAATAAGTAATGTCTTTTTCTTGTTATTATTGAATTTATAGAAGAATGATGTAATAACCATGCCTAATACTATATTGTGTACACCTACACCCAAGCATACGAAGATACCCATTTTTATAGAATTAACTAGTGTGCTATAAACTGCCATTCCTTCTAAAACGTTATGTATAATCAAAGATACAGATGTAATGATGGCTATATGATATAAGTTACTAGAACTGCCTTTTTTATCATGATCAGGAATAAATAAATCTAAAGTTTTTAAAATTAATATTCCTAAAACTACAAAAATAATAGTTAAAATTATAGCATGAATAACATTGTTATTTGCACTAAAAATTTCTATTACTTCAGGGATTAGCTCAAATAATATTAATGATATCATAACACCAAAACCTAAAGAAGTTGAAAAATCAATAAATTTTTTATCATGTTTAAAGATAAAAGCAAAACTACCCCCTAAAAGTATAAATAATCCTACTACTAATGTTAAAAATAATTCCATTTTATCACGTCCTATATATAGTTTATCACATTATCTAAGTTTAAACAAGTGAAAGAAAAAAAGAAAAAAACTTACACTAAAGTAAGTTATTTATTACATTCTTTTAAATATTCAATAGCTTTTTTCATTTCAATATCAAACTTAATATTCTCAATACCACCAAAAGCCTCGATTATTTCATTTTCACTAACTTTATATGACTCAGCCATTTCTTTAACTCTAGCTTCAGCATCTTTCATAGTTACTTCAAATTTTTGTTCCTTAGCAATAGCCATTAGTAAATATCTTTCTTTTACTCTAGTTTGAGCTTCTTCTTTCATTTGCTCTCTTAAAACAGTCTTACTACTATTAGTATACTTGAAGTACATATCTTCATCAATACCTTGCATTTTCATTCTTTCAATGAATTGATTATATATTCTATCTATTTCAGCTTCATAGATTTCATCTTCTATTTCAGCTTCAATATTATTTGATGCCTTTTTTAGTAATTCATCTAAGTATTTATCTTCAGCTTCATGTTCTTTACGTTCTTTAATTTCTTTTTCTACTGTTTCTTCTAATTTTTCTTTAGAATCAACACCTTCAATACCTAAATCTTCAAAGAAATCTTTATTTAATTTTGGAACATTTCTTTCCTTAACATCATGTAATGTTACTTTAAATACTACTTTAGCTCCCTTTAAATTCTCAGCATGATAATCTTCTGGGAATGTAACATTAATATCTTTTGTTTCTCCTTTTTTCATACCAATAACTTGGTCTTCAAAACCAGGAATAAATGTACCACTTCCAATTTCAAGTGAATAGTTTTCTGCTTTTCCACCTTCAAAATTTTCGCCATCTTTAAATCCTTCATAATCAATAATAGCATAATCTCCATTTTTAACAGCACGATCTACGGATACTAACTCAGCATAATCTTCAAGTAAGTGATGAATTTGATGATCAATTTCTTCTTTAGTTACTTTTACTTTTTCTTTTTTAACTTTTAAATTTTTATATTCTCCTAATTTAACTTCAGGATTAACAAAGAATGTATAATTTACTTCTAATTCTTCATTGCTTAATTTTAGTAAATCTACCTTTGGTTCAGCCACAAGCTCTAATTTCTTTTCATTTAATATGTCATAAAAATGATTTTGAATTAGTTTGTCTGATGCTTCAATTAGTATTTCTCCTTGACCATATTTTTGCTCAAATACCTTTCTTGGAGCATGACCCTTACGAAAACCATCTATTGTTACTTTTTGGTTTAATTTATCAAATGCTTCATCAACCGCTTTTTTCCATTCTTCTCCATTTACTTTGTAATTTACAACAATTTTACTCATTTTCTTTCTCCTAACTTATTTCTAATATTTCTACTTCGTATTTACCGTTTGGACTTTCAACTGAACGAATTTCGCCAACTTTAGCATTCATTATTGCTTTAGCGATAGGACTTTCGTTACTGATTTTATCATTGGATGGGTCTGCTTCTTTGCTACCAACAATTTTATATTCTTCGATATCATCATCTGCAACATATTTAATTTTAACTGTAGTACCAAGTGCCACTTTATCTGTTCTCTTTGATTCAATAATAATCGCATTCTCCATAATTTTTTCTAGTTCAACGATTCTTCCTTCGATTTGAGCTTGTTCAGCACGTGCCGCATCGTAGTCAGCGTTCTCTGATAAATCACCTAACGCACGAGCATCTTTCAAGGCTTTGATCACTTCTGGTCGCTTAACATTTTTAAGCTCATTTAATTCTTCCTCAATTTCTAAAAATCCTTCATTCGTTAAATACACACTTGTATTTGACATTTTTATTCACCTCATTTTTGTTTTTTTAATCTATCTCAAAATTTTACTATTGTTTAAGACTTTTGTCAAGTAATTTTTATGGTTTTGATGGTTATTTTGGTTATTTATAATTTTATCCTTATATAGTAAAGGTTTTTGATTTGTTTTTTAATTAATTTTGATTCGCATAATATCATTTGGATATACTTGTTTATCTAATTTAAATTTAATTATTTGTTCAGGATGGTTAGCCGCTTCCAATAGATTACCATCATTATCATAAATATTAGGTATTTTAAAACTAAATGTTTCAATATTTGGACCAAATATCTCTGCGGTATCTCCAGTTTTGAAATAATTTCTTTGAGTTAATATTACCATATTTGTCTTTTGGTCATAATCTAAGACAATACCTAAAAAATCTTGATTAGATACTTCATTTCTACCTAAGTAGTATTGGCTATTTACATCAACGATTTTATCAAAGAATTGACATACACTTTCTCTATTAGCCACTCTATCTAAGATGCGTTTATAATAGTTTATTTTATTTGTATCTAATTTATGATTATAGTAGTCATCTATAGCACACCTATAAGTATTAATAACCGTAGCAACATAATAATTGCTTCGCATTCTACCTTCTACCTTAAGTGAACAAATCCCCAAGTCTATCATTTCTTTTAAACTATTTATCATTGATAAGTCCTTTGATGACATAGTAAATAATGTATCTGTTGAAATCAGTTTATAGTCTTTATCATATAAAGGAAACTCCCATCTACATATTTGAGCACATCCTCCACGATTAGCATCACGATTAGTAAAGTAGTTTGATAGAGTACAACGGCCCGAATAAGAAGAACACATTGCTCCATGTAAAAAGCATTCAATACCTAATTTTGTTTTGCTAATTATTTCCTTAATTTCTTCTTTATTACATTCTCTAGCCAAGACAATTCTTTCTACATTTTCATATTTTGATAGAAATTCTACGGCTTTGTAATTTAAAGTAGAGTTTTGAGTGGAAATATGTATTTTTAATTTTAAATTTAGTTTTTTTACTAAATCAATGATAAATAAGTCAGCTATAATTATCGCATCTACTCCTATTTTATCTAATTTTTGTAAGTATTCTTCTAAGCCTTTGTAATCTTCGTTATGAAATATAATGTTGACAGTAACATAGACTTTTTTGTTTCGTTCATGAGCATACTCACAAGCTGTTTGAATATCTTCTATACTAAAGTTTTTGGCGTTGGCTCTTAAACTAAAGTCTGTTCCTCCTATATAGCAAGCATCAGCACCATATAAATAAGCATACTTTAACTTTTCTAAATTACCTGCTGGGGCCAATAATTCTATTTTTTGCATAATATTCGCCTCTTACTGATAATTTTTGTTGTTTGATTATTCTGTTTATTTTGTCTTTCTAATTTGTTTAATCTCTCTAATATGACTTCATAGATAAATTTCGTATCATAAAACATATTTAATTTCTTACATTCAATTATATAGTAAATTTCATAGATTAAAGTATCTAAATTATAATTTTTCTTTTTTACTTCATTATGGTAAACTAAATCTATGGCATTTTCTAAAGTTTTTTTCATGTAATAAAGCATATTTTGATTATCTTTTTTATGTTGGTTTCTATTTTCATATTCATTCATTTTTTCTATATTGTTAATTAGTTTTTTTATTGTTAATCTATCATCAAACTGGTTTACAAATTTAGAATAATCGCATTGGAAATATGGTTTATATATTCTAATACCATAACTAAAATGTAATAATGATGCAATGAACGTTGGAAATGGATATATACTATAATCTATGATTTTCCTTGCATGATTAGTTATATCTTGGGTAATGCCTTCATCCAAGATACTGCCTTTATTTCTTTTCTTAAAAGAATTGTTTGAAACTGTCATAATTCCCGTATTATAGTTTGTTGTAGAATCAATATTGGTTGATGCCATGTGAGTTAGTTCATGAGTCAATATTCTCTCATGACTATCTCTATATATAATAGTGTTATATAATGATATATAGCCACCAAGACTATCAAGCATCTCGCAAGTTTCTTTGTCATAGTCTATTTTAATATATTTAATATTTTTCATAAAGTTTTTGGCATAACTAGGAGATAATCCTTTTAGATATTTATACATTTGGCGGTAAGGTGTACTATAAATTATTTTATATCTATTATTATACTTGTTTTTTTCAATTCTAATTCTTTTACTTATCATTTCTATTACCTACTTTGTATATTGTTTTTGTATAGGAAAATCCCTTGTAGTTATCTTTAAATGTTTGTTTTTTTAAATTTTTGATATCAACATATTTTTGGAGTGTCTTAGTATATTCTTCTTCACTGATAAACTCATGATATAATAAGACATAATCGATGTTGTTTTCGTTTATTACTTTTAATTCGCAATCTAAATCTAGTATATGTGAATTATAGATACTTGTGCCTTCTTTTTCTTCCTTTACAATATGATAATTATCATTATCTTTTATATAATAATAATCATTATCCATATCTTTTTTTATATAATCAAAGTAACTTGTTAGTAAGTGCCTATTAGAGTATGCCATAGGAATATGGCCATATACAGGTATAATTATATCCATATTTGTATTTTTTTTAATCTCATAGACTTCTTCTAAAGTTATTTCACTAGATAGTAAGGCGTATTTTACTCCTAAATTATTAAAGTAATTATTGCTATAGATACTACAATTAGAGTGATTCTGCGCAACAACTAAATTCTTTGTAAAATTTATTTCTTTAGCTAGTTCTAATACGGCAAGGTCATAGAAAAGAACGCCTTGTATATTCAATTTATTTAATTTTATTAAAGTTTCTTTTAAATAATTAATGTCTTTGTTTTTCATTAACTTATTTAAAGAAACAAATATCTCTTTATTATTTAATTTTGGCAAAACATCTTGTAATGTATTAATGTCAATGTAATAACGGCTATTAACTGATAGATTCTCAATACTAAGAAGTATAGCATCAATATCGATGGAAACAATTTTATTTAATTCTTCTTTAGAATTAGGACATGCAATTATCTTACTCATAGTTATCTCGATTAAAAGAAAAGAACTAAATAGTTCTATCCATTTATTTGTTTCATTACTTCGTCTGCAAAGTTTTCGTTTTTCTTTTCCATTCCTTCGCCTACTTCGTAGCGCACAAATTCTAGTATATTGCTACCATTATTTTTAACGTATGTACTTACTTTCATTTTGTTTTCTTTAATAAAGTTTTGATCATTTAAACATACTTCTTCATAGAACTTGTTAATTCTACCATTTACAACCATAGCAATTTTATCTTCTTTTAAGCCTTCTGTTTTTGCTTGTTCAGTTAATATTTCTTTTTCTTTATCTACTACTTCACTTGGAACATTTGTTTTATCTAAGTAAAGTGGTCTCATCGCAGCAATGTGCATAGCAATGTCTTTAGC
The DNA here is from genome assembly GCA_905199855.1 of uncultured Clostridium sp. GTDB lineage: Bacteria > Bacillota_I > Bacilli_A > RF39 > UBA660 > CAG-762. Next base: position 7,320 of record CAJKHY010000018.1, read on the forward strand.
AAGTTCAGCATTGTTTCCTTCTAATTTAACTAAAGTAACAATTTTTCCTCCCATATGGGCATAGTTACCAAATACTTCATTATCATTTTTAGTAAGCAAGCTAAATCTTCTAAAACTTATTTTTTCTCCAATTGTTGCTGTCTTTTCGATAATTAAATCATTCAAAGTTTTACTTTCATGAGTTAATTCTAGTGCTTCTTCTACCGTTTTAACATCACTATTTAAAATTGTATCTGCAATAATATTAACTAAATTGATGAACTCATTATTTTTAGCTACAAAGTCAGTCTCCGCATTTACCTCAACAATAACTGCTTTGTTATCTTGAACTTTAGCATAAGCAAGTCCTTCAGCAGCGACACGTGATTGTTTTTTTGCCGCTTTAGAAATTCCTTTTTCTCTTAACCAAGTGATAGCTTCTTCTAAATTGCCATTTGTAGCTTCTAATGCTTTTTTACAATCAAGCATTCCCGCTCCAGTTGTCTCTCTCAATTCTTTTACCATACTAGCACTTATCATAACATATCTCCTTTGTTTTTTTATTTCTATTTATTATTTTAAATTTTCGATTAATTCTTCTTTTTTCATCTTAGAATAACCTTTAACTTCTTTTTTCTTAGCTAATTCCTTCAACTCAGCAACAGTTAAAATGTTCAAGTCTAATTTTGGTTCTTTCTTCATGTTTTCTTTTATGTTAATTGGCTTTTCTTCACGACTTTCTTTAACTGCTTCTTTCTTAGTTTCAGCACTTTCTTTCTTTGTACCTTTCTTATCTTCTTCGGTTACATAATCAACAATTGTGCCTCCGTTAGCATCGATAATAGCATTGGTTAAAACTCCTAAAATTACTTTAACGCTTCTTACTGCATCATCATTACCTGGAATTACATAATCAACATCATCTGGATCACAATTTGTGTCTATAATTCCAAATACTGGGATACCTAATTTGTGAGCTTCACGAATAGCGTTGTATTCTTTAGTCGAATCAACGATAATCATAGCATCTGGCATTTTCTTCATTTCACGAATACCACATAAGTTTTTGTTTAATTTTTCATATTCTTTCTTTAAACCAATTACTTCCTTCTTTGGTAATAAGTCAAATGTTCCATCTGCTTCCATTTTTTCTATTTGCTCTAAACGATAAACTCTTTGTCTAATTGTTTTGAAGTTTGTAAGGGTTCCACCTAACCAACGTTCTGTAACATAGTACATCCCCGATCTTTCGGCTTCTTCTTTACATACCTCTTGAGCTTGTTTCTTTGTACCTACAAATAAAAACTTGCCTCCGTTTTTTGCTATTTCATTTATTTTTTCGTATGCTTCTTCGATTTTGGCTACGGTTTTTTGTAAATCTATTATATAGATGTCATCCCTTGTTGAAAAAATATACTCCTTCATTTTTGGGTTCCATCTTTTGGTTTGATGTCCAAAGTGAACCCCAGCTTCTAATAAGTAGCTCATTGATACTACTGCCATTTAAATTCCTCCTTTGTTTTTTCCTCCAAATGGTTCAACTTTGAGTTATCACAAATTATATTTGCACTAGAAACTCAAATCCCCGCTTGTGTGTTTTTTTTGAAAAGCCATGACTATGATATCATATTTATGATTTAATGGCAATATTATTTTACTATTTTTTAGAAAAAATATGAGTATTTCTGAATAGTAAAGAAATTAAAGGTCTTTTCTTTCCAATTCCTTTCCTTGAATCAGATTTCCCCCATAAATACTAGAGGGCATAAACGATGGTTGCCACCGCATTAAATATTTTAAAACATATGAATAAGTGCTATCATGGTTTCTTTTTATATAATAAATTATCTAATATCTAATATCATTTTAATAATTAATATCTTGTTAATGTATAATATAAATCAATCTTCTTTTTCCTTTACATAAATACCATCTCCTTTATAATTTCATTATAAAACGAGAGATTTATTTTGTCAAGAAAAAATCGTACATATGTAATTTTTTAATTTTGGAAAATCATTTTTTTATTTTTAAATTTTGGACATATTTTAAATGGTGTAATAAGGGCTTACGGAGTGTCGTTTTGATGGGTCTTTTATAGATTTTTACCTTTTATATAACAAAATAGGTTATGAATATTAAAAAAAAAGAGTTTTCGTTCCAATGAATTACTTACTCTTTCCTTACTTCTATTATGAATTTTATTCTATTTCAATAGTTTTTTTAGTCTTTTTTTCTTCGATTTTAGGTACGACAACTTTTAAAATACCATCTTTAAATTCAGCTTTAACATTTTCTTCGGTAGCTCCACCTATATAGAAACTACGGGAAGTTTTACTATAACTTCTTTCTTTTCTGATATAGTTTTTATTTTCCTCATCCTCATGTTCTTCTTTAGAAGCTGTAATTGTTAAGTATTCGTTATCGACATCAATAGTAATATCTTTTTTATTAAAGCCTGGTAAATCCATTTCAATATAATAATTACCTTCTTTCTCGTAGATATCACACTTCATGTTGTTTTCTTTTACACTTGGTAAAAAGTCATCTAATAGATCATCGAAAAAAATACGTCTTGGTACTAAATTCATATTTATCATCACCTTTCATTTAACATTATATCACTTTTTTAGCACTTGTCAATAGTAAGTGCTAATTTTTTTTGATTTTTTTATGATTTTGTGCTATTGTAGTTTTAATTTGCTTGAGGAATAAAGATAGAAGAATAATTTTAAATAGAGATATTTTTTTGGGTTTGGACCATTTTAGATTTTTGTGTTTTGCTGACAAACTAAAACGGCGTAGCAAAAGTGAAAAAAAGAAATAAACTATTATGAATTTATTCCTTTTATATTAAGTTCATCAATTTCATCATATTGTTTTTTCTTTTTAGGTTCTTTGAGAATACTTTTTGTTTCAAATATTAGCCATAATTCATTCGAAATGAATAATGATGAATATACACCAGCGATAAAACCTACTAACATAGCAATATTTAAATTAATTATTTCACTTGACCCACATATTATTAAAATAATTACAGGTATAATCGTTGTTACTGTCGTTAATATACTTCTAAACAAAGTCTCATTAACACTTTTATTTACTATTTTTTCTAATTCATTAATATTCTTTTTATTTATTTTACCTTTATTATAATTACTCCTTATTCTATCAAATGTTACTATGGTATCATTAATAGAATACCCTATTATAGTTAGAATTGACGCGATAAACATCGAATTTATTTCTAGATTAAACACTATAAAGAACATCAATGTTATTAAAACATCATGAACTAAAGCAATAATACCTGATATTGCATAGTTAAATTTAAATCTTAAACTTACATATATAATTATTCCAATTGATGCGATAATAAGTGAATATATTCCATTTTTAATTAATTCTTTTTTTACTACATTTGATACTGTATATATAGTAGTATCTATATTATATTCATTTTTAAAATATTCTTTTAACTGATTGCTTTCTTCTTTACTTAAAACTTCATTAATTAAAATATCTGTTTTGTCCTCATATTTTTCTATTTTAGATATAGTATATTTATTTTTATTTAAATAATTTTTTATATCATCTATTTTAATATTACTAGATATTGTGATATCACTTCCTCCACTAAAATCTACTCCTAGATTCATTCCTTTAAATATTCCAACAGCTAATCCTATTGTTATGATAGATAATGTTCCTAGTAAGATATATTTTCTTTTTTTAACAAAATCAAACTTTTTTCTAGTTTTATTCTTTTTATTTTCAGTCATACCTATAAACAGATTTAATTTATCATTAAAGTAATTAGTATTAACAAAAAGCGATAATATACTTTTATTTAAAAATACCATGATTAAAATAGTAACAATGATATTAATGATTAACATTGTTGCAAATCCTTTGATGGAACTTTCTCCAAAAATAAATAAGATTATTGCTACAATTATGGTCGTAATATTGGCATCTATAATGCTTGATAATGATTCTTTACTTCCTAATTTAAATGCTTCTTTTAAACTCTTACCCATCTTTAATTGTTCTTTAATTCTTTCATAGCTAATAACCGAAGAATCTACTGCCATGCCCACTCCAAGTATCATTGCTGCGATTCCAGGTAAAGTTAATACTCCATTAATTAAATAAAAGATTAAAAATGATAAATATGTATAAATAAGTAAGGTTACTGAAGATATAAATCCAGAAAAACGATATATTATAATTATCAGAATAAATACTAATGCAACTCCTATATAAGCAGCATTCATGGTCTTATTTAATGAATTTCCTCCATAAGTAGCTTCGACTGTTCTTGAAGATATTTCATTTAATTTAGTAGGCATAGCCCCTGAATTGATTAAATCAACTAAGTTTTTGGCTTCTTCTTCAGTAAAATTACCTTGAATTATAACATCACTGGCAAATGCTTGGTTTACAGTCGCCGCGGATAAACATTTTGAATTTCCTAAAGAGCCACATTTATCTTTTTCTTTGTAATATGCATCTTCTGTCTCATCAAAATCTAACCATATAACAATTTGATTATTAATCATATCTTTTACTTTATCAGTAACCGCATAAAAAGTTTCTACATCTTTAATAGGAAGCGCCACGGCTGGTCTCCCTGTTTGATCCATTGTTACTTTAACGCCACTTTTTAATACTTTTGATGTCATTAATAAATTATCATTAGTATCACGAAATGTTAAACTAGCGGTTTTAGATAAGATATTTCTAGCATCATCTTCATTCGTAATTCCTGCCAAACGAACACGAATATGATTCTCCCCTTCAATAGTAATCTCTGGTTCACTTACTCCTAAAACATCTATCCTTTTTAGTATTGTCTTATATGTTTGATACACCATATCACTTGTAACTTTACCATCTTTATCAATAGGATTTACTTCATATAAGACCTCAAAACCTCCTTGTAAATCTAATCCTTTACTTATCTTATTAAATAAAGGATTAAAATCCAAGATACAAAAGCAAGTAATTATAATAGTAATAATTGTTAAAATAATTAATTTTGGATAATTTTTTTTCATATGTTAATCTCCTTTAAAATACTTCGATCTAATTTACTAATTTTTTCTTTCAAGTATAAATCAATTTCTTGGTTATCACAATGAATTATATCATTAACCATATCTGCGATTGTTAAACCTCTTGAATAAGGCCATTTTGTTTCTTTTAAATATGACCATATATCTTCTTTTTTTATATAGAAATAATTCCTGTTTCTAAGTAATCTTAGTTTAACATTTAAAGCAGGACTTAAGAATTCATATAATTTTTGTATATTAGTAATGTTATTCATAAAAACCACCCTTAACACAAGTATTATTATATAATAATTTTATTATTTTGCAAACATTTTTTGTCAAACTATAACTATTTTTAGTTATTTACTTTTTTATTTAATAATTATATGGTAAAATACAAAATAAGAAATGAGGAATGCTACATGAGTAATGATTTAAAAAGATATAATATTATGATTTCTATTAATAATAATGACAAAGAAATTGAAAATATTGATAAGATTATTAAAGACAATTATAAGAAAATAAAAGATTATAGTGACTGTAAAGATATAAAAAAGAGGTTTATCTTTGGTGTGATTTTAAGTTCTTGTTTTTTTGGATTAGCCTTTAGTGGTGAACTGATAGCTTCTATTAACCCAACTATATTTAAAATATCATTTCTGACATTAGGAAGTTTATCCTTTGCAGGAATCGTATTACCTAAATTTATTTATTTAGTTAGGAGAAATGGCTTTAAAAATGTTGATATCAATAAGTTAAATAAAAACAATAATTTACTATATGAAACAAGAAATCATTTAGTTAATATTAACAAATGGTCTAAAGAGCAATTAAAACTAGTAGAAAAAGAAATTGAACTAGAAAACCATAATATTCCTCCTATACAAAACAATTACAATAATGGAATAGTTCATGAAGATGTCAAAATATATGTAAAAAAGAGGTTTTAAACTTTATTTAAAACCTTTATTGTGTATGTAAATAAAAGTAAATACTTTTCGTGGGAAACACAAGAAAAAATCTACCCCATCTTTCCCCTTAAATCATTTAATATATTATCTATTTCCCCTGGTTTCTCATCATATAAACTAACAATAAAATTATTAACTCCTATTTTTTTATAATAAGATATTCTATCCAATTTATTTATATTCTTAGAATCTAGTATATAACTAATACAATTATTAGTTATAACTGGATAAATAGAACTATCACTCTTTAATTTATATACATTATCTTTACACAAACTACAAATCTTTTTATCACGATTAATATTCATATTCATATGACAAAATTTAGTAACCATTAACTCTATTCTACCATATACAAGCACTGAAACATTAGGCATATCTTGATAATTTTTTTGATAATTCAAAATAGTATTCTCTAACTCATCATCTTCTACTTCAGGAGACATTCCAATTAGTTTAACACCCATCTCTTGTAAATATCTAATTCCGTATGAATTAGTAATATTTAAATATATAGAACTAATTAAAAAATCACTCTTATATTTATATAAACTTCCTAAATTAGAAACAACATAGTTTAACTCTCCATAATCTAATAATTTATTAGTAACTCTAGGTACTTTATAATAAATATGATTTAGATACTGATATTTTTTATATAATGAATAATAATCTGTTACAATAATTACATCCTTATCTATTAAATACATAAGCTGTGCTTCATTTCTAACTTTAATAATTAAATAACTAGTTTTAACTGTTTTACTCCTATCATAAACAATTTCCTTCTTAATAATTTCCTTCTTATTATTGCTTCTAATATCTTCTAACTTATTACATAAAACTCTTCTCATTTCATTTAATCTTGATATGGGAATAAAAATATTATCATCCATATCAATACTTATATTATCTATCTTAAATACTGTATTACCAACCCTACATAAAGAAACTTCAATATCTTTTTTAGTGGTCGGTTTATTTATAGAAGAAGTAATAGTATCAAGGGAAACATTTACTTTATTTGCATAATCAGTTATCTCTATTTCTAACTTATTACCTAACTTAGCCTTTACTTTAAAAGAAACAGGTATCTTCTTATCCGGAGCATTATTTATTTCATTTATCAAATGACTATCTAAAGTCTTAAATACCAAACCCTTACTATTTATATTTATCTTGTTATCTAATCTTATAATACTACCCTTTTTAGCATGATTAATTAAATTATCTTTATCATCATATAAATAATTTATTATCATCCCCTCTTTATTACTAAATCTAATACCATCATTTTGATATACATCATCATCTAGCTTAATTGTTATCTTCTTTTTATTATAAGAAATTACCTCACCCAAATGAATTCCCTGATGATTAGGCATTTTAATATTCATTACCATACTACCATATTCATTATTTAAATAACCTTTAGTAAATTCACGATTAAATAATACCTTTAAATTATTTATTGTAGTCTCATCTATCAAAGTCTCCTTATTTTGATAATAATTATCAATAATAGTTCTATATACCTTAGTAACATAATAAACATACGCTGGAGATTTCATTCTACCTTCTATCTTTAATGAAGTTACTCCTATTTTAATTAAATCCTTTATCAAATCTATTGTACATAAATCTCTCATACTAAGTAAGTAATTACCCTCTGTCTTAACTATATTATTATTCTCTAACAATTGATAAGGTAATCTACACACACCAGCACATTCACCACGATTACCACTTCTACCTCCGTGAAATTTAGAAAAATAGCATTGCCCCGAATATGATAAACATAAAGCCCCATGAATAAATACTTCTTTTTCAATATCACATTCCAATTTCTCTATTTCACCAATACTAAGTTCCCTAGCCAAAACTGCTCTTTTAACACCAATTGATTTAAGTAATTCTAATCCTTCATTATTGTGAACGTGGCATTGTGTTGAAGCATGTATCTCCAAATTAGGTAACATCTCCCTAACTAACTTAATCATCCCAATATCCTGCATTATTACAGCATCTACACCGATTTCATGCAAAAATAAAACATAATTTAAAAAATCAGTTATCTCACTTTCATAAATAATTGTATTAATAGTAACATAGATTTTAACGCCATATAAATGAGCATATTTAACTGCATCAACTAATTCTTCATTACTAAAGTTCTTAGCAAATTTTCTTGCCCCATAGTTTTTACCACTTAAATAAACAGCATCTGCATGAGCATTAATAGCCATTTTTAATGTTTCAAAATCTCCGGCAGGAGATAATAATTCTATTTTTTTCATAAATACTTCCTTTTATATAGTAAATTGTACCATGAGATTAAATTTCTAGCAATAAATTATTTTATTTATTTTACATTTACTACACCACTATAATTCTAAAGAATAATATATGAAAGATTAAACTTGAAAAGTAATATCTTTTATGATACAATGCATACATATGAAGGAAACTTCATACAATAAAAAAAGGAACATTCAATTTTGCAATGTTGGGTGTTACCTTATCTTATTGTGGTAGCCACCTAACTTTTGTTAGGTGGACTTTTTTATATCATTTTATATAATAAAACGATTAATAAAATAATTATTACAAGCAAAAAAGTAACTATTAAATTTATAAGATAAGGGCTTCCGCTCAACAATTGAATGTCCCAATTAATTTTACCATAAAAGTTTTTTTTAACTATTAACTATAATTTAACATAATAATCTTCTATTGATAACAATATAAAAAAAGATATAGCATACACAAATATAACTATATCTTTTTAATTGTTTTAAAATGTTCTTAAACTAACTCCTAGTCTTTTATCTAAAGATTTTAAAATACTATTTACTTTCTCATTAATCTCCTCTGCCGTCATAGAAACATCACCACTGTCAAGAGATAACCTTAATACAATAGATTTTTTTGTTTCAGGTATCTGTTCACCACGATATTCCTCGATAAACTCTACCTTTTTTACTTTACCTTTTATTAATTCATAAATATCATTCCAAGTAACATCCTCATTCATAATTAAAGATAAATCCTTAGTAATTAAAGGCAATTCAGGTAAATGCTCAAACTTATTTGTTCTTGAATTTAAAGGATTTAATTCATCAAAGTTAAGTTCAAATACACAAACATTACTCCTTTTTATTTTTGCTTCCATCATTGTTTTAATAGATAAAAGCCCCATAGTTCCTACCTTTTTACCATTAGAAATAATATCTAAATAAGCATTAACATCAGCCCACGTTGGTTTATCATTCTTTTCAAATAACAATTCTTCCATATGAGTATATGCACTCATATTTTCAATAACTCCCTTTACTTGATAAAATATTTCCTTAGCATCTTTAGAAACAATTGCCCCGCTTACATAATTCTTGTGTATTGGAAGTGTCTCATCCAAAGAAGACTCATGATACTCACCCTTCTCAAATACTTGAGTAGCCTCAAAAATCTTAAAATCATTATAATATCTTAAATTTTTAGAAATAGATTCTAAAATTCCAGGAATAAGTGAACCTCTTAAATATGATTGTTCAGGTGATGGTGGAGTAGCTAATTTTACTAAACTACTCTTATCTAATCCAGCCGCATCTATATATTTTTCATTTACCCAAGGATAAGTTATTATCTCATTAAAACCGCATCTTATAGTTAAATACTCTCTTATTCTTCTATCAAGTAAAACCTTATTTTGTAATACAGCATGTTCAAAATTAACTGGAAGAGGCTTTGCTTCAAAACTAGAAAATCCAAGTAACCTAACAATATCTCCCATTACATCATCTTTTAAACTAACATCACCTGTAGCCCTCCACGAAGGTACTTCTACATGATAAGCATTATTTTTATATTCTACATTATAACCTAAAGAAGTAAGCAATTTACTTATAACATTAGCATCAATTACCTTACCCATTCTCTCATTTAAAAATTCTTGACTTACATCAATAGTAACAATATCTTCTTTCACTGGATAATTATCAGTATATGCTGTTATAACACTGTCAGGAAAAATACTTTCAAACAAACTAAGTGCTAAGTTTACACCAATATCAACTCTCTTAGTATCAAGCCCCTTTTCATATCTAATCGAAGCATCTGTTTTTTCCAAGAACCTTTTTCCTGTTTTTCTTATACTACTTGGAGTAAAGTTAGCTACTTCTAAAAGGATTTCTTTAGTACTATCTAATACTGAATCCTTCTTACCTCCACGAATACCCGCAAGTGCTAAAACACTTTTTATATCAGTTATAACAAGATCATCGGTAGTTAATTCTATCTCATTATTATCAAGTAACAATAATTTTTCATCCTTCTTAGCATTCCTTACAATTATCTTATTTCCTTCAATATGTGTTTTATCAAAAGCATGCATCGGTTGCCCCGTAGATAACATAACATAATTAGTAATATCTACGATAGCATTTATTGGCCTCAAACCACATTCTACTAATAAAGTTTGGATCCATAAAGGTGATTTCCTATTATCTACTCCCTTAATATCAATGCCTACATATCTTTGACACTTATCTTTACATTCTATTTCAATATCAAAGTTTGGTAAATCTTTATTTATTTTAACACTAGGTATTTCTTTAAGTGGTAAATCATAAATAACAGATAATTCCCTAGCAATACCATGATGACCCCACAAATCAGGACGATTAGATAATGACTTATTATCTATTTCAAAGACAATATCATCAAATCCTAAAACCTCACTAATAAGGTCGCCTGGTTTGCAACAAATTCCTTTTAAATCAACAATTTCATGTTCATCACTAGGAGGGAATAATTCTTCTAAAAACACTTCACTTGCACCACATATCATACCATATGATTGAACACCACGCATTTTAGTTTCTTTTATTTTAACAAGTTCTGCTTCACCATGCCAGTGAACTAAAGCACCGGGAAGTGATACAACAACAAGTTCATTTTCATATAAATTAGAACCTCCACATACTATCTGTACTACCTTATCACCTATATCAACCATACATATTCTAAGCAAATCTGCATTAGGATGCTTTTTCACTTCTATTATCTTACCCACGACAATATTATTATACTTATCTTTAATATTCTCTATTTTTTCTACTTCAACAGTTTTCTCCGTTAAATCATAAGCTATTTTTTGATAAGTTAAATCACTTGGTAAATCAATATATTTTTTTAACCATTTTAAAGATACTCTCATATTTTCCTCCTATTTAAATTGCTTCAAAAATCTTAAATCTGCACTTCTTAAAAGTCTTACATCATCGATTCCATATCTCATCATAACTAATCGATCTACACCAATATTGATATAGAAACCTGTCCAAATTTCAGGATCTAATCCTGCTGATTTTAAAACATTAGGATGTATTACCCCTCCTGGCATAACTTCAATCCAACCACTTTGATGACAAACACTACAACCATGACCTCCACATACTAAACATTCCATATCTATTTCATAACCAGGTTCTGTAAAAGGGAAAAATCCTTCACGCATACGAACATTGATTTTTTTACCAAAAACTTTTTCTAATATTGTTTGAATCATAACCATTCCTGAAGAAAATGATATATTTTTATCAACGATTAAAGCTTCATATTGATAAAATGCTCTTTCATGTCTAGCATCGGTTGTTTCATTTCTATATACTCTACCAGGATAAACAAACCTTGCTGGAGCCCCATGTTTTAACAAATATCTAACAGAACCTCCAGTTAAATGAGGCCTCAAGCACAAACGCTCACTACCCTTTTTCTCCTCAGTACCTTCTAACCAATATGTATCCATTGACTGCCTAGCCGGATGGTCAGGAGCAAAATTTAAATTATCAAAAGCATATTTTTCACTGCTAATATCATCTTCACTATAAACTTCAAAACCTAAAGATAAAAATGCCTCGTTTAAATCATAACACATTTGAGTAATAGGATGTAATGCCCCTTCACTAACCTTACTACCTGGTATTGTAAGATCAAGTGGTTTATCTAAAACACTCTTAGATGCAATTAAAAATTCTTCCTTTTCCTTTATTTTTTCATTAAAAATATTCTTAATCTCAGTAGTAACAATACCAACATTCTTCTTTTCTTCATTTGCTAAAAAAGACATATTTTTAAGTACCTCAGTTAATTCACTTTTTTTACCCATTAAAGATTTAGTTATCTCTTGTAATTCTGAGATAGTCTTTGCTTCTTCTATCTTTTGTAGACCTAGATTACGTATTTTTTCTAATTTTTTTAACATAATATCCCTCCATTAAAAAAACAGTAATATCCATAAAGGACGAATTACTGTAATATCCGCGGTACCACCTTTTTTCTAGTTACCTAGCTCTTTATTAGAATTAACGCTTCATCTACGTTTTAACTCCATTATTTGAAATTCATTAAATATACTACTAAAATAGTTTTCAGCCATGACTATTCTTCTCTTCAAAGGTTATATTTAACTACTATAATAACTTCAATGTCAAAATATATACTAATTTTACTATTAAAAATATAAGTTGTCAATAAATTTAATGTTTTTTTATTGTTTGCTAATGCGTTATAGTTCTAAAGAATTTTTTTATATTTCATAATTTATTATTAATAAAATATCTTATCTTCTAAATCAATATCTTTTTTATTAGCAAGAACTCCCTCAAAATCAAACGCAATTATTTTTATCATAATAGCATACTAACTAATTATTCTAACCATTAGTTACTTAGTCAAATATTTCTTTAATATTTTATTTAATTTTACTTCATCAATTGGTTTTAAAATATAATCTATCTTAGCATTCTCATATCTTTTTTCTATCCCTATCTTGTTTGGTGTTAACATAATAACAACACTTATCCTATATCCTGCT
>CAJKHY010000019.1 GCA_905199855.1 uncultured Clostridium sp.
GGTTTTACGTACTCGTCACGCAAACATATGCCATTTTCTGTAATGTAATAATCATTGCAAAAATAGTACATTTTTCCTGTTTTCAGACATTTACAGACTGAGTCACGACATCCTTTTAGTGGTTTGACTGCTATTAACTTAAACATTCTTTAGTGTTAAAATTAGTTTATCTTTATCGAAATCCATTTTATTCTTATTTTAGGTGAAAATAGATAACTGCAAGTTGGTCAATTCATTCCATTTCCTTCCTAAAAGAATAAATCATAATTGCCATAACAAAGATACATTTTTTTGCGAAGAACATCCAAATATCATAGTTATAAATGATATAGAAAAAATTCTAGTAATATTTTATAAAAATATTCTCTTATCAATTATTTTAATTTTATTACAATTAATAATACCTAGTAGACTAAATAACCAATTACAAGCTTTATTTTTAATATTATTTTATTTCAGCAGTGGTGTCATTTATTACTTATTAAAAAATCTAGTTAGAAAAAAGAGTATGGACAAAAGAGTAAAAAAATGTTAGAATGAATTAGGAGTTGAGAGAATGGAATTATATCAATATATAATTATTATTACGTTTTTACTAATCGTGGCTTTAGCTTTAGTAAAAGGAAATAAAAAAGATTTTAAAATAGAATTAAATAAATTGGTTGATTATCTTGGAGGAAAAGAAAATATTATTGATACAGAAGTTAATATGTCAAGATTTAAAGTAACCTTAAAAGATATTAGCAAAGTCAATAAAGATGCTATTATTAAACTTGGCGCTAAAGGTGTAGTAGAAATAGATAATCAATTAAAAATAATTTTAGGCAGTAATGCTAAACAATTAAAAAAATATATTGATGAATTAAAATAAAAGAACTAGCAATAGTTTTTTTATTTTACATTAGATAAAAATATTAAAAAAAGTATTGTAATAGTAACTAAGTTATGATATTATTTATACATAAGAATAACAGAAGAAGATAGGTGTTTAAAATGAATAGAATAAATTACATAACACAAATCTTTGTATGGAGACAGTTTAAATACTGAAAATAAATTATATAAAATAGATAAACAAAATGAAATATTAGAATTTTAATACTTGTTCTTTTGTTATACTATACTAGAATGGAGATGTATTATGGATAATTTAGTTATAAGTAAAAAGAAAAGAAATTTAATTATAGGAATTAGCTTATCATTAATAATAATGATAATAGGTACTACATACGCATACTTTACTTGGCAAAGTAGTAATAATCCCCTAGTAGATATAACTGTAGAAGATATGGCAGATGTAGTATTTAAAGGCGGTAATGATATAGATATTACTGATATAGGACCAGTATTAGATTATAATGATGGGGAAATAACTGCATTTTATATAAAAAAGAAAATAGAAGATAACTTAGATTTAAGTATAAATATAACTCCAACATTATTACCAGATAATCTAAAACATGAATCATTTAAAGTAAAATTACTTAGTAGTAATGATAACATTACTTATAATGAAGTAAGTGAGATTAATTTTAAAGATAAAGAACAAGATACTAAATATGAATTAAGTGTAGTAGAATTAAACCAAAATAAAACATATTATAAAATAATATTTTATATAGACGGTAATATGTATAACCCTAATACTATACAAGGAAATAGTTTTAGAGCTAGGATAGATGTTAGTGTTAATACTAAGTGTCCAATTAATACAGTAACTCCAGTATATACTGATAATTCAGGCGCTAATGCTCCAGTTCTAGCAGAAGGAATGATACCTGTAGTATATGATGAAGGATTAGGCTATTGGATAAAAGCAGATACTAATGCTGGCTGGTATAATTATACTGATAAAATCTGGGCTAATGCAGTTATGGTTAAAACTGATGCTACAGAAGGAGTAGAATGTTCTAAATCAAGAGCAGATTATATGAGTTCACCTGCGTATACCCCAGTAAAAGAAGAGGATATATTAGCATATTATGTATGGATACCAAGATATAAATATCAATTATTTAATGCAACATATGCATCTGGAACATCATCTCAATTAATAGATGTAGTATTTGAAAATGGAACAAGTACAACAGGAACAGTAACATGTACATATGATACAAATGGTAATGAAACATGTACAAATAAAAGTAATGGAAATTATTATACACATCCAGCATTTACTTTTGGAGATACTGAATTAAAGGGCATATGGGTAGGAAAGTTTGAAACAACAGGAAGCGAAACAACTCCAACAGTAAAACCAGGAATATCATCTTTAAGGAGTATAACAGTATCAAGTATGTATAGTACAGGACAGTTATTTAGGTCAACAGATTATTTAACTACAAATGGTGTAAGTACTGCAGACTCTCATATGATGAAAAATATAGAATGGGGAGCAGTAGCTTATTTAAAACAAAGTATATATGGATTAGGTACTACTGATATAGCAAATAATAATAGTTATGGTTATATAACAGGAAGAAGCACAGGAGATCCTATAGTAACTAGTAGTACTAGTGAAGGAACATATAAATATAATGAACCAAAGATAGAAAAAGAATTGGTTGAAGGTACAGGAACAGAGTTAACTATAGCAACACCAGCAAGTGATAGTACTTATACTTGGACTAATATTGGCACTAGTGATAGTCCAATATGGAAAAGTGCTAACCAAGGGGTTGCAAGTAGCAGTACAACTTTAACTTATACTTTTACATTGACTGGACAAGGTGTATTGTCGTTTGATTATAGTGCTTCAAGTGAAAGTGCTAGTTTTGATTATTTATACTATACAATAAAACAAGGTGATAATATAATAGATAGTACAGGAACATCAACTAAAATAGGTGGAACGAGTTATGGAACAGCTGATGTAAGCATGACGTATGTATCAAAAACACATATATTAGAAGTAGGAACATATACTTTAGAATTTACATATAGAAAAGACAGCTCAGATGATAGTGGAACTGATTCAGGATATGTAAAAAATGTGAAAGTAATAGATGGAGCCGAAGCAAGAATTACATATTTAATAGAACAAGGGGGAGGAGCAGCCTCTACCACAGGTAATGTTACTGGGATTTATGATATGGCGGGCGGTTCATGGGAATACGTAATGGGAAATCTTAGTAAAAATACAGGGGATTCAGGATTAAATGTTAGTGGAGTACCAGCAGAACATATAGATATATACTCAGGAACAAGTGTTGCAGCAAGCCACCTAGGGGATGCAACAGGGGAAACAGCAGGCTGGTATAGTGACGACGCGTTCTTTGTTAACTCTTCTTACCCTTGGTTCCTACGCGGAGGCCACTACGGCGGTGGGGTTGATGCGGGCGTGTTCCTCTTCAGCTTCGGCGCGGGTGTGGACAACGGCAACTACGGGTTCCGTGTGGTGCTTTCCACTACGGGAGCGTAAGCGAGTGTGAAACACAGATAGAGCAATTTATGGCGAAGGCAATGTATAATATGATACATACCATACTTGGTATGAGGATTGCCCACACCGCACTCATTTTTGTGGGGTGGGCATGGTAAAACGCCCGTAAGGGCGGGAAATTAATTAGGATTTGACATTTGTAAATGTCAATATGAAATATCATAAAAATTTTAAAGTTAAAGAGTCATAATTTTAAGATATCTATGACTTTCTATTATACAATTTATACTACAATTATAGAATAACAAAAGGACTAATAAGTTAACTTACTAGTCCTTTAAAATACTATATATTTTTTCAACGTTTATCTTTTCTTCATTTTTATATTTTGGTATTAAATGTAAGTGGTAGTGCTTTATAGCTTGAAGTAAACCATTATTTTGCACTAAAGTAATACCATCTGCATGTAATTTACAGGTAAGTAATTTAGCTATTTCTTTACTTACTTTATTAATATGTGATAATACATCTAAAGGTATATCATATAAATCTAAATAATGTTTCTTTGGTACTATTAGAGTATGTCCATTGTTATCAGGATTAACATCTAAAAATACTTTAACAACATCGTCTTCATAAATAGTATAAGATGGTATTTCTCCTTTAATTATTTTACAAAATATACATTCCATATTTTTTCACATCCTTTAAATTTATTTTAACAAATTAGTTTATTTTTGTCTATATTTTTTTTAAATATGGTGTTGATAAACCAATATTGTGGTAAATAGTAATAGTTCATTTTATGAGGTTAAGGAATAAATACAGGGTAGTCCATAACAGTAAATATTACAATAATTATCTTTGTTCTAATATGGTATGAGTTTAATACTGTCTCTAAAACTCTTTATATAAGATGATAATATAAATATTATGGGGATTTTAAAGTATTCTTTTCAAACAAATGTATGAAGACATCTTGACATTATGTTTCAATTGTAGTATAGTTAATATACGAACAAAAAAAGAAGGTGTATTTATGAAAAAAATTATTTTAACAGGAGAACGTCCAACAGGACCACTGCATATTGGGCATTATGTTGGAACATTAAGAAATAGAATAAAGATACAAAATTCTAATGATTTTGATGAGATGTATCTTTTTGCGGCGGATGCTCAAGCATTAACTGATAATTATGATAATCCTAAAAAAGTAAGAGATAATGTTTTTGAAGTAGTTCTTGATAATTTAGCATGTGGAATAGATCCTAATAGGGTTAATTACTTTATTCAATCGGAAGTACCTGAATTAACCGAACTTACATTTTATTATATGAATTTAGTAACAATAGCTAGATTATATCGTAATCCTACGGTAAAAGAAGAAATTAAACAAAAAGGAATGAATGAGAGTATTCCTGCTGGATTCTTCACTTATCCTGTTAGTCAAACGGCTGATATTACGGCGTTTAAAGCAAATATTATTCCTGTTGGGGATGATCAATTACCAATGATAGAACAAGCAAGGGAAATAGTGAGAAAGTTTAACTCAATATATGGCAATGTTTTAGTAGAACCTGAAGCTCTATTACCTAAAACATTGAATGAAAAACGTTTGGTGGGTATTGATGGTAATTCTAAAATGAGTAAATCTTTAAATAATTGTATTTATTTAAAAGATAGTGAGGAAGAAATAAAAAGAAAAGTATTTTCTATGTATACTGATCCTAATCACATAAAAGTAACTGATCCAGGAAATGTTGAAGGAAACGTAGTATTTACTTATTTAGATGTTTTTTGTAAAAATGATTCATTTAGTAAATATTTACCTGAATATAAAAACCTTGATGAATTAAAAGATCATTACAAAAGGGGTGGATTAGGTGATATGAAAATAAAAAAATTCCTAAATGATATCTTACAAGAAGAATTAAGACCAATAAGAGAAAGAAGAGAAAAATTAGAAAAGAATCCTGAATATGTATATAATGTTTTAAAAGAAGGGACTAGAAAAGCTAGAATTAAAGCAAGTGAAACATTAAAAGAAGTAAAAGAAGCAATGAAGATTAACTATTTTGATAATGATTCATTACTTTATGAATTAAAAAATAGATAGGTGATATAATGAAAGACTTAAATGTTGTATTTATGGGGACTCCTACATTTGCTGTGCCAATACTAGAAGCATTAATTGAAAGCACTAAAGTTTCTTTAGTAGTATGTCAACCAGATAAAGAAAAAGATAAAAAAGGTAACATTATAATACCTCCAATAAAAAAAGTAGCCTTAGAACATAATATTCCTGTATTTCAACCAATTAAAATAAAAGAAGATTATCAAAAAGTATTAGATATGAAACCTGATATTATTATTACTTGTGCTTTTGGCCAAATAATACCAGAAATTTTACTTAATTATCCTAAATATAAATGTGTTAATGTTCATGCCTCATTACTTCCTAAATTAAGAGGCGGAGCCCCAATACACTGGGCTATCATTAATGGAGAAAAAGAAACTGGTGTTACTATCATGTATATGGATACTCATATGGATAGTGGTGATATAATAACTAGTGAAAAAATTAAAATTGAGAGTGATGATATTCTAGATACATTGTATAATAAACTAAGCTTATTAGGAAGGGATTTACTCATGAAAACTTTACCTAACATTATAAGTGGTAATATCACTAGAACAAAACAGGATGAAAGTAAAGTGACACTAGGGTATAACATAAAAAAAGAAGAAGAACATATTAATTTTAATAAAAACAGTATAGATATACATAATCTTGTAAGAGGCTTAAATTCTAATCCAGGAGCCTACTTTATTATGAATGATACAAGAGTGAAAGTATATGAAACTGAAGTTTTGAATAAAAAATATGATGGTGTTATTGGAGAGATTGTAGATATTAACAAGGAAGGATTAATAGTTAAAACCAAAGATTCTTCTATCATCATAAAAGAAATAAAGTTGGAAGGTAAAAAAAGAACCAAAGTAAGAGATTATTTAAATGGGGTTAAGGATAAGAATAATTTAATCGGAATTATTTTGAAATAATATTTAATTAATTTAGAAAATTTGTTATAATAAATAAAAGAGTAGGAAGTGGTACTGTTGAATAATAACTTTTCATTTAATTATAATAAAGATTTAGGTGAAAAAAAAGTATATGTAGAACAAATAGAAGAAAACCCAAATAATAATGATTATAATAACTATAATAATAAACAAACAAACAAGTATAAAATAATTGGTATATTACTTGGTGGATTTCTTGTTTTTCTTGTTTTATTTATTATATTAGGATTATCTATTAGAAACAACATAGATAAAATTGACTTTGGTAATGATAAAGATACTACTATTAAAGATACTCCCAACAAAGATAATAATTATAGTGAATATACATATGATATTAGTTATAAAATAGAAGATAAAACCAATTTATGTAAATATAAAATAACTACAAAGGATGAATATATTTACATTGTAAAAACTATTAATGATGTAATTAGTAATTATGTAAGTTATAATGGTTATTATTATTTAATAGAAGAAAATGATTATAGATTAGTTTATGAGAGTCAAGTATTTGATATATTACCTTATCAATTATTAGATATCAACAATATCAATAATTATATAAAATTAGGCACAGAAAATAATGATAATATTGTAAAAAGATATAATATTAAAATAAAAGATATAACCCTACTTGATAGTATAGATAACATAACTATAAGTTTAATAGCTAATGATTATGAAATAGATTATACTAATTTATTAAAACTATATGATAAATATGAATACTTTAAAGTAATAGTAAGTATGAAGTAGGTGAGATTAATGTTAAATAAAAAGGGATATACCCTAGTAGAATTATTATCAGTATTAGTTATTATTGGTATTATAGCATTAATTATTATACCAGTTAGCTTACGTAGTTTAGATATATCTAATGACAAAATAGAAGAAACATTCAAAGAAAGAATTAAAAATTTGGTAGATACTTATATCTTGTTTAATATTAAAAATGTTGAACTAAAAGAAGAAGATACTACCGATGATAAATATTTAAAGACCGTTACTTTAAAAGATGTATTACTATATAATAATATTTCTAATGTCGTTAATCCTAAAAACAGTATGGGTTGTAATATAGAAACATTAATTGATATATATAAAGATAAAAATAATAATTATTGTTTTAAAATAGAATCTTTAGAATGTCTTACTAAAGATAAGATTATCAATACTTGTGGATGAGGGGGTTATTTATGAAAAAAGTATATATTTTTGCATTAATTAGTTTAATTATAGATCAAATAGTAAAAATACTTGTATCTAATTATTTAATATTAGGTCAAACAATTAAAATAATTAATAACTTTTTTTATTTAACTTATGTTCAAAATAAAGGTGCTGCTTTTTCTATTTTAATTGGTTATAGATATATATTAATTATTATTACTTTTATCTTTTTATACTATTTACATAAATGTATAAAGAAACAAAAAAGCTTTAATAAATTAGAAATTATTAGTTATGGATTATTATTTGGGGGCATAATAGGTAATTTAATAGATAGAATTATATATGGTTATGTTATTGATTATTTTGATTTTATGATATTTAACTATAATTTTCCTATCTTTAATTTAGCGGATTCATTTATTGTAATTGGGTGTATAATATTAGTTATTAATTCTTATTTAAAGGGGGAAGATTCATGAAAATAGAAGTATTAGAAAATAATATAAGATTAGATAACTATTTAATTGATAAAATAGATAGTAGTAGAAGTAAAATACAAAAATTAATAAAAAATAACAGCATATTAGTAAATAATAAAAATACTAAAAGCAGTTATTTAGTTAAAATAGGAGATATTATTACTATAGATAATATAAAAGAAGAAGAAAATAGTAATATAGAACCTGAAGATATAAAATTAGATATTGTTTATGAAGATGAATATTTACTTGTTATTAATAAACCAAGTGGTATGGTAGTACATCCTGGATGTGGTAATAGAAATCATACCTTAGTAAATGCTTTAATGCACCATTCAAAGTTAAGTAATTTAGATAATATAAGACCTGGAATAGTACATAGAATTGATGCTTATACAAGTGGTTTACTTATGGTAGCAAAAGATGATAAAACTCATAGGGAACTTGCTTTAGAATTAAAATCAAATAAAGCAAAGAGAAAGTACTTAGCTTTAGTACATGGAGTCATTGTAGAAGATACAGCCACGATTGATGCTCCAATAGGAAGAGATATAAAAAATAGAAAAAAAATGTGTGTAACTTCTGCTAATTCTAAAGATGCAGTAACTCATATTAAAGTTCTTGAAAGATACAAAGACACAACATTTATAGAATGTAGTCTTGAAACTGGTAGAACACACCAAATAAGAGTCCATTTAAGTTATATTAATCATCCAATAGTAAATGATAGTGTATATGGTTATAAAAAACAAATTAATCCTACATTTGGCCAAATGCTTCATGCTTACACATTAGGCTTTACCCATCCTGTTACTCATAAATACTTAGAGTTTAAAGTAGATCCACCTAAAGAATTCATGGAAATATTAAATTATTATAAAGTTAATTCATAACAGTAATAGTAAGAGACAAAATTAAAGCAAATAGATTCCAAATAATATAAGGAATTAAATATTTAGAAACACTTTTATCATAATTATAAGTTGCCTCATATAAGTAAAGACTACTCATAAAAACAATTACAGTATCCACAAAAGAAAGAAACAAATTTTCTAAGTTAAAAAACAAAATAGTAAACAACTGATTAGATAAATAATTAATAAGTAATACTTTCTTATAAGCTTTATCACTTGTTGGATAAACCTTATAAATAGTATAAGCAATTAAAATAAATAAAATCGACCAAACAATAGGAAATATAATTTTTGGCGGAGCAAAAAATGGTAAATTTAGACTATTATAATAATTATATTTTTTATAAGATAATATACTACTAAGAAACCAAGGAAATAAATATAGAATATATTTTAATATTTTTTTAAATTTCATTATCCACCTCTTTATTTATTTTATGTTTTTTAGTATAATATTATTACATTAAAGGAGGAAAAAATGCAAGTTGAAACAAAAGATTCAAACATTATGAAATTAATGCATTATTTTATTACTAGTGAACATTATAATCCTGTATTATTACATGGACTTGAAGATGAAATATGGCTTGAAAATATGAATAGTCCATATAAAGTAGTTAGGATTGTTAACCATTATATTCATAATAATGAACAATTAGATTTTGATATTTTTAAATTTAAACATATGTTAAAATCGTTACAAAAGCAAACTTTTTGTTATAAAATGAAAGTTTTAAATATCTATGTTGATTTAGGAGATAATGTTAATTTAAAAGAAGATGATGTCTGTGATAATATTTATTTAAATAATTTAACTGATTTGAATAGAAAAAACATTATAGAGGTATTTCCTGATATCATTGATAAAACCAAATATAAAGAAAAAGGCCTTGAATTGTATACTAAATTAGCCGGTGATATCAATGAGTATAACAGACAAAAAAGTTTGGAAGCAGAAAAACTATTTGGAAAAAGAAAACCTATTATTACTTATCTTATTATATCAATGTGTGTAATAATGTTTGCTTTGATGTATATTTTTGGTAAAGGTTCTTATGATAATTTAACCTTACTTAAATTCGGGGCTAATCTTGATGTGTTAGTAAAAAATGGAGATTATTATCGTTTACTAACATGTGCTTTCCTTCATATTGGAATTATGCATTTATTACTTAATATGTATGCATTATATGTTATAGGACCTCAGGTAGAAAGCTTTTATGGTAAATTTAAATTTATTATCATTTACATAATAAGTGCTATAAGTGGGAGCATGTTATCCATAGCATTTTCTCATAATGTTATTTCTGCTGGTGCTTCTGGAGCAATATTTGGGCTACTAGGATCATTATTATATTTTGGTTATTATTATCGACCATATTTAGGCAATGTCATTAGAAGTCAAATATTACCAATTATAATTATTAATTTAATATTCGGTTTTGTTGCTGAAGGCATTGATAATGCAGCCCACATTGGAGGTTTAATCGGTGGCATACTGGCCTCAATAGCGGTAGGAATAAGCAATAAAGATAGTAAAGGGGATAATATTCATGGTATTATCTTACTAGCAATATATTTAACATTTATAATCTATTTAGTCTTTATAAGATAAGGGAATGTGTCAAGAATACATTCTTTTTTTTGCATTTTTTTAAATAATATGGTATAATACTTATGAAGGTAGGGAATTAAATGAAAAACAAATTCAAAAATATAATCTATATTGTCATTGTGATTTCTCTATTGGTTGTACCATTTACTAATACAAGTGCTAAGACACTTTATGATATGAATAAAGAATTAGAAAACTTAAAAAATCAAAAGAGAATCGCCGACAATAACAAAAAAATGACAGAACAAGAAATAAAAAACGTCGAAAAAAGTATTTATGACAATTCTGTTGCAATAGAAAATACCAGAAATGAAGTAAAAAAAGCAAACGAAGACATCGAAAAATCAACAGAAGAAATAAAAAACAAGAAAAATGAAACCAAAGAATTACTTAAATTCTTGCAAAAATCTAATGGCGAGAATGTTTACCTAGAATACATCATGGAAGCTGATTCATATACCGAATTAATATACAGATATTCAGTTGTCAATCAAATATCTAGTTATAACAATAAAGTAATGGCAGATCTAGAAGAATTAATTAAAAAGTTAGAAAAAAGTAAGGTTGATTTAGCTGAAAAAGAGAAAAAATTACAAAATCAAATTAGTGAATTATCTAGTAAAAAAATATCCTTAGGAAACAAATTAGTAGGATATACCGAAGGTGTAACATCAGTAGAAGAAGACATTAAAATATTACAAGACGAAATTAATTATTACAAAAACACCTTAGGTTGCTCATTATATCAAGATATCAATGCTTGCGTATCTATCGCATATTCCTCATCATTTAGATATCCCCTAGTAAGCGGTAGAGTAAGCAGCCTATATGGAGGTAGAAATTTAGGAGACTTCCACTACGGACAAGACTATGGTGTAGCAGAAGGAACCAAAGTATATGCAGCAGCCGCGGGAAAAGTAGCTTACATTAGATATAGATCAACATGTGGTGGAAACCAAGTGTATATCTATCACAATGTCAAAGGCAAACTTTATACAACAATGTATTTACATTTATTATCGATAAATGTTTCAGTAGGACAAAATGTTACCTCAGAAACTGTTATAGGTTTATCAGGTGGTGGTGATACAACAACTTCGCCAAACCCTATATATTGTCCATGGAGGAAAACTGGTAAAGGATATGATAAATGTTCTTGTGGAGCTCACTTACATTTCCAACTTGTGGAAGGACATCGTGTAGCGGGAGCAAGTAACTATACAATAAATCCAAAAGAAATCTTCCCAAGTTTAACTCACATTGGAGCATCTTGGAACAGAAGATAAATCATCAAGGCTAGCTTAGCCTTTTTTTAGGAGGCACTTATGAAAGGACTTACTAATCAAGAAGTACAAACAAGATTAAAGAAGAAAAAAAATAACAATTTAGATAACAATTACTCAAATACCATTAAAAACATTATTATAAGTAATATATTTACTTTATTTAATTTAATTAATATCTTTTTAGCCATCTTAGTAATATTTACTGGAGAATATACTAACCTATTATTTATCTTTGTCATAGTAATTAATACCATCATTGCCATCCACCAAGAAATAACCTCAAAAATCATTATCGATAACCTAAAATTAACTATTCAAGATAAAGTAACCACATTAAGAGAAGGTAAGAAAGTACAAATCAACGAAAAAGATATCGTTATTGATGATATCATTTTCTTAAAGCAAGGAGATCAAGCAATTGTCGACGCCAAAGTCGTAACCAGTGATTTATGCGAAGTAGACGAATCCATTATCACTGGAGAATCTACAAATATAATAAAGAAAAAAGACGATAGAATATATTCAGGAACAATCATCGTTTCAGGCACCGCTACCTGCAAAGTTATTGCCTTAGGCAGTGATACCTATGCTTCTAAACTAGTAGAAAACACTAAAAACATAAAAACAAACGAAACATTCCTAAGAAAAAACCTAAACAAAATACTCAAATTAATCATGATAATTATTATTCCTTCAATGATTCTACTATTCATATCTTCCTATTACTTTAATCACACATCATTAAATCAAGCCATCTTATCGACAGTCGCAGGAGTAATCGGTATGATTCCATCAGGACTAATCTTACTAACCAGCATAACATCATCAGTCGGCATCATAAAAATGGCAAAAAAAAATGTTATCATCCAAAAACTAAATGGTATCGAAACCTTAGCGAGCATAGACACATTATGCCTAGATAAAACAGGAACTATCACCGATTCCACCTTCAGTGTCGCTGAAGTAATCGCCTTAGACAAAAAATATGAAATAAATAACATCATCAAAAATATGAATAGCACAAACAT
This sequence comes from uncultured Clostridium sp., assembly GCA_905199855.1. Taxonomy (GTDB): domain Bacteria; phylum Bacillota_I; class Bacilli_A; order RF39; family UBA660; genus CAG-762. The sequence goes on from CAJKHY010000019.1 coordinate 12,965, forward strand.
TAACGAAACAGACAAAGCCTTAGACAAATACTTTACCAAAACAAAAAATTACAAAGTATTAAAAAAAGTACCATTCTCTTCATATCGCAAATGGAAAATGGTAACCTTTGAAAAAGAAAACACCTTTATTCTTGGAGCTTTAGAATACATTTGTGAAAATCCAAAAAAATACTATAATTACATAAATAAATACTATGAAGAAGGCTACCGCGTACTTACCTTAATGCATTCAAATGATATAACATCAAACAACAATTTACCAAAAGAAAGAAAAGTAATAGCTTTCATAATACTAAAAGATAATATTAGAAAAAATGTTGAAAATACACTTACATATTTTCAGAAACAAGGAGTAGATATCAAAATATTATCAGGTGATAACCCCATAACAGTATCTAAAATAATGAAACAAATCAACTACCCACATTATGATAAATATATAGACTGTTCTACCTTACCTAATGACTACTACAAAATAAAAGAAATAGTTAAAAATAATCATATTTTTGGTAGAGTAACACCATATCAAAAACAACAAATCATCAAAATATTAAAAGAAGAAAAAAACATTGGAATGATAGGGGATGGAGTAAATGACATATTAGCCCTAAAAGAAGCAGACTGTTCCATTGCTTTAAATTCAGGTATACAAGCGGCTAAAAATGTTTCCCAAATAGTATTAATCGATTCAGACTTTACCAAATTACCCGATATTGTAAAGGAAGGAAGAAGAGTAATTAACAACATGCTTAAAGTATCTAGTCTGTATCTAGTAAAAACTATCTATTCATTTTTACTAACTGTATTATCAATATTATTATCATTCAATTATCCATTTTACCCAATACAATTAACTTTAATAGGAAGTTTATGCGTAGGACTACCATCATTTATCTTAGCATTAGAACCTAACAACGAAAAAGTAGACAAAGATAATTTAAACAAAGTTTTAGCATTCTCAATACCATCAGGTATAACAGTATGCATCAATGTATTACTATTACTATTAGTAACAAAAATATTCCATCTAAATATAGAAAATTATAAAATGGCACTTGTGGCATCAACAGGCATAATTAATCTAATAATAATAAATAATATTAGCAAAAACTCTACTAAAATAGCCAAAATCCTACTTAGCATATGCGGAATAACATTCACCCTATCACTTTTAATATTCTATAAAATATTGTTATTACCTAAATACAATATATATATATTACTAATGATTATATTATATTTTATAATAGATAAATATTTAATTAAATATCTAAAAATAGCCTATGAAAATATTATCTTAAAAAATAAATAACATTATATGTTATTTGCTATTCGCATTTTAATTCATAAGAAAAAAATAATAATAAGCTTATATTAACAATTTAATATACTTATTGTAATTTTATATAATTAAGAGCATAACATATACATATAAGAACAAAATAAAAACATAAAAATATTCTTGACAACAAAAGAAAAAAGTAGTATATTAATTACATGAGTGATATATTAGAAAGAATATATAATATATATTACTTATATAATAAAAAAGCTGGTGATTCCGACCATGACAGGAAATGAAAAAAGCGGTGATTCCGACCATGACAGGAAATGAAAAAAGCGGTGATTCCGACCATGACAGGAAATGAAAAAAGGAAACTAGAGAGCAAACTCTAGTTTTTTAAAATTAAAATACCACAAAAAACTGAAATGAAAAACCACAAAAAACTGAAATGAAAAACCACAAAATACTGAAATACATATTAAAAAAATAAAAAACGTACTAAGATATTACCGCGTTTTTTAGTATGCTGTAATATCTAATATCTAAAAAAATAATATTACTTAGTAATTCTAAGTATTTTTTTTAAAATAAGGAAAAAACTATATTTTTCTATAAAATTATGATACAATAAACTCAAGTAATGACAAAGAAGATCTTATGTATAAAGATAATCACATAAAAAAAGGAGCATAATTATGATAATAACTTCCTTAAATAATGAAAAAATCAAATATTTAACTAAACTTAACCAAAAAAAATATCGTAGTGATACTTTTCTTGTTGAAGGTAAACACTTAGTAGAAGAAGCTTATAAAAAAAATTTAGTTAAACTATTAATAGTATTAGAAGATTATAAATTAGATAATATAGATAATGTAGATACCATAAAAGTATCATATGATGTAATGAAAAAAATTTCTTTAACAGATACACCACCTAAAATAATGGCTGAAGTAATAAAAAAAGAAGATAAAAAAATAGGTAATAAAGTTATCATATTAGATGATATCACTGATCCAGGAAATCTAGGCACCATCATTAGAAGTGCGGTCGCATTTAACTTTGATACAGTAATCCTATCAAATAACACTACCGATTTATATAATCCAAAAGTAATAAGAGCCACGGAAGGAATGCTATTTAACATAAATGTTATAAGAGATAATTTACTAAATATTATTCCCAAACTAAAAGAAGAAAAATATTTTATATTAGGTACTAAAGTTACAAATGGCAAAGATATAACTAAATATCATAGTATTAATAAAATAGCATTAATCATGGGCAATGAAACAAGAGGAATGAATAATGATTTAGATAACTTATGTGATGATTATATATATATTAAAATGAATAACAAATGTGAAAGTTTAAATGTTGGTGTTTCTGCTAGCATATTAATGTATGAGTTAAACAAATGAATTATATATTAATAGGTAAGATAGTTAATACTCATGGTATCAAAGGAGAATTAAGGATAATAAGTGATTTTCCTTATAAAGATAGAGTATTTAAAAATAATTTTAATATATATATAGGCAAAGATAAAATAAATGAAGTAATCAACACATACAGACATCACAAAATATTTGATATGATTACATTAAAAAATTATAATAACATAAATGAAGTCTTAAAATATAAAGGTAGTTTAGTATATATAAATAGATTAGACTTACAATTAAATGATAATGAATACTTAGAAAGTGATTTATTAAATTTTGATATTATAATAAACAATAACATTATAGGTAAATTATCTTCTTTTGAAAACCATAATAAAAACAAAATAATTATTGTTAAAAATAAAGAAAAAGAGATATTGTTACCATATAATAGCAATTTAATAGAAAATATCAACTTAGATAAAAAAGAAATAATATATAAAAATATAGAAGGTTTGATATAATGAAAATAGATATTTTAACATTGTTTCCTTCAATGTTCGATGGTTTCCTAAATGAATCAATTATAAAAAGAGCTATTAATAATAACAAAGTTATTATTAATATTCATAATATAAGAGATTATTCCAAACAAAAAAACAATAAAGTAGATGATTATCCTTTTGGAGGGGGAGCGGGCATGGTACTTATGTGCCAACCAATATTTGATGCTGTGAATAGTTTAAAAGAAAGTGATACTAAAGTTATCCTAACAGTACCTGATGGCAAAATACTTAACCAAGAACTATCTACTGATTTGTCTAAATTTAAACATTTAATAATTATATGTGGCCACTACGAAGGATTTGACGAAAGAATAAGAACTATTGTCGATTATGAAATAAGCATTGGTAAATATATTCTAACAGGAGGAGAATTACCTAGTATGGTAATTACTGATTCAGTAGTTAGATTACTTGATGGTGTAATCAATAAAGAATCTCTTCAAAATGAAAGTTTTAACAATAATTTAATGGATTATCCTAATTATACATATCCAGTCGATTATAATGGATTAAAAGTACCTGATGTATTATTAAGTGGACATCATAAAAATATAAATGAATATAGATATAATGAACAAATAAAAAAAACTAATAAATTTAATGAAATAAATAAAAATTATTAAATAAGCAAAGGTGGTTAAAATGGGAGAAAACAAAAACTTTTTCTTAGAAAAAGATAAAAATACTAAAGAAACAATATACATTGAATACAAGAATATAGATGGTTATAAAATAAAACCTAAAACTAAAAAAGAAGATGCTATAGAAGTAACTAAGATAGTTTTTGCATCTCCTACTTTAGCAGAAAAAATAATAAAGAAAAAAATAGACAAAAAGATAGCTTATTTATTAAATATATTAGATAGTTTAGATGAAGATAATAGTGATTCAGGAGATGTTATTAGGAAATCTTTAGTAGAAGCAGAAAGATTAAAACTAATGATAATTAGTACTTATGTTAAATATTTAGGTAATACCTATCAAAGTTTAACTCTAAAAAAAATACAGATTATTATTAATGAACTTAGATTAAAATTATATATGTTAAAAGATAGTAATAATTATATACAAATTAGCAATAAAAAAAGATAATTATAGTATAATAAATTGGTAAGTGGTATACAAAACATAATCAATAAGATTATTGTGTTACACAAAATACAACCAAAGAAATAAGAAATCATATTGATATTTCTTCAAAAGTTATGTTTCAAAAAAACTATTAAAGACTTTATTAAATTTAATATTTAATAAAATTAAAAATTAATTAATAAAATTTAAGGAGAAAGTATGAAAGAAAAAAAGAATATTAGCGAAGGAATTTTAAACCAATTTTCTATGGATATCTTAAATGTTGAAAAAACTGTATCCAGCTTAGCTTCATTTTATGAAGTTGATGAAATGACTATATTAGGAATGATTGGTTTATTAAAACAAAAGGGGATTAATATTTACAAAGAAAAAATAGAAAATGATATTATTATTACTAGTTTTGGAGAAGGGAAAATTGGTAGTAATTCTCCTTATGTTATTACAAGTGATAAAAACGAAACAAAAATATTAGTAATTTCTGATACATGGTATGGATCAAAATATTCTCAACCATCTTTAGTTAATGAAGTATATCGTTTTGCTGTTCGTGTTGGTTGTGATTTTGTTTTTCATTTAGGAGATATTTCAGTAGGAAAGTATCCTAAAAATGATGAAGAAGGTAGAAGCTCAATATTTGCTTATGGTTTTAATGCTCAAAAGGAAGAAATAATTAATCGTTATCCAATAGTTGAAGATATGAAAACATATTTCATTACTGGTGAACATGATCATAAATTATTGAAAGATATTGGTATTGATATTGGAAATGCTATAAGTGAACAAAGAGAAGATTTAATTTATTTGGGGCCAAATCGAAGAGATATAATTCTTAAACCAAGTAAATGTAGAAAAGGTATTAAAATAAGACTATATCATCAAGAAGGATCTGGAACATATCAAATATCATATAAATCAGATCAGTATATAAGAGCATTAAGAAGCGAAGATAAAGCTGATATTATATTCCAAGGACATTCTTTAGTACAAGATGAATATAATAGAAGAGGTATGACTGTTTTTCAAGTGCCTGGTTTGTTAGGAACAGCACCTGAAATAGATAAAAACAAAAAATATAAACATAATACTGTTGGAGCATGGATAATTACAATTAAAAAAGATAAAAATTATCAAATAGATAGAATTATTCGTGGTAAGATTCCTTTTTATAAAACATATGATGATGATTACAAAAAAGCCAAACAATTAATTTTAAAAAAGGGTGATTAGAAATGAGTGAGGAATTAAAAAAAATATTTAGAAAATTAAATAATAATGAAACTATAAAAGATGCTTCAAAAAAACTAGGATTAGATGAAATATCTATATATGGTATTATTGAAGCAATGCAATTAGAAGGTTATGATATCAAAATAATTTATAAAGATAATAATTATTATATTATTAAAAGAATAACTTATAGAAAAGATAAAACTATTAAAGAAGAATTAAGTGAATCTGAAAAGATTAGTTTTGGAGTTATTGGAGATACACATATGGGACACAAAAGGCAACAACTTCAATTATTAAATCGTTTTATGCAAGAAGCATATGATAGAGGATATAGACATTTTTTTCATACAGGAGATATTAGTGATGGTCACTATTTCAGTAAAAGAGGAGAGCATCCTTATGAATGTTTTGCTCAAGGTTATGATGAACAATTAGATAATATAATTAATACATGGCCTGAGATTGAAGGGGTTACTATGGATTTAATCGGAGGGAATCACGATTTTACATTTTATCGTGAAATTGGTGCTGATATTTGTAAAGCAATTGCTAAATGTCGTCCAGATATTACTTATCGTGGGCAAGATAAAGCCACTATATACGTTGGAAAAAGAAATAATATTCCTATAAAAATACAGCATCCAGATAAAGGTAGTACAGATGTAACTTCAACGAGAATACAAAAATCTATTGAAAAGTTAGATACAAAAGATAATCCTAAAGTTATTTTTCAAGGACATTATCATCGTTATTACAATTTTACTGATAGAAATATGGAAGGATTTCTTACACCTTGTTTTATAGGTGGTTCCATTTTTATTGATAAATGCGAATTACCAAATGAAATTGGGGGTATATTATATGATATGTATGTAAATGACAAGAATGAAGTTATATATTCTGAGTATGAGCCAATTATTTTTGATAAAAAAGATGTAGATCTGGAAAGTTATAAAAAGATTAAAAAATTAGTAATTAGGTAATAAAAAAAATTTATTTTCTTAAGTGTTTTTAATATCTATTTTATGACTTTTTATATTAATTGGTTACTAAAAAATAATATTAAGAAGTAAAATTAAAATTAAAATTAATTTAATAAAGATAAAAAAAGGCTTTACTTTTTATCTTTTTTTTTTTATAATTATTATGTAAGGTAGCAGGGAGTACTTAACTATATAAAGAAAGGTGTTTTTATATGAAAAAAATTAAAAATATACTTAATAATGATAAAACAGGTAAAAAAGTATTAATATTACAAATAATAGGAGTTTTTGTTTTAACTTTAGGATTTACTTTAGCATTAAACTATATATCTAAAAGTATTAATGCATCTTTAACGACAGCAAATATTAATGTTATATATGTAGGAGATAGTAATATTACTAAAGATTTATTTTTACCTATAACCGCTAATGAAACTTCAACTAAAGCAGCTATAGCAAATTTTACAG
>CAJKHY010000020.1 GCA_905199855.1 uncultured Clostridium sp.
TACAACCAACCCAAATGGAGTTATCAACGAAAAGAACACTCAAACTCCCGATGTAGATAAAGAAGTTAAAGAAAACTCAACAGGAAAATATGGTAAAGTAAATGATGCCACAATTGGAGATACTATTGAGTTCAAATCAACCATCACAACAGGAGCAGGTTACACAGACTACATTTTATATGATAAAATGAGCACTGGCCTAACATTAAATGCTAACTCCATTAAAGCATACGTTATTGCTAATAACAATGAAGTTGCAATTGAAACCAGCAATTATACAGTAAACACAAATGTAGAAGGTTATACATTCACAGTAACATTTGATAATGCATTCATTGCAAAACAACCAATTGGCACTAAAATAGTAGTTAAATATACTGCTACATTAAATAAAAATGCTGTTATTGAAGGCGATGGTAACAGCAACGAAACTAACCTAAAATATGGCGATGAAACTACAGATACAAAGAAAACAACAACTTACACATATGCCTTTAACCTAAAGAAAACAGACAAAGATGGTAACGAATTAGAAGGTGCTGAATTTAAACTATATGACAAAGACAATAAAGAAATCTTAGTAGTTTTAAAAGACAGTACAACTAATACATACCGTGTTGCCGTTAAAGGAGAAACAGGCGTTACTATTAAAGCAGGCTATGCTATAATAGAAGGCTTAGATGCTGGAAAATACTTACTTGAAGAAGTTGTAAACCCAGTAGGATACAACAAACTAACCAGCAAAGTAGAAATTGAAATCAATGCTAAGAATGAAAATAATACCTATACAAGAAATACTGCCACAGTAATTAACTACACAGGAGGACAATTACCAGAAACAGGTAGCACAGGTACAATACTATTTGTAACATTAGGTACAATACTTATCTTAGGATTCGGTTTATTACTAGTAACAAAACTAAGAGCATACAAAGCAAACATATAATAACTAGTTTGGTATTTGGAAAAGGAGTCAAAATCTCCTTTCCACATATCAAATAAAAAGATAAAAGTGAGGTAAAAGCATTATGAAAAAGCGTAAAACGACAATTATTATGATAATATTTTTTTTCATAGGACTTTTAACTCTATTTTATCCCACATTAAGCAATTATTACAATGAAAAAAAACAGTCAAGAATGATATCTAACTATGAAAACATTTTGAATAGTACCAACACCATTAATTTTGATGAACTAAAAGAAAAAGCCATTAACTACAACAAAGAATTAAATAAATTAAAAGAACCCCTTTTTAATTATGGTAACCTAAACAACTATTATGACTTATTAAACATCAATAAAGACGGTATGATGGGCTATCTTACTATAGATAAAATAAAATTAGAATTACCTATCTACCATGGTACTAGCAATGAAGTATTAAACTCTAGTGTTGGACACTTAGAAGGAACATCGCTTCCAATTGGAGGTCCCTCCACCCATAGTGTCCTATCAGCCCACAGAGGACTACCTTCAGCCAAACTATTTACTAACCTAGACAAGTTAGAAATAGGAGATACATTCAAAATAGCTATCCTAGATGAAGTGCTAAACTACCAAATAGACAAAATCATGATAGTTAAACCAAACAATAGAAATAACATCAAAATAGAAGAAAACAAAGACTACGTTACCTTACTTACCTGTACCCCCTATGGAATAAATACACATAGACTACTAGTAAGAGGAACAAGAATAGAAAATACAAAGAAAACAACATACATAACTACTGAAGGATTTAAAATTAACAATTTAATAGTGGTACCCATCTTGACCATACCCATCATCATACTACTATTAATAATAACAATAATTAAACCAGTAAAAAAGGTTAATATTAATAAATATGAAGAATTTCTTTATCCACACGGAAGATAAAATAGGAGGTCATATATGAAAAAGTACGCATATATTTTACTGTTTCTATGCTTGATAAACATTACCCATGTCAAAGCAGAAAGCAATAACACCATAGACTTTAACAAAAAAGGCTCTATTGAAATAACATTAAGCATAAAAGAAGAAGAAACCAAAATAGAAGGAGCCTCAATCACAATTTACAAAGTTGCGCATGCCAAAGAAGAAAACCATAACCTAATATTTGAATATACAAATGAGTTTTCATCATGTCAAGCTTCCCTAAAAAACTTAGAAACTAATAGCATAACAAGTGAAATAGATAAATGCCTAAATAATAATATAAAAGGCACCACCTTAGTTACTAACAAAGAAGGAACAGTAACATTTAATGACTTAGAATTAGGTTTATACCTAGTTAAACAAACTAGCAGAGTAGAAAACTATTCCCAAATAGAACCATTTTTAGTCATGCTACCCAGAGTAATAGATAACAAATGGGAATATAACATCAAGTCAAAGCCTAAAACTGACATTACCAGAGTAATAGATATTACTGTTAAAAAAGTATGGAACCTAAATAATAGCAACACATCAGGGGAAATAAATGTTCCAAAAAGTGTTGAAATAGCCTTATTACTTGACGAAGAATTAATAGATAAAGTTATCTTAAATAAAGATAACAATTGGACTCACACTTGGAAATATTTACAAAAAAGTGATAAATACAGAGTACTAGAAACCAAAGTTCCAAAAGGTTATACAGCAACATATTGGCAAGAAGATAATTTATTCATTGTTACAAACACAAAAACCTTAGTTTATACAGGACAAATGCGTTTCCTAGTAGAAATACTATCTTCTATAGGAATAATATTTATTATAGCTAGTTTAATATATAACAAGGTAAGCAATGAATAAAACAGCAAAAACATTATTCATAATTGGCGTTTCATGTATTCTTTTATCCCTATTACTATTAGCCCGTTTTGAAATAGAAGAAGTATATTCAAAAGAAATGAACAGTGGAACCATGAGTGTTTTACTAGAAAAAACTAAGAAAATAGAAGATAAAAAAGAAAGCATTACAATAAACGGCTTAGAATATGTTGGATACTTAGAAATTCCAACATTAAACCTTAACCTAGCTATTACCAAAAATTATTCCTATGAATCACTTAAAATATCACCATCTATTTATTATGGTTCCATTAAAAGTAAAAATTTAGTTATATGTGGACATTCATATAAAGCCCATTTTGGTTCTTTATATAAATTAAAAAAAGGAGATACTATTATATTTACTGATATATCAAATAATAAATACGTATATGAAGTAGAACTAATAGAAGAGTTATCACCTACATCTATTAAAGAAATGATCGAAAGTGATTTTGATTTAACCCTTTATACTTGTACCAAAGATGCCTTAAAAAGAGTAGTAGTAAGATGTAATATGATTAGTAATTAAAAACTAATCTTTTTTTTGTTTGCCCTTGCTACGCTGTTATAATGCTTAAGAACAACACAAATATCAAAAAACTTACAAATTACCTAATAAAAAATCTACAAATTATCGAAAAAAAGTATTATAATATTATTATATCTATGCTAAAATTACTATAAGGAGACTATTTATGAGTGAATATTGAAATATAATAGTGGACAATGTACTTTTAAAAAAAATTAAAAAGTAAAGGTGTCGTTTTAATTCAAGGACCCAAATGGTGTGGAAAAACAACCACCGCAGAACAAGCATCTAAAAGCATCTTATATATGACTAATCCCAGTGAAAAAAAGAGAATCGTACTTAGTAGATATTAACCCAAGTATATTATTAAAAGGTGATGTTCAAAGACTAATTGATGAGTGACAAATTGCACCAAAACTATGGGATGTGGTTAGATTTGAAGTAGATAAGCGTAGTGGTGAAGGACAATTTATATTGACTGGTTCGGCAGTTCCAGCGGATAATAAAAAATATGACACTGTATGAATAGGAGAACCGACAGGAGAAGTTAGTTTGAAAGAAAAATTTGATGGCAAACAAATACAAGTGGAATAAATAAATTAACATTTGAAGATATAGCATATCTATGTTGTCGTAGGGGATTTCCTAGAAGCATTTTTATGGATAAAGAAATTGCCCTAGAACAGGCATTTGATTATTACGATGCCATTGTAAATACAGATATATCAAAAGTAGATAGAGTAAATAGAAGTCCCAAACGAGTAAAGAACCTAATACATGGTTATGCTTATCAAAGAAAAGATGGTATATATATTGTACCGATAGGTTGCTTAAAAAAATAATAAATAAAAAAAATAATGGAGGTAATAATATGAATAAAATAAGTAATTATATATGGGGTTTAGTTTTGGTATTACTTGGGGTAATTATAGGTTTAAATACAATGGGAATAACTAGTATTAATTTATTCTTTGATGGCTGGTGGACCTTATTTATAATCGTTCCATGCTTTATAAATCTATTTAAAGATAAAGACAAAACAGGTAGCATAATTGGCCTTATTATAGGCGTTTCTCTACTACTATCATGTCTAGGCATAATGGATTTTAGTATTATATGGAAATTATTAATACCTATAATTTTAGTAATCGTAGGACTTTCTCTTATCTTTAAAGATACCATGAATAGCAAAGTAAAAGAAGAAATTAAAAAATTACAAAACAACAATGGCAAAGAATATTATGCAACATTCTCAGGACAAAACTTAGATTTCTCTAATGAAGACTTTAATAATTGCACACTTAATGCAATATTTGGGGGTATCAAATGTGATTTAAAAAAAGCCAACATCAAAAAAGATACCTTAATAAATGTAGTTTCTGTTTTTGGAGGTGTAACCATATATGTACCAGATGATGTTAAAATAAAAGTAAATTCTACTTCTATATTTGGCGGAGTAAGTAACGAAAAGAAGAACAACAAAGAAGAAAAGGAAACAATATACATAAATGCTACATGCCTATTTGGAGGAGTAGAAATTAAATGAATAGCGTTCAAAGATTAATTAAATACCTAGCGATAGCCTTTGCTTTCCTTTTAATATTTGGAATACTATCTAGTATAATCGAGTGTGCCATGTCACTTGACAAGGCTATCAATAAAAAAGATAATGAAATAAATTTCAAAGATTTAGAACTAGAAGATATTAGTATTTTAGATATTGATATTGGTAGCACCAATTTAATTATTAAAGAAGGAGATAGCTTCAAAGCAGAAACAAATAACAAATCCATTAATTGCAAGCAAGACAATAATAAATTATTTATTAAAGAAAAAAAGAAAAATTGGTTTAACTTTGACAAAGATAACGATTTAATAGTATATATACCATCATATATGGTACTTGATAATACTAAAATAGAAGGTGGAGCGGGCAAAATAACAATAGAAAAATTATCTACCAAAGAATTATCATTATCACTTGGAACAGGCAAAGTTATGGTTAATAACCTAAGAACTCTAAAAGAAACTGACATTGATGGAGGAGCTGGAGAAATAATTATCACCAACAGTGATATTACTAAATTAGATTTAGATATGGGTGTTGGCAAAACCAAGATTAATGCTAAACTAAATGGTAATAATAAAATAGATGGTGGAGTAGGAAGTCTAAACTTAAATTTAATTGGTAAAGAAGACGATTACCGTATTACCTTAGATAAAGGTATTGGAAGTGCCTATTTAAAAGGTAATAATATGATAGATAAAAAAACATATGGTGATGGTGATACCATATTAGATGTTGACGGAGGCATAGGAAATATTAACATCAACATTACAAGATAGATAACTATTAGAAAAAAATAATATAGTTGGCAAAAAAACATAAAAATAGTAAAATTAATATATAAGAATAACAGAAGTTAGGTATTTAAAATGAATAGAATATATCTAACAAACTACAATTCTTATACATCTTCAATAGGTTTCATGTCGTGCTACTACGTTCAATTAACTGTGTCTAGTACAAAGATTAGATGAAAAATTAACTAGACATAGTAAATTTCTTCTAAAAAATTAAAACTGCAATAGCATAAAACAAAAAACAACCTTTTATACTGAGGTTGTTTTTATATCCATAACAATTGGTAATATTATTGGAGTTCTACCTGTTTTTTCGTTCAAATATAGAGCTATACCTCCAATAAGATTAGCTTTGAAATCATTGTAGTTATAATTTTTCTTTTTAAACTCTGCATTAATAATTTCCGTAACTTTTCTCTCTATATCCTTGATTAATTCTTCATTCTCATTTACTACAATAAACCCTCTTGTTGTAATAATTGGTCTAGATAATAATTCCATATTTTCTGTATTAACATTCATAATAATAGCCAATATACCATTATCACTCATTAATTTTCTATCTTTTATTACAGCACTTCCTATATCACCAATTCTATTTCCGTCAACATAAACATCATTAGCAATAACTTTACCACTTTGAAAAACATTACCGTTTTCCATATTTAAAACATCACCATTACCAAGAATAAATGTTTTTTCTTTTGGTACACCACATAATGTAGCAACATCGCAATGTTCTTTTAACATTCTATATTCTCCGTGATATGGAGCAAAGTATTCAGGTTTAAATAATCTAATCATTAATTTTAATTCTTCCTGTTGCCCGTGTCCTGAAGCATGTACCTCACTCATTGTATTAGTAAATACCTTAACACCTTTTAAATAAAGTTGATTAATAGTCTTAGAAACACTTCCTGCATTACCTGGAATAGGAGAAGAAGAGAATACAACAATATCATTTGGCAATAACTTGATTTGCCTATGACTTCCTGTCGCGATCCTTGATAGAGCTGCGAGAGGTTCACCTTGACTTCCTGTACAAAGCAAACACACTTCACTAGGTTTTAATCTATTTGCTTCTTCTGGTGTAATAATAATACTTTTATCTTTAATATATCCACATTCAATTGCAATTTCAATTGATGTATCCATACTTCTACCAAATAAAGCAACCTTCCTTTTATTCCTTCTACATGTTTCAATAATATGCTTTAATCTATATATATTTGATGCAAATGTTGCAATTATAATACGGTTATTCTGGTATGTTGAGAATATATCATTTAAAGTTTCGTCAACTTTTGATTCACTTAAAGATACTCCAGGAATAGTCGCATTAGTACTATCACTCATAAGTAACTTAACACCTTTTTTTCCCAATTCAGCCATTTTATGAATATTTGACATTGGGCCTATTGGTGTTAAATCAAACTTAAAGTCCCCAGTCATAATAATTCTTCCATTCGGCGTATCGATACTTATACCATGTGAATCAGGAATAGAGTGAGTAGTCATAAAAAATTCTATATTAAAATATTTAGTTTTTATTTTTGTACTTTCATCATATATGATAAGATTCTTGTACTTAATATTTTTTTCTTCTAACTTTTTTCTAATTAAAGCTGTTGCTTGCTTTGGAGCGTATATCGCGGGTATTTTAACCATTTGTAATAAGAATGGTATTGAACCAATATGATCTTCATGACCGTGTGTAATTAATAATCCCTTTATCTTACTTTCATTTTGTTTTAAATAAGTAAAATCAGGAATGACATAATCAATTCCAAGTAACTCATCATAAGGAAACATAATTCCAGAATCAACAATAATTATTTCATCATTATGAGTTACAACGTACATATTCTTACCAACTTCACCAAGTCCCCCTAAAGCAAACACCATTGTTTTGTTTATATGTTTCATAATATTAATAACATTTAAGTTATTTTATTTCCTCCTTCTTTCGTTTTTTTTTAATAAAGAATTAATCGTTCTTAATTATACTATATTATTTTAAATTTGGCAAGTATACCTTGACAAAACCAAAAAATCTTCGTAAAATATTTATAGTGAATAAATGCTTATTCAAATAAAAAAAGAAAAAATTATAAAGATATATTTGAGGTGTACCATGAAAAAATGGAAAATAATAACCCTAATATTACTATTAACAGGTTGCAGTAAAGTAACCTCAGTTAGCAATGATTACATAAATATTACAAATAACATTATTGACAGTAACAGTAAACTTATAAATACGACATCCATTGGTTATAAATACTACATTCCAAAAGGAGTAACACTGATAAAAGACAATGATTTTAATCAAAAACTTAAAGTCAACAACACATACATGTATTTATATACTGATATAGTTAGTTATTATTATCGAAATGATGATAATTATCAAAATAATGAAGAAAATTTATATTATTACAAACCCATAGAAAACGGGCAAAAAAAGGGATTTTTAAAAATAAAAAAAGAAAATGATCAATTTCTACTTGAAATTGTCTATAATTATGCTAAAATAGAATTATATAGTAGTAAGTATTATTTGAATCAAAATATCGCTTATGCATCAATTATCTTAGATAGTATTAAGTATAATGATACCGCGATAAAAACATTAATTAATAAGAATTATTTTTCTAGTTATGAGCAAAAATATGCGTTAGATAAACCTAAAACAAGTGAAAGTAACTTCTTAGAATATAGTGAAGAATACAATACATACGAAGAAAAAAATGAGTTGCCTGATGATAAGGCGATAAGCAATAAACATTAAAAAAAAAGGAGTGGACGAAGTGAGCCTATTAGATAAGTTTAAAAATTTATTTACCGATGAAGAAATAGTCGAAGTTACTAAAGAAATTGAAATTGAACCAAAGAAAGAAGTACCAAAATTACCAAAAGTAATGCAGGAGCAAATAGATGAGTTGGAATTAACTAAACAAGTTATTAAATCAAGTGATGATAAAGATGATGATATATTAAGTGATAGAGAATTAATTAAAACCAAAACAAAATTTAATTTTCCCGTATCATTTGATGATGAAATAGTTAGTTCTAATAAGAATGTTTTAAGTTCAAGAGTGGCTAAAAATAGTAGTATTTCTAGTAATCAAACTAGTAGCAAAGTAAAAGAAATCAAACCTCTTTATAACATGAGTGCTAAAGAATTAGAAAATACAAGAAAGTTATATAAAGATGAGAAGATTACTAAAATAAGTAAACCAAATGAAAAAAAGTTTACTCGTTCACCAATAATATCACCAGTATATGGTATTTTAGATAAGAATTATAAAAAAGAAGAATTACGAGCTAAAGATGAAAATTCATATGAAATACCAAGAGGAAATAAAAAAGTTGATTTTGAATCAGTACATAAAAAAGCTTTTGGTTCACTAGCGGATGATATTAAAGATGGATTGCTTTGTGATGACTGTGAGTTAAAAAAAGCATCTTTACAATTTCAAAAACAAGAAAGTGATGATTTATTATATGATATTACCATAGAAAAAGAAAAAGTTGAAGAAAAAGAAAAAAATGAGGATAATTATGAGAACTTTGGTGTATCATATGAAGTAGAGGACTCTGTTAAAAACATAGAACCAGTTAAAATTAAAGTAGAAGTAGAAAATAAAACATTAGAAGACGATATTATTTCAAATGTAGAAAATGAAATACCAATAGAAGATTGTAATAACAATGAAGTAGTCGCGGAAAAAATAGAAGTAAAAGAAGAAAAAAATAAAGATAATTTAGAATTAACTGATGATTTATTTAATCTAATTGATTCGATGTATCAAGATAAGGAGGAATAATATGACATTGGAAGCATTTTTTAGCACGATGTTATATATGCTTGGGTCTATTTTACTTATTGTATTAATAATATTAGGTATAAAGTTAATTATTACTATGAATAAAATAGAGACTGTAGTTGATGATATTAATGTAAAAGTAGATAAATTAAATGGATTATTTAATATTATTGATTATACTACTGATAAACTAGCCCTTGTCAGTGATAAAATGGTTGATGGAGTCAGTTATATATTAAAAAAGGTATTCTTTAAAAAAAATAAAAAAAAGGAGGAGAAAGATTATGAGTAAAAAAGGATTTGGGAAGTTTTTAGCGGGAGCATCTTTAGGAGCAGGATTAGCCTTATTATTTGCTCCAAAAAAAGGTAGTGAAACAAGACAAGAATTAAAATTAAAACTAGATGAATTGTGGACTAAAGCTAAGAATGTCGACACTGACGAAGTAAAAGAAGCATTTCAAAAAAAAGTAGATGAAATAAAAAAAGAACTTAGTGATTTAGACAAAGAAAAAGCAATAGACCTTGCCAAGAAAAAAAGTGAAGACTTAAAAAAACAATGTGAAGAATTATTAAAATTAGCAAAAGAAAAAGGCACTCCTGTATTAGAAGGTGTTGCTAAAGATGTTAAAGAAAAAGCAATTATAGTAACAAAAGAAGTCCTTAAAAAATTAGAAGATCCTAAGAAATAAAAATACTATTAAAGACATATAAACTAATAAGAAAAATACGCTTATTAGTTTTTTTTAGGAAAAAAATCAAAAAAAGTGTACAATTTACAAAAAACTAATTGTAATTTAAAAAAAAGTATGCTAAAATTAAATAGAATAAAGAGTCATATAAAAAGGAGCGATTAACATGGCATTTAGTAAAATTAAAAAAATTATTAATGGAGAAGATGATAATCTTGATAATAATGGTGATGATGAATACTATAGTGTTGAAAATGTAACTCTGCCTTCTAACGGAGGTAAAATGATTTTATTAGAACCACGAGCTTATTCTGAGAGTCAACAAATTGCCGATCACTTAAAAAAAAGGAATACTGTAGTAGTTAACATGAAAAGAGTAACAAGCGACCAAGCTAAAAGAATCGTTGACTTTTTAAGTGGTACAGTATATGCAATAAGTGGTGATATGCAAAAAATTGGCAATGGTATCTTTTTATGTACCCCTAAAAACATTGATGTAGAAGGTAAAATTACTGAAGATGATATCAAGGGTAAAAAGAACGATGATGAATGGTAGTTTTGTGAGGTGTGCTAATGAAAAAATTTAGTATTGTAGAAAATGGCTATAATCAAAAAGAAGTAAACGAATTTTTAGATATAGTAATAAATAGATTAGAAAAAGTAGTGACCGAAAATAACAAATTAAATATGCAAATAGAAGAACTAAAAAACGAATTAAAAGAAAATGGTAATGCTGAAGAAAGACTTAACAAAGCCATTCTAGCGGTTCAAGAAACATCGGATCGAATGAAAGAACTTGCCAGAGCAGAAAGCCAAATGATTATTGAAGATGCCAAAAGAAATGCCAATTCAATAATTCATGAAGCCCTAGTCAATGCTGAAAAAACTGAGTATCAAGCTAATTGCTTAAGAAAAAATATTACTGTTTATAAAAACAGAGTTAAGTCTATCTTAGAATCTCAAATAGAAATTGCCGAAGATTTAGATAAAATTGAGATATAAGTATTGTAATTTAGAAATTAATATGTTATAGTAGTAACTGTTTTTAAAACAAGAGCGGAAGACGTAATTAAAAATCTTATTATAAGAGAGCCTAATATTTGGTGCGATTTAGGCAAATAAGTTTTAATTAGAATCACTTCTAATGTTTTTAATTGAATTTATTAGATTAAAACGGTAGTGCGTTATAACTTTAAGAGCATAAATTAATTTTATGAACTAAGGTGGCACCGCGATAATTCGTCCTTATAATATAAGGATTTTTTTTTATTTAAAGAAGGAGGAAATAATATGTTTAAAGAATTAAAAAAAGGAGAAATATCAAAAGTTGAAAGTGAATATTCTAAGTTTTTTATAGAAGATAAAATTTTAGAAAAATCAATTGACAAAGGCAAAGAATATTTTGTTTTTTATGATGGCCCTGCGACGGCAAATGGCATGCCAGGTTTACATCATATGGTTGCTAAGTTTTTAAAAGATGCTTTTTGTAAATACAAAACAATGCAAGGATATAAAGTAATAAGAAAAATAGGCTGGGATACTCATGGATTACCAGTCGAAGTACAAGTAGAAAAAAAATTAGGATTTACTGATAAAAAAAGTATTGAAAAGTTTGGTATTAAAGAATTCAACGAAGAATGTCGTAAAGCAGTATGGGAAAATGAGAAAGCATTTAGTGATTTAACTACAAAAATGGGACAATTCATTGACCTAAAACACCCATATGTTACATATGACAATAACTATATTGAAACCGAATGGTGGATTTTAAAAAAATTCTTTGATGAAGGACTATTCTATGAAGGACATAAAATATTACCATATTGTCCTAGATGTGGCACAGGATTAGCATCACATGAAGTAGCTCAAGGATATAAAGAAATATCCGTTGATACAGTAATAGTACCAATGAAGAAAAAAAATGAAGATGTTTATTTCTTAGTCTGGACGACAACACCATGGACCCTAATTGCCAACGTTGCTTTATGCGTAAATCCTGATGAAACATATATAGAAGCATTAAGCCAAGGATATAAATTTATCGTTGCTAAAAAACTTGCTTCCAAAGTACTTGGGGATGATTATGAAATATTAAAAGAATATAAAGGAAAAGACCTAGAATACACAGAATACGAACAACTAATTCCAAGCCTAAAAGTAGATAAAAAAGCATTCTATGTAACATGTGATAACTATGTTACCATGGAAGATGGCACAGGTATCGTACACTTAGCTCCAGCCTTTGGCCAAGATGACTATAACGTAGGAAAAAGATATGATTTACCATATTTAAATCCAGTTGACGATACAGGAAAATATACTGAAGGCTTATGGGAAGGAAGAAACGTATTTGAAGTGGATATTGATGTCATCAAATATCTAAAAGAAAATGATAAATTATTTAAAAAAATAAAAATGGTACATAATTATCCACATTGTTGGAGATGCGATAGCCCATTATTATACTATTCTAAACCATCATTCTATTTAGAAATAACTAAAATAAAAGATAAAATAGTAGAAGAAAACAAAAAAGTAAATTGGTATCCTGATTATGTTGGCGAAAAAAGATTTGGTAATTGGTTAACCAACTTAAATGACTGGGCAATATCAAGAAACAGATATTGGGGAACACCACTTCCTTTATGGAGATGCGAATGTGGCCATGACATCATGATAGGATCTAGAAAAGAATTAATCGAAAAATCAATTGAAAAAATAAGTGATACTATTGATTTACATAGACCTTATGTTGATGATATCCATATCAAATGCCCTAAATGTGGCAAGAATATGAATCGAGTAACCGATGTAATCGACTGTTGGTTTGATTCGGGAGCAATGCCTTTTGCTCAATACCACTACCCATTTGAAAATAAAGAAACTTTCAACAATCAATTTCCAGCAGATTTTATTGCCGAAGGAATCGATCAAACAAGAGGCTGGTTTTACTCATTACTAGTAATATCTACCTTTGTAAAAGGGTGTTCACCATATAAAAACGTTTTAGTAAACGAATTATTACTTGATAAAAATGGCCAAAAAATGCATAAAAGTAAAGGCAATGCTATAGAACCATTTTCAACAATAGAAAAATATGGTGCCGATACAGTAAGATTCTATTTACCTTATGTTTCACCCGTATGGACACCTTTAAAATTTGATGAAGCAGGCTTAAAAGAAGTATATTCTAAATTCTTTAATCCACTAAAAAACACTTACACTTTCTTCCAAATGTATGCTAATATTGACAACATTGATCCAAGAAACTTCAAAGTAGATTATAATGATTTAGAAGAAATAGATAAATGGTTATTATCTAAATATAACAACTTAATTAAAGATGTAACTAGCGCATATGAAGAATATGATTTAAACAAAGTAGTAAAAAATATAACTGATTTTGTCAGTGAAGATTTATCCAACTGGTACATTAGAAGAAATAGACAAAGATTTTGGAAAAGTGCTTTAGATAATTCCAAAAAAGGAGTATATCAAGTAACTTATGAAGTATTAATAGGAATAACACAATTAGTCGCACCAATTGTACCATTTATCACTGAAGAAATATATCAAAATCTAACAGATAAAGAATCAGTCCACCTAAGTGATTTTCCTAAATGCAATGAAGAACTAATCAACATCGAATTAGAAAATAAAATGGAATTAGTTAGAAATCTAATATCACTAGGAAGAAATGTAAGAGAAGAAACTAAAATAAAAGTAAGACAACCATTAAGTGAAGTTATCTTAGATGGCAAAAACGAAAGTATCCTTAGTGATGTAGTTAACCTAATAAAAGAAGAATTAAATGTAAAAAAAGTATTATTCGTTAAAAATATAACTAATTACATGAACTTATCTGTAAAACCTAATTTCAAAAATGCTGGTAGTATATTTGGTTCCAAAATAAAAGACTTTGCTAATTATTTAACTCATTTAAATGAAAAAGAAATTATATCTATCCAAAATGGAGAATCCAAATATTTTGAAGATATCCTAATTAATAATGATTTAATTGATGTTAGAATAAGTGCAAAAGAAGGATTTAATGTAGCATCAATAAACAATAACTTTATTATTTTAAATACTACTATAACTGAAGACTTATTAAATGAAGGTCTTGCTAGAGAAGTAGTAAGTAAAGTACAAAACTTAAGAAAAACATTAGGCTTTGATGTAGAAAATAGAATAAATATATACTATGATGCTAATTTAGACTTTGACAAACACATTAAAGATTATATACCTTATATCAAAGATGAAACCTTATGCGTTAACTTAATTAAAGAAACCTTAGATACTGAAACTACTAAAATAAATGACTATGATGTTAAATTTAGATTAGAAAAGAACAATGATTCTTTGTCAAATAGTGTGGATGAATAAAAATTCACTATGATAATGTAACTATTTTAAGAAGTTGAAAATGTTAAATTTTCAACTTCTTTTTTATATAGAAATGTTTCACATCAATTGTAACACAACAAAAGGATTAACAAATTTTTCTAAAATGTTATTGACAAAAATAATAACAAATAGTAAAATAAATATATAAGATAGAAGAAGGTGTTTGATATGGCAAGAACAAATGAAGTAAATAACAATATTCGAACATGCGTATGCAGGAAGTTCTTTTGTAGTACTATACTAAATACCTTAAATTATATAAATTGTAAACAAAAACAATAAGCGAGTATTTTGATACTAGTTTTTTGTTTTGCTTTTTTTAAATGCAACTTGTATTATAAAAATATATAAACAAATAGAAAGGAACATTTAAATATGAAGAATATTATTAATTTCTATAAAAAACATCATAAAATATTAATTATTAGTTTCTTACTAATTATAGTAATCTCCCTATTAAGTGGTACTTATGCTATGTTTCAGAGAATAGATAAAGCTGAATATGCTAATAATTATAAAACAGGTAATTTACAAATAGAATTTACTAGTATATCAGGTACAATTAATTTAGAAAAACAAGTACCTATTACAGATGAAGAAGGTAAAAATTTAACACCTTATAAATTTAAAATAACTAATGTTGGTAATTTAGCATATACATTTGATTTAAAATTAGTATTAGATTCTAATTATATAGAATCACATGGTTGTAATGATAATATAATACCTAATGAATATATAAAAGTACAACTTAATAATGAAGAACCTATTTTATTAAGTAATCTTAGTAATAATACAATAATAAGTAATATAACCTTACAGCCTAGTGCTTATATTAATTTTAGTTTAAGAATGTGGATTGCGGAAGGATCTCCAAATGATATAATGGGTAAACATTATCATGCAAAAATTACATCTACTGGACAAGCTGTATCTCCCGAGAATATCATATATAATGAACCTAATGCTCCAGTTTTAGCAGATGGTATGATACCTGTAACATACGATGAAAGTAAATCTACTTGGGTTAAAGCCGATATAAATAATACTAATAATAGTTGGTATGATTATGATAATAAAAAATGGGCAAATGCTGTTATGGTTAATACTGATAAAACTAGTTCTGTTACTAATTCTAAATCAAGAAGTGAATATATGTCATCTGATATAAAAACAGAGGTATTAGAAGATGATATCCTAGCTTATTATGTGTGGATACCAAGATATAAATATAAATTATTTAATGTTGATTTTGAAAAAATTAATTCTCAATTAATAGATATAGCATTTGAAAAAGATACAGAATCTACAGGAAAAACAATTTGTACAATAAGTGAAATAGGAGTCGAAACTTGTACTAATAAAGTAAATGGTAATTACTATACACATCCCGCATTTACTCTAGGGGATACTGAATTAAAAGGTATTTGGGTAGGAAAGTTTGAAACAACAGGAAGTACTACAGCTCCAACAGTAAAACCAGGAATATCATCTTTAAGAGATATAAATGTGTCAAGTATGTATAGTACAGGACAGTTATTTAGGTCAACAGATTATTTAACTACTAATGGAGTAAATCAAACAGATGCCCATATGATGAAAAATATCGAATGGGGAGCAGTTGCATATTTAAAACAAAGTAAATATGGATTAGGTACTACTGATATAGCAAATAATAATAGTTCAAATTACATAACAGGAAGAAGCACAGGAGATCCTACAGTAACTAGTTATACTAGTGAAGGAACATATAAATATAATGAACCAAAGATAGAAAAAGAATTGGTTGAAGGTACAGGAACAGAGTTAA
>CAJKHY010000021.1 GCA_905199855.1 uncultured Clostridium sp.
ATGGTCGGGAAGACAGGATTTGAACCTGCAACCCCTTGGTCCCAAACCAAATGCTCTACCAAGTTGAGCCACTTCCCGATCATGGTGGAGAATAAGGGATTCGAACCCTTGACCCCCTGCGTGCAAGGCAGATGCTCTAGCCAGCTGAGCTAATTCCCCATGACATAAATAGATTATATATAAAAAAAATGTAATTGTCAACACATTTTGTCAAACTTTTTTCTTTTTTTTTATCTAAAATTACTTGTCATTTATATCTTGTGTTGGTATAATTAGATAGACGAGGTGAATAGAAATGGAAGAATATAGAGTTACAACTCATAGTGAAGAAGAAACTGTACAAATAGCACAAAATTTAGAATCAGAGAAATTTCCTAATATGATTATTACTTTAAGTGGTGATTTAGGAAGTGGTAAGACTGTATTTACTAAAGGTATTGCTCATGGACTTGGCATTGATGATATTACTTCTCCTACATTTAATATTATTAAAGAATATGAAGGAGAGTTACCTTTATATCATATGGATGTATATAGATTAGAAGGTAATATTGATAATATTGGTTTAACTGATTATTTTACTAAAGGTGGAGTGGTTGTAATCGAGTGGGCAGATATGATTAAAGATTATTTACCTAATGATAGATTGGATATAAAAATTAAAATAGTAGATGAAAATACTAGAGTATTAATATTTACTCCTCATGGTGAAAAATATGAAAATCTTTGTGAGGCTTGTTTATGAAAATTTTATTTATAGATACATCCTTAAAAGATGTATCTATTGCTACTTATGAGAGTGGCAAAATATTAAGTTTGATAAGTGAATGTATTCCTAATTTGCACTCAATATATACTATTCCATATATAGATAAATGTTTAACAGAATCTAAAATAGATAAAAAAGAAGTAGAAAAAATAATTGTTATAAATGGTCCAGGTTCTTTTACAGGTATTAGAATTGGTTTAACTATAGCTAAAGTATATAGTTATATTTTAAATATTAATGTTGTTTGTGTATCTTCACTAAAGGCATTGGCACTTTCTACAAGTGGTGAATTAATTATATCAGTATTAGATGCTAAAAATGATAATTATTATGTTGGTATTTATGATAAGGATTATAATAATTTAGATAAAGAATGTTTTATGAACAAAGAGGAACTTATTAATTTAATTAATAAATATAATCATGTTAAACTGGTAAGCAATGAAGATATTAATATTGATAGTTATAGTGTAAATGGTGTAGAGTTAGATATTTTAAATATTATTAATTATTATAAAAATGATATTGGCGTGAATAATTTTTTAGTTAAACCTAATTATTTGAAAAGGCCTGAAGCTGAGGAAAAAAAAGAAAATGATAAGAGAAATAAGTGATAAAAAAGATAATCCTTTTTATTATAGAATAGAATATGTTATTAATAATGAAGTAGTAGGTTATTTGGAATATGCTTTGTTGTATGAAAGAATAGAAATTGAAAATATTTTTGTTTTAGAGAATTATAGATCTAATGGTATTGGTTCTAAATTAATGGAATATTTAATTGATACTTGTTATGATAAAATGTTAGTAAATATTACTTTAGAAGTGAGAAGAAGTAATACCATAGCAATTTCTTTATATAAGAAGTATGGTTTTAGTGAAGTTGGAGTAAGGCATAATTATTATGGTAATGAAGATGGTTTACTTATGGAAAAGAAGGTGTTATAGTGAAAGATATATATTGTTTGGCTATTGAATCATCATGTGATGAAACTAGTATGAGTATTATAAAAAATGGTACTTATGAAGTAGCTACTGTAGTGTTATCTCAAATAGATATTCATGCTTTATATGGTGGAGTTGTGCCTGAAATAGCTAGTCGAAGTCATTTGGAGAATATTACTATTGTATTAGATGAAATTTTAAAAAAGGCTAAGATGAGAATTGAAGATATTGATATTATTGGAGTTACATATGGACCTGGACTGATTGGTTCCTTGCTTGTTGGTTTAGAATGTGCTAAGACAATTTCTTTAATAACTGGGAAGCCTTTAATACCAGTACATCATATTGCAGGTCATATTTATGCTAATAATTTAGAAAAAAGATTAGAATTTCCGCTTATAGCTCTTGTAGTAAGTGGAGGTCATACTGATTTGATTTATATGGATAAAGATTATTCTTTTAAAAAGATTGGTTCTACTTTGGATGACGCTGTAGGAGAAGCGTATGATAAAGTGGCTAAGATATTAGGCTTAGAATATCCTGGTGGTCCTAGGATAGATAAATTAGCTAAAATAGGTAATGATAGTTATAATCTACCATATCCACTTGATGATGATAGTTATAATTTTAGTTTTAGTGGCATTAAAAGTGCGACTTTAAATTTAGTACATAATGAAGAGCAAAGAGGTAATAAGATTATCGTAGAAGATTTGGCTTGCAGTTTTCAAAATAGAGTTGTAACTGTTATTGCCAAAAAAACTTTTAAGGCAATTGAAGAGTACCATGTTAATAAATTAATTGTTGCTGGTGGTGTTGCGGCAAATTCTGGTTTGCGCGAAAAATTAAGTGAGTTAGCTCATGAAAATAATGTAAATTTGTCAATTCCTAGAATTAATTATTGTACTGATAATGCAGCAATGATAGGGGTGGCGGCTTATTATGCTTATCAAAATGGAATTATAAGTGATTTATATTTAAATGCTAAGGCAGTTACTGATTTATATAATTAGGAGGTTTTATGGGAATATTTAATAAAATAAAAAATATTTTTACTAAATCTAATGATGTAGAAGTATATGATAAGGGTTTAGAGAAAACTAGACGTGAATTTGTATCTAAATTAGGTAATTTAAGTAAGAAGTATAAGTTTGTTAATGAAGATTATTTTGAGGAATTAGAAGATATTTTAATTATGGCTGATATTGGAATTAATACGGTTTTAAAATTTGTTGATTTACTTAAAAAGAGAGTTAAGCAAGAAAATATTAAGGATACTGATTATTTAAAAGAAGTTATTGTTGATGAATTATTTATTATGTATGTAAATGATAGTATAGTTGATTCTAAGATTCATGAAAGCAATAATGGACCTACAGTTATATTATTTATAGGAGTTAATGGTGTTGGAAAGACTACTACAATTGGGAAAATAGCTTATAAATATAAACAAAATGGTAAGAAAGTTATGTTAATTGCAGGTGATACTTTTCGTGCTGGGGCTTGTGAACAACTAGAAGAATGGGCTAATCGTATAGGCGTAACCATGGTAACTAATAATTCTAATGATCCTTCTAGTGTGATATTTGATGGTTTAGATAAAGCAATATTAGAAAACTATGATATTGTTTTAATTGATACAGCAGGAAGGTTACAAAATAAGGTTAATTTAATGCAGGAACTTGCTAAAATTAATAAAGTAATTAAGAGTAAGATAGAAGATGCTCCTCATGAAACTTTATTAGTAATAGATGCTACGACTGGACAAAATGGTATTAGTCAGGCAAAATCATTTAAGGAGATTACTGATATTACAGGTATTGTTTTAACTAAGTTAGATGGTACTGCTAAAGGAGGAATTGTTTTAGCAATTAAAGAAGAGGTTAATATTCCAGTTAAGTTTGTTGGCTTAGGAGAAAAGGAAACGGATTTAGAAATATTTGATATTGAAAAATATATATATGGTTTATTTAAAGATTTGTAGAGGTTTTTCATGGGAAAAAGAGAGTATTTAATTATTTTATATGATTTTTATGGTAATTTGTTTAATGAAACACAAAAAACTTATTTTGAGGAATATTATTTCAATAATTTATCTTTAGGTGAAATAAGTGAGAATTATAATATTAGTAGAAATGCTATACATAAAACACTTAAACAGATGCAAGAGAAATTATTATATTATGAAGATAATTTAAATTTATATCATAAATATATGGACCTTAAAAGTATTATTGAAAAAATAAGTGATATAGATATACAAAATAAGTTAAAAGATTTGTTTTAATTATTAAATTAGTTTATAATTATATTAAGGAGAGTTGTTATGATAGAAGAAAATAGTATATTAAAAAGATATGCGGATAATTTAACTGAAGCAGAATATATTACTGATCCTGCTATAGCTAGAGATAAAGAGATTAAAGAGGTTATATTAGTATTATTAACTCCTGAAAAATCTGCTGTTTTAGTAGGTAAACCTGGTATTGGTAAAACGGCTATTGTTGAAGGATTAGCATATCGTATTCAAAGAAATGAAGTACCTGATGCTTTAAAAGGATATCGTATTTTTAGGGTTAATACAACAGCTTTACTTGGTAATGATAGTGGAGAAAATAGAGTATTAAAATTAGTTCAGGAACTTAAGAGTCAAGAAAAAATTATTCTTTTTATTGATGAGATACATACTTTAATTGGTAATGATGCTCAAGGAGCATTGGACCTTGCTAATATGTTTAAAGAAGGTTTAAGTCGTGGTACGATTAAGATGATTGGGGCCACTACTACATATGAATATGAAACATATATTTTGACTGATAAGGCTTTTGTTAGAAGGTTTGAAAAAGTCGATGTTGAAGAGCCAACACAAGAGATGTGTGTGCAAATATTGCTTAAGACATTACCTAAGTTAGAGCATCAAACTGGTGCTAAATTGAATTATACTGATTTTATTAAAGAAAATATAATGAAGTTTATTGTTAATATGACTAGTGAATATAAAAGGGTATATGAAATATCTTCAAGGTATCCTGATATTTGTTTAGTTATACTTAGGCAGGCTTTTAGTAATTGTATTTATGATAATCAAACCAATGTAACTTTTAAGCATATTTATGATGCAATTAGATTTTCTAAAGCAGTATATCCTGATGTTATAAAAAAAGAATTAGTAGTGTTTAAAGAAAAATTTAAAGATGAATTAAAGGAAGAGAATGTTATTGTTGACATAGATAATTACTTAAAATAAAGATAATTAAGCATAAAATTATTAATTGTTGCCATAATTAAGAGTAGAATAACTTCTAAGGGCAAATAAAAAATTAAATTTAGTGTAGGAATCATGGTATTGCCTACACTTTTTCTTAGAAACTTGTCAATAATTAAAAAATAAGTATTTACATTTTACATTATATTAAAATTATTATATAATAGTATTCAAGCAAAGGTGATTATACATGAAATTAACAAGTGAAGTTATAGAAAATATTTCGAGAATAAAAAGAGAACCAAAATTCATGTTAGATTTTCGTTTAAAGGCATTGGAATCTTTTAATAATTGTGATAATCCTAATTTTGGTCCTAAATTGGATATTAATTATGATAAAATAACTTATTATAAGGAACGTAAGGGAGATATTACATCTAATTGGAATGATGTTGATAAGGATATTTATAATGAATTTGATAATTTAGGTCTTATTAAAGCAGAAAAGAATTATTTGGATGGAATTGGGGCTCAATATGATAGTGAGGTAATATATCATAATATGATTAAGGAGCTTGAAGCAAAAAATGTTATTTTTTTGGATACAGATACGGCTTTAAAGAGATATCCTGAGTTATTTATGAAGTATTTTAATACGTTAGTAAAATATGATGAGAATAAGTTTACGGCTTTAAATGGAGCGGTATGGAGTGGAGGTACTTTTATTTATATACCGCCTAATACAAAATTAGATAGACCACTTCAAAGTTATTTTAGAATTAATACAAAGAATATGGGGCAGTTTGAGAGAACTTTGATTATTGTAGATGATAATAGTGAATTACATTATATAGAAGGATGTACCGCGCCTACTTATAGTGAAGATTCGCTTCATGCTGCAGTAGTAGAAATATTTGTTGGTAATAATGCGAGGTGTAGATATACGACAATTCAAAATTGGTCTAGTGATGTTTATAATTTGGTTACTAAAAGAGCTATTGTTTCTAAAGGTGGTTTAATGGAATGGATAGATGGTAATATTGGGGCTAAAGTAAATATGAAGTATCCATGTTGTGTTTTAAATGGGGAATATGCAAGGGGGGTATGTATTTCTGTTGCTACGGCTACGAGAGAGCAAATACAAGATGCTGGGGCTAAAATGATACATTTGGCACCTTATACTAAAAGTACGATAGTTAGTAAGTCAATATGTTCTTTTGGAGGTAATGCAACTTATCGTGGTTTAGTTAAGATAACTGACAAAGCACACCATTCCGTTGCTAATGTTAAGTGTGATACTATAATATTAGATAATATTTCAAAAAGTGATACAATACCTACGAATGTTTTAAATAATAATACTTCACTTTTAGAACATGAGGCAACAATTTCTAAAATAGGTGAAGATCAGATGTTTTATTTAATGACACGTGGCATTGGTGAGGATAAAGCTAAGGAACTTATTGTTATGGGCTTTGTTAATGCTTTTCGCGAAGAATTACCAATGGAATATGCTGTTGAACTTAATAGGTTACTCAGTGCAAATATAAGTGGAATGTAAGGCGAGATGATGAGGAAAATATTATTAATTGTTCTTTGTTTACTTATGTGTGGGGCTATTTATTATATATATGAAAGTTATTCAAGTGTTGAAGTGGAAAAAAAGATTCAATTAGATGGCACTGCTTATATTGAAAAGTATTATGTATATGGTACAAATTTTAATTTAAGTGGTTATTTGGATAATAATGATAATATTAAAGATGTTAAATTAATTTTATATAATGATGAGAAAGAAACAGAATTGAATCTTGATTATGAATTAGTTGAGGATAGAATAGTTTTTTCTACTTCTAATTTAATTAATGTGGGTTATTATTTAGATAAAACAGAACTTGGAAAAAATTATTTGCTTTTGAAAATAAGCATGGCTGATGAGAGTATGCACTACTACGGGCTAGAGAATAAAAGTGATTATAAGGAATTAAAATATTATACTTTATCAAAGATAAATCATGTAATTTTTATTAATAGTGATAATCAATATAATACCTTGATGTTAGATGTAAAAAAAAATAAAGATGATAATGTCTATGATATAACAATTGATCCAGGACATGGTGGGAAAGATCCTGGGGCATGTAGTAAGGGTAATTGTGAGAAAAATATTACTTTGGATGTTGCTACGATGCTTGTTAATAAATTAAATGAGGCAGGTTTGAAGGTTAATTTAACTAGAACTGATAATGATACGGGTATTCCTAATTATAATATGAATGGTATGTTAGGTAGAGCAGTGATACCAAATGAGAGTAATAGTAAGTATATGTTTTCGATTCATTTAAATAGTCATGTTAATAAAAAGATGCATGGCGTTGAAATACTTACTCCTACTAATATTGATTATAGTTTTGCTAAGATGTTTGCCGATAAAATAGTTGAGTATACGGGGACAAGTTATTCAATTAATATGGGTAATAAAATGTTCGATGGTGTTTATACAAGAACAT
Source organism: uncultured Clostridium sp. (assembly GCA_905199855.1). Lineage (GTDB taxonomy): Bacteria > Bacillota_I > Bacilli_A > RF39 > UBA660 > CAG-762. Next base: position 7,427 of record CAJKHY010000021.1, read on the forward strand.
TTAATGCAAAAGATATTAAAGAACATATGGAAGAATATAAGGAACTTGCTTATGATGTTAAAGAGGGTACAAGTTATTATTTTATGATAAGGGAAACAGGTGGTATTTTAACGGGGGCTTATATTGATTCAAGAAATCCTTCGATTGGCGAAAATCCTTATTATAATTCTAATAAAGGTATTGAATCTTATATTTTAGAATTGGGCTACATAATTAGTAGTGATGATATAAATAATATTTTAAATAATAAAGAAAATTATGTGAATGCTATCTATGATAGTATTATGGAAAAATTAAATAGTTATGAAAAATAACTGTTTTTTTGACACTTACTTGACACTTTTTTGCAATTTGCTAAAATTAAAAAACGCCCGTGCGTTTTTTTTTATTTGGAAGGTTTTTTGTTTAGAAATTAAAAAACGCCCGTGTTGTTTTTGAAATTTGTAAGTTTGATTTAATTTTATATTCTTGATATAGTGTTTCTGAAAGGAGGGATAATATGTTAAATCAAACGATAATCGTTGGTAGGCTGGTTAAAGATCCAGAACTTAAAGTAACCGATACAGGTAAAAAAGTAACTAAAATTACTTTAGCAGTACCACGTGCTTTCAAAAATGCCAATGGTGAATATGATACTGATTTTATTGATTGTACTCTTTGGACAGGAATTGCTGAATGCACTAGTGAATACTGTCAAAAAGGTGATACACTTGGAATAAAAGGTCGTATTCAAACACAATTGTATGAAAAAAGTGATGGCTCAAAAATGAAGAATACTGAAGTAATTGCGGAAAAAGTTACTTTTTTGACCAGTAAAAAACCAGAACAGAGTAAGGATTAAGGATTGTCTGTTCTAGTTCTTGCGATTTCTTTTAATTAAGTGTTTGCCCAATGAATCTAAATATTCGTGAGGATAACCATAATATTCTTCGCCATTAACCATATCATATAAATGAGTGAAGATATTGTTTATTTTAATTGGTAAGCGATAGGTGTTAATGTCACTTATAAATGTTTCTTTATCATAGGCTGGCATATTTGCAACGTCATAATATAAAACTAATTCTAAGACTAGTAAATTAAGTAAGTAAATATCACTTTCAACTGTATTAATTCTAAAGGGATCGATGTTTTGATTATTTAAAGCTTGTGAATAATTATCACAAGGCAAATCTTCTATATTTGCACTGTCAATATCGGCAAACTTAATAGTATTATTGTTATATAAAATATTGCCAGCGTTGATATCTCCAAGAATAATGCAGTTTTCGTGAATGTTTTCTAAACTTTGACTTACTTTGGTTAATATTTGAATCTTTTTATCTAATGGTAAATAATAAATGTTATCAAGTGTTTTGCTATCAGTAAAGTGGTTGCTTGAATAGCCTGCAAAAAAATTGTCAACATATATTTTATGTTTTGGTAAAATAAATTCTTCAATATTAGATGTTTTTAAAAAGTCGATTTTCTTTTCTTTGTTTTTCATTAGTGCAATATCATTTTTATTTTTAAATATTTTAAAAACAAGATTTTTATTTAAATATAAATTACTTTCCGTGTGGTTCTGTTCTGTTGCAAAATAAGGTAGACTATCTAATTCGGACTGAGTAAGATAAATGTTATCATTTTTTATAGTCATAAAAATACACCCCTTCTTTTTGAGGCGTATTATAGCACAAATTTATTCTTTTGTCAAACTCTTGCCAATTCCGATGATGGCCCCTATCATGGAACTTGTTATTAATATTAAATAGAATATTAATGATTTTGCTTCAAATTTAACTTTAATACCAAGAAGACTAATTAGTAAAAATAAGATAACAAAAATTAAGCCAAATTTAATGCCTTCTAAGTAACCTTTACTTTTGGCTTTTCTACCAATAAGTAAACCACCTATGAATATCCAAATAATGGAAATGATTATTTCTAATACTGATAAAAAGGAAGCTCCAATTATATTAAAATAGTTTAATAAAGTAACTAAGAATATAGATATAAGCATGCCTGTTATGGTAATACCTACATTTTTTAAATAATCTAAAATCATAATCTCACCCTTTACTTTATATTATGTATTTTTATTTAAAATATACATTTGTGAATAAAAATCATATATTTATAGCATAATGTTATCGGGTGATAGAATGGATTATTTTATAGTATTTTTGAGAACAATATTTTTCTATTTTGTAATTTTTGTGATATATAGAATTATGGGAAAAAGAGAGGTAGGACAATTAGGTATTATTGATTTAATTGTATCAATTTTAATTGCGGAGTTAGTGGTAATTAGTATTGAGAATTATAAAGATTCGGTATGGTATTCTTTAGTACCAATTATAACATTAACGGTTTTACAGGTGATACTTGCTTTAATTACAATGAATGCCCCTAAAATAAGAAACTTTTTAGATGGAAATCCTTCGGTTATTATAAAGAATGGGATACTTAATTATAAAGAAATGGTAAAGCAAAAATATAACTTAGATGATTTATTAGTGCAATTGAGGGAAAAGGGATATCGTAGTATTGAGGAAATTGAGTATGCTATTTTAGAAAATAATGGTTCACTTTCTGTGTTTCCAAGTAGTAAAAATAAGACGCCATTTCCTTTTCCTATTATTATTGATGGTGAAATTCAAGAAGAAACTGTTAAAAATTTACACAAGAATAATAATTGGGTTATAAATATGCTTAAGAAAAAAGAGATAAATATTAGTGATGTTTTTTATGCTTTTTACAAAGATAAAAGTATTTTTATAATAAAAAATAGTGATTTAAAATAAGAATTAAACTATTTGTTACAATGTTTATATTTGGGATGCACTGTTCCAATAAGACTATATTTTATGAATTAATAGAATTAGTAACTGTAATATGATATGAAAATAATTATTGAAGTTTATATTTCTAATTTGGACTATTTTGTATAAAAAAGTAAAATTAGGGATAGTACTTCACGGTATTTTGTGTTATTATATTTAATGAGGTGCAAAATGGATAATAAAAGAAGTGAATTACGTTATAAGATAATGGCAATATTATATCAAATATCTTTGTATGAAAAAAATAAGATCACCTATGATATTTCTAGTGTCATAGATGAACAAATGAAAACTGAGAATGATTTTATTAATGAAATTGTTGCTGGAGTTATTAGTAAAAAAGAAGAGATTGATAGATTGATTAATGATAAACTTGTTAATTGGAGTTTGGATAGATTAGGTTTGACTGATCAAGCAATTTTACGTATGGCAGTATATGAGATTTTATATACTGATACTCCAAATGTTGTTTGTATTGATGAAGCAGTTGAATTATCTAAAAAATATAGTGATGAGAAAGTAAGCAAAATGATAAACGGCGTATTGGATAAGATTTATCATGAACACAAATAATAGATATATCACAATTACTCAATTAAATAGATATTTAAAGAGTATTTTTGATGGTGATAACAATTTAAAACAAGTTTTTATCAAGGGTGAGATATCTAATTGTAAGCTTCATACAAGAGGACATCTTTATTTTACTTTGAAGGATGAAACGAGTAGAATTAATGCTTTAATGTTTGCTAGTAATGTTTGTGGTTTAAAATTTAAACCTGCTGATGGTACTAAGGTTTTAGTTGTAGGACGAGTTAGTGTTTATGAAACTACTGGTAATTATCAAATATATGTAACTGATATGATTGAAGATGGTATTGGGAATCTTTATGTAGCATTTGAAGAACTTAAAAAAAAGTTAGCAAGCGAGGGGCTTTTTGATAAAGAACATAAGAAAAAAATACCTAGAATTCCTAAAAAAATAGGTATTGTTACAGCTTCTACTGGGGCGGCGATTAAAGATATATTAACAACAATAAAAAGAAGATTTCCTGTATGTGAAACCATTCTTTTTCCATCGTTGGTACAAGGTAGTGATGCGGCAAAGGATATTGTTAAAAATATTAAGTTAGCTAATACTTATGATATAGATACTTTAATTGTCGGTAGAGGTGGAGGCTCTATTGAAGATCTTTGGCCATTTAACGAAGAAATTGTAGCAAGGGCAATATATGAATCAAAGGTTCCTGTGATAAGTGCGGTTGGTCATGAAATAGATTTTTCGATAAGTGATTTTGTTGCTGATTTAAGAGCTCCAACTCCAACGGCTGCGGCAGAGTTAGCGGTTCCTGATATCAATACTATTGTATCTTATTTAAATACTGTTAGAACTAGGGCTTACAATGGTGTTAATCAATTGATTATCAACAATCAACTGTTGATAACTAAAATTAAAGATAGTTATGTTTTAACACATCCAATGGCTTTATTTGAAAGAAAAGAGCAAAAGTTGGATACGTTGATTGATAAATTAAATAAAGAAATAACTATAATTTTAGACAAGCAAGATATCAAATTAAAACATATTATTTCTTCTTTACAAGTTCTTAATCCACTTAATACCTTAAATCGTGGTTATGCTATCATAAGAAAAGATAATAAAGTGATATCGAGTGTGAAAAAAATAAAAAAAGATGATGAAGTAATTATCAATTTAAAAGATGGTATTATTACTTCTAAGGTTATTAAGGTAGGTGAATAAGATGGAAACATTTGAAGATAAGATTAAAAAACTAGAGAGTCTTGTTGTAGAATTAGAGAATGGTGATGTTAATTTAGATAAGGCCATTGATAAATATACTGAGGCAATGAAACTTGCTAAAGAATGTTCAACAACATTAACTGATTATAGTGATAAGGTTAATAAAATATTATTAGAAAATGGAGAACTTGCAGATTTTAATGTTATTGAATAAAAAAGAATCGTTTTATATAAAAAATTCTGGTCCATTCGATGTATTATAACTATAATTATTTATATTATTTGAATTGTTTGCATTTATATTAGAGGGATTGTTACTGATATTGTTGTTAGTAATAAACTCTATTTTTTTTGGTGTATTTTTATCGGTTTCATCTTTAAAAGCTCCCGCTAATTTAAACATAGTTTTCATATTATTTACCATCGGTCCTGCTTGTTTTACTATGGGAATGGCTTGATTAATCACACCTAGAGTTTTTTGAGTATTAGTAAGAATGCTGCTTAGATTAAAAGCACGACTACCTAATTTTTGAAATAAATAAGATCCTCTTGGCATGCCCAAACTTATCCCTGTTAACCCCCTGCTGAAATTAGGCATTCCGCCATAATATGGTGGATATATAGAATTACCATGCATAAAGATACTCCTTTCAAAAATATTATATGAAATTTAATTAAAATAGTTAAAAAATATCAAAATTTATGGTACAATTATAGAGAATAGATAAGAAGGGAGAACAAGTATGAATTTTTTGCTTTGGCCATTTAAAAAAATATATCAATTAGAACAAAAAACAATCGACCTTCTATGTATTCCTTTTAAGTTTTTAAGTAGAAATAGTCGTATGGATGATGGGCCAATTGTTTTAGTTGATTTTGAATCTACAAAAGAAGTTAAAAATAAAGTTAAAAAAAGATTTAAATATATTATAAAAGATCAAGACAATAAAAGGATAAAGGGAACATTTGATGCTTTTTCTAAGGTGGATGTTCATTCATTTTTGCTTAGTCAAGGTTTTGAGGTATATAAAATTGAAGAAGATAAGTTTGCTAATATTTTAGGACTGGCTCAAGTAAAAAGTAAGATTAAGTTAAGACCAAAAACTTTAGCTTTCTTTTTAACTCAACTTTCTACTTATATAAAATCTGGCATTACTTTAGTTGACTCAATTAAAATATTAAGTAGACAAACAAAGAAGAATAGTGAGAAAAAACTATATCAAAAAATAGTTTATGAATTAAATACGGGTGTAAGTTTTAGTGAGGCGATGATTAGACAAGGAGATACTTTTCCTAAACTACTTATCAATATGATAAAAACTGCTGAAATGACAGGGCAACTTTCTTCAACTTTGGATGATATGGCTGAGTATTATACTTCAGTTGATGTTACTAGAAAACAGATAATTTCAGCTTTAACTTATCCTACGGCGATTTTCTTTCTTGCTTTAGCAGTAGTAACTTTTATGATTTTGTATGTTGTTCCTCAATTTGAGGGTATTTACACTCAAGCTAATGCTAATTTACCTGGTATTACTTTGTTTGTACTTGGAGTAAGTGCTTATATGCAAGAAAATATTTTTATGATTGCTTTGTTCCTTGTGACAATAATATCACTTCTTATTTTATCATATCATCACATTAAACCATTTAGAAGTTTTGTTCAGTGGTTTGCTATGCATTTGCCTGTTATAAGAAATGTTATTATATATAATGAAGTTATTATGTTTACTAAGACTTTTGCTTCTTTGATTAATCATGATGTCTTTATTACTGATAGTTTGGAAATATTAGGTAAAATTACTAATAATGAAATTTATAAGAAATTAATTAATAATTCTATTAATGATTTATCTAATGGAAAGGAATTATCTTTGGCATTTAAAAATAATTGGGCTTTTCCTGATACGGCATATGAAATGTTATCTACTGGAGAACGTACTGGTAAAATGGGTGAGATGATGGAAAATGTAAGTAAGTATTATCAAGAACAACAGAAAACTTTAGTAACTCAATTAAAAAGTTTAATCGAACCAGTTATGATAGTGATTTTAGCTATTTTAGTAGGTTTAATTGTATTATCAATTGTTATTCCAATGTTTGATATGTATAAACAAATAGGTTAGGAGGTAAGTATGGAAATATATTTATTAATAATATTTTTCATTTTTGGTGCGATATTTGGTTCATTTTATAATGTAGTAGCATATCGTATGAGCAATAATTTATCAATTATAAAACCTAGGAGCCACTGCGAATGGTGCAATGAAAAGTTAAAATGGTATGAATTGATACCTATATTATCTTACTTATTTCAAGGTGGAAAGTGTAATTATTGTAAGCATAAACTATCTATTAGTTATATTATTGTAGAACTTGTTTCAGGTATTTTATTTACTATATGTTATTATAAATTTGGATTAACACCTAAATTAATAATATCTTTAATATTTGTGTCCGCTTTGGTTATTACTATTGTTAGTGATATTGAATATATGATAATTATTGATGAAGTAACATTGCTTGCTTCTATTATGATATTGTTAGTACTATTATTTACTTCAGGTTTTCAAAAGGCATTTTATATGCTTGAATCAGGGTTTTTTAGTTTTTTAACAATGTATGCTCTTAAAATTATTGGAGATGCTATATTCAAGAAGGAAACACTTGGTGGTGGAGATATAAAATTGATGTTTTTATTTGGTATAACGTTAGGTTATGATATGGCAATTGTATCTATTTTTCTCGGAGCATTTTTGGCATTTCCAATATCATTATATATTCTTTTAAAGAAAAAGGATAATATGATACCTTTTGGACCATTTTTATCAATTGGGGCTTTGTTAATACTTATTACTAAATTAGATTTAGCAAAGATTTTGAATTGGTTACAGGATACGATTATTAAATAAAAGAAAGGTTGATGTTTATGAAGAATAAGGTTGTTATTATAGGATGTGGTAATGTAGGTTTGTCTTATGCTTACTCTCTTTTAAATCAAAAGACTAGTGTTTTGGAACTTGTTTTGATTGATGTTAATAAAGAGAAAACTTTAGGTGAGGTAATGGATCTTAATCATGGACTTCCTTTTGCTCCTTCTAAGATAAATATTAGAGTAGGTGATTATAGCGAGGTTGAGGATGCTAAGATTATAGTAATTGCGGCTGGAGCTAGTCAAGAAAAGGGAGAAACTAGATTAGATTTAATAGATAAGAATGCTAAGATATTTAAAAATATTATAAGTGAAGTAAATAAGAATCATTTTAAGGGGATCTTTTTGGTGGCCACTAATCCTGTGGATGCGATGAGTTATTTGACTTGGAAATATTCTAATTTTGATTATAATAGGGTTATTGGAACGGGAACTAGTTTGGATACGGCGAGATTAAGGTATATGATAGGAGAATCTGTTTCTGTTAATTCTAAGAATGTTCATGCTTATGTTATTGGAGAACATGGGGATTCTGAGTTTGTTTTGTGGAGTAATGCTAATATTGGCTTACAAAATATGAGAGATTTTCTTAGTAAGAGTCAAATGAATGAGATAGAGAATAGTGTTAGAAATGCTGCTTATGATATTATTAATAAAAAAGGTAATACTTGTTATGGTATTGGAATGTGTTTAACTAGAATTACTAATGCTATTTTAAACAATGAAAATAGTATAATTACAGTGTCTACTTATGATAGTACAAATGATGTTTATATTAGTTTGCCTTGTGTTATTAATGAAAATGGAATAAAAGAGAAAGTTTTTGTTACTTTGAATGAAAATGAAACATATAAGTTGCAAAATTCTATTAATATTATTAAAGATACTATTCAAAATGTTAAATAATTTATTGTGTGTGTTAATGCGTTATAGTTTTTTAGATATTTATTAAATAATATTTGAGTATATACTAACACCAAGATACTACGAACAAAAAGTTGAAGTTATGAATGATAGTTTAGATAAGTCTGTTGCTGATTTTGAAGATAAAATGAAGGTTCTTTGTCAAATAGTGTGGGTGAATAAAAATTCACTATGATAATGTAACTATTTTAGGAGGTTGAAAATATTAAATTTTCAACTTCTTTTCGTTTTGGAGTAATAAGTCCTTTGCATATCATTATTCTAGCTTTAAATCTAGTAAATGATCT
>CAJKHY010000022.1 GCA_905199855.1 uncultured Clostridium sp.
TTCTTTACTATTTATTATCAAAGAGGATAAATACCTAGAGGATTTAATTGATATTGCTAAGAATAAAAATATAACAATTAATTTATTTATGACAACCGATTATCTAAATAATAACATATCTAAATTATATAAATTGACTCATAGTGAAATATATAACTATGGTAGTAGTGGTACTTACCAAAAAGATTTAATTATATTAGGTAACAATATTATTAATAGAAATACAAAAAATACTTCTAGTTATTGTTTAACCAAAGAAATGTTTTCAGATACTTTAAACATTTGTAGCAAAAGCAAAATGCATACAATATATCCTAATAAGATAATTAATAATAACTTTTATAGTAATATTAAAAATGATATTAACTCAGGAGATATAATTTTATTTGAATTAAATAAGAATATGTTAGAAGAATTAAATACTATTACTGATTTCATTAAAAAGAAAGGTATCAATATTGTTGGTTTAAAAGAATTATTAAGTGAATGAGGTTTTATTTTTATTAGAGTTTATTAAAGAAAGTGATAAAATTATTGCAGAAATTAAAGCAAGAAAAAGAAAAGAGAATCGTAACATTGATGAAAAAATAAAAGCAAATATTAATAATGATTGCTTTTAAGTCAGATACAAAATATAGCCTTTTTTTTCACTAAGTTTAAAAAATATTAAACAAAATAATATAATGTTATCGCATTAATTTCCTTCCAAAATATCTCCAAAGAACTATAAAAGTGTAGCAAACTTATATAAAAGACTTACTTGTCTTTTTTTATTTTATATGGTATAATTTATAATGTCTTTATACTTTATTAATTTATGAAAGGAGAAAAATGAGTAAAATTAAAATGTTTAGTCTTGGTGGTTTAAATGAAAGTGGTAAAAATATGTTTGTAATTGAAATAAATAAAATTATTTTTATCTTCGATGCCGGACTTAAACACATGGATTCAGGAGCTTTAGGAGTCGATTATGTTATTCCTAACACTGATTATTTAAAAGAAAATATTAATAGAATAAAGGGGATTTTTTTAACACATGGTCATGATGAAAACATTGGTGCATTAGAAGACATTATTCCAAGTTTAGAAGGAGTTAACATATATGCTGCGAAATTCACTTTAGATATCGTAAGAAAGAATTTTGAAGAAAGTCATATTCCAACAGATAACTTAATCGAAATCAAACCACATAAAACTCTCACAGTAGGAGGTATCAACATATTTCCAGTTAGTCTAAGCCATTCTATTCCAGATAACCTAGGCTATGCTATTTATACTGATGATGGTGTAATATTCTATGCTAGTGATTTTGTATTTGATTCAATGATGACAGATGTTTATCAAACCGATGTTGGGAAACTCGCTTATATTGGAAAACAAGGTGTTCTTTGCTTACTTAGTGAGTCTATGTTTGCAAGTAGACCTGGTTTCACTTCCCCAAATCATAGAATAAGTAGTTTAATCAAAGAAGCATTAAGCAATTGTGAAGGTAGAATTATATTTAATACTTTATCATCCCATCTATATAGAATACAAGAATTATTCAATGAAGTATCAAAGACAAAAAGAAAAGTAGTAATAATGGGTAAAAAATTACAAAATATAATTAACGATGCTATTGCTAATAACTATTTAAATGTAAGTAAAGACATCATAGGAGATTTAAGCAATATTAATGATAATAATGTTATTATCTTAGTATCTAACGAAAAAGAAAAACCATATTCTAATATCGTTAAAATTGTAAATGGTTATGATAAATTTATCAAATTAAAAGAAACAGATACAATGTTTATAGCTATACCAGTTTATGTAGGCAAAGAAAAAATATATTATGAAATGCTAGACAATATTTCTAAAACTGGTTCTAATGTCATAACATTATCTCCTAAAAATAACCTATCACTTCATGCTTCTCAAGAAGATTTAATGCTAATGTTAAACCTAATGAAACCAAAATACTATTTCCCAATTAAAGGAGAATATCGTTTCCAAGTTGACAATGGAGAACTTGCATACAAATTAGGCATACCAAAAGAAAACATCCTATTAAAACAAAATGGTGATGTCGTATCTATTACAGATGGCAAATTAGATAATAAGTTTGACCATATCAACTGTGAACCTATCCTAATCGATGGAGATATGCCTGATGATATAGGCGAAATTGTCTTAAAAGATAGAGAATTACTTAAAGATAATGGTATTGTCATCGTATCTGTTACCTTAAATAAAGTAAATAAAAAGATTTTAGCGGGTCCTGAAATATTAACAAGAGGATTTATTTATGTTAAAGATAATACAGCTTTAATTAGAGATATGTCTAAATTAGTTAGTGATTTAGTCATCACTAATACTAGATTTCATTATATTGATTACGTTAAATTAAAAAATTTAATTCGTGAAGAATTAAGCAAATTCTTATATAAAGAAACTGAGTGTAATCCTATGATTATATCTATTATTCAAGAAATATAACTAGTTTAACTAGTTTTTTTTATATTATAAAAAAACATACATTTGTTGTATTTTGCCTTGACAAGTAACTTTGTTCGTATTATAATTAATACACAAGATAAGAAAGAAGTGATAACATGAACAATATTAAATTTAAAGATTTACCTAAAAACGAATTACCAAGAGAAAGATTTATTAAATATGGTGTAGAAAGTTTATCTAATGAAGAATTATTATCTATTATTTTAAAAACTGGAACTAAAAATATACCTGTTAATGTTGTTAGTTTAGAAATACTATCTAGTATTAAAGATATAACAAAATTAAAAGACATGAAAATAAATAATTTAACCAATATTAAAGGAGTAGGGCGAGTCAAAGCGATAACTTTACTTGCATCAATTGAATTAGGTAGAAGAATATATAACTCTAATAATAATTTAAAAAGATATAATATTAAAAATCCCATAGATATTATTTCTTACTTTAATAAATTATTAAAAGATAAAAAACAAGAAGAATTTTATGTATTATATTTAGATAACAAAAATAATGTAATAGAAAATAAAAAGCTTTTTGTGGGTACTTTAAATAAAAGCATCGTCCATCCTAGAGAAATATTTAAAGAAGCATATATATTATCATCAGCATCTATAGTATGTGTGCACAACCACCCATCAGGCAATGTTACACCATCTCAAGAAGATATATCATTAACAAGAAAAATACATGAAATAGCCCTTATTCATGAAATAAAATTATTAGATCACATTATTGTAGGAGATAATAATTATTTTAGTTTTTATGAAAATAAACTATTAAAATAAATAAATATTAAAAAATAAGAAATAATATAAATAATACTTTAAAATGAATAGTTTTTAATATATAATAATGTTATAGGTGATTAATATGAAGAAAAATAAGAAAAGAATTGAAGGAAGATACATTATCTTATTAATAATATTAGCATTAATTTTATTTTTAGCATTCTTTTCTTATACATTAAAAAATAAAAAAGAACTTAATACTTTTGAAAAAATAATAAAAGATACATTTAACTATACTGAAAAATTTTTAATGACTCCCATAAACTATACAAAAAATTTAGTTAATGATTTTACTAATTTAAGAAAAGTAAAAAAAGAAAATGAAATATTAAAAAGCAACTTAGAGAAAATGGAAGCTATTAATACTGAGAATATCGAATTGAAAAGACAACTTAAAGCCTTAAAAGACGAACTTAAAATAGAATATACCCTAACTGATTATGAATACTTAAATGCTACTGTTACAGGAAGAAATATAGGATTTTGGTTTAATAGTATTACCTTAGATAAAGGTAGTTATAATGGAGTAAAAAATGATATGATAGTTATTAATAGCAAAGGATTAATTGGAAAAATCATAAGCACCACCAATTTTACATCAACTGTTAAATTAATAACCACTAGTGATACAAGTAGCAAAATATCTGTTATAATAAATGGTGAAACCAAAAATTTATATGGTTTAATATATGGATATGATTCAAAAGAAAATGTTATATTGGTAGAAGGTATTAGTAATACTGATAATGTAAGTATTGGGGATAGAATTTATACAAGTGGATTGGGAGGAATATTCCCAAGTGGAATATTAATTGGAACAGTTAAATCAATATCAACAGATGAATATGATTTATCAAAAATAATTAAAGTAACACCTAGTGCAGATTTCAATGACTTAAATTATGTTACTATTTTAAAAAGAAAGGATAGTAATAACCAATGATTATTTATTTAATAATATTACTATTATCATTTTTCTTAGATGGTATTATGAGTAATTATTTTACTTCAATGTCCTTCCATATCTCTTTATTTAATACCGTTTATACCGTTATTGCCTTATCATGTATAGCAAGTTATTTTAATAACAAAAAAAAGTATATACTATTAATAAGTTTAATAGGATTATTCTTTGACATAGTATATACTAATACTTTATTATTAAATGTTTTTGTATTTATCATATTAGGACTAAATGTTATCTTACTAAATTCTAAACTACCAAATAATATCTTATATAATACATTAATTAGCCTTATAAATGTATTTGTTTATTATATTCTAACATACCTAATATTAATAATAGTCAATTATTTCAATGTAAGTATCAATGTATTATTACATATCCTAATATGCTCAATTATTATGAGTATAATATATAGTATACTACTCACATTTATATTAAATAAGCTTGATTTAAAAATAGTAAAATAACATAAAAATAACTTAATATTCATAATATTTACTAGGTGATATTATGGATATTTTTAATTATAAATGTTTAAACAAAAAAGTAGAAAAAAATCAAAAAAGTATAAAATACATAAAAAATCTTACATACCGTATCTTAATAACAATTATATTATTTTTAATATGTTCCATACTAATAAAAAGTAATACTCATTATAAAGAGGCAATATATAAAAATATTTATAATAATAATATATCTTTTACAGGTATTAAAAACTTTTATGATAAATATTTAGGAGGAGTATTACCTATTGAGCCATCACTTAATAAAACAAAATTAGTGTTTAATGAAAATCTAAAATATAAAGAAGAGTCTAAATATTTAGATGGAGTAAAATTAAGTGTTGATGATAATTACTTAGTACCCATTTTAGAAAGTGGAATAGTAGTATTTATAGGAGAAAAGGAAGGTTATGGAAATACTATTATTATACAAGGAATGAATGGTATTGATATATGGTATTCTAATATAGAAAATGAAAGTGTTAAACTCTATGACTACGTTGAAGCTCATACCTTACTTGGAAATACTAAAGGAGACTATTTTTACTTAACATATTCACAAAATGGAGTATTTTTAAATTATGAAGAATATCTTAAATAAAATAGAATTTCATTATAGTTACCTATTAATAGCTCTAAGTTTCATTTTAACAGGTTATTTTAAAGTATTATTAATACTAACTAGCATTATCTTATTTCATGAATTTGGGCATACTAGCATAATGTTACTTTTCAAAAATAAAATAGAAAAAATAATTATATATCCTTTTGGAGGAATAATAAAAACAAATACCTTAGAAAATGAAAAACTAACAAAAAGCTTTCTCATCTCTATATTTGGATTTATATTTCAAATATTATATTATTTACTAATAATATTCTTATATAAAAATAATATGATAAAAGAAAGTACTTTTGATATATATAAAATGTATAACATAAATATGTTTATATTTAATATTTTACCTATCATACCACTTGACGGATCTAAAATATTAAATATTTTTTTAAATAAATTTTTCTGTTATAAAAAATCATGTTACTTAAGTGTCTATATCTCACTTATAACTCTAATAATTATCTTACTTAATTTAAATAGATTTAATTATAGTTATATCATCTTAATTACATTACTTCTTAAAAATATCTATCTATATTATAAAAATATAGGATATTATTTCAATAAATTTTTATTAGAAAGATATTTATATAAATTAAAATATAATAAACTATTATTAGTTAACAATGAAGATTATTTTAAAAAAGAATATACACATATTATTGAAAATAAGGGAAAGTTAATAAAAGAAAGTACTTTTTTATCTAATTTATTTGACAAAAACAGTAAAATATGCTAAAATCATTAATGTTTGTAGGACCTCAAAGTTGTTTTTTCAACCGCATGGAAGAGGTATAAGTGAATTATTTCCACCTTTACAGCGAGTCTTATTAAATAAAATTAAGGAGGTAAAATATGAAAGCTATTATTGAAACAGGTGGCAAGCAACAATATGTTTCTGTTGGAGATATTATCTATGTTGAAAAATTAGATGTTGAACCTAATAAAAAAGTTATTTTTGATAAAGTACTTTTAGTAGATGATGTAGTAGGAAACCCATTTGTTGAAGGTGCTAGTGTTGAAGGTGTTGTTTTAAAACATGGCAAAAAGAAAAAAATTACTATTTTCAAATACAAACAAAAGAAAAGAAGTAATCGTAAAAAACAAGGACATCGTCAACCATACACTAAAGTAGAAATAAAAAATATTTCTAAATAGGTATTAAAATGATAAAAGTATTAATTACTGAAAAAAAAGGAGTATTAGAAAGTATCTTAATAAAAGGTCATGCTAATTATGATATTTATGGTAAAGATATAGTATGTGCATCTGTAAGTGCTCTAACACTATGTACCATAAATAATATCAGTGCATTAGAAGATAATACTATTAAAATAACTATGAATGATAATGAATTTAAAATAGAGGTTATAAAAGCAACTAAAATTAATACTAAATTACTTAATAATATGATTAAATCCTTATCACAAATAGAAGAAAAGTACTCTAAAAACATTAAAATTTTATATAGGAGGGAACTATGATAAATAAATTCATTTATTTTGATATACAATTATTTGCCCACAAAAAAGGACAAAGTTCCACTAGTAACGGTAGAGACTCTGAATCAAAACGTTTAGGAGCTAAAGCTAGTGATGGTGAATATATTACTGGTGGTAGTATAATATATCGTCAAAGAGGAACTAAGATTCATCCTGGAAACAATGTAAGAAGAGGTAAAGACGATACATTATATTCTGTTATGGATGGATATGTTAAGTTTGAACGTAAGGGTAAAGATAAAAAACAAGTTAGTGTTTATGAGAAAAGAGTATAAACTCTTTTTTATTTATGGCCTACTTTTAGTTGTGTCTAACTTGACATAATTTATTTAAAATAAAAGTTATTTATGATAACCATTTAAGAAAATATACTGATAATAACAATATTACTTTAGATGA
The DNA here is from genome assembly GCA_905199855.1 of uncultured Clostridium sp. Lineage (GTDB taxonomy): Bacteria > Bacillota_I > Bacilli_A > RF39 > UBA660 > CAG-762. Next base: position 7,281 of record CAJKHY010000022.1, read on the forward strand.
ACCATTAGTGGCATTAAAATTATTATATTCAAGAATACCATTCATAAAAAAGGATACGAAAGAGCCAAAAGCATCATAGAAGAATTTAATGCGGAAATGAAATTAAATCTCAAACTAATGAAATTAATAATTCTATGTATAAAAAAATAATACTCAATCTGCAATAGATTAAGTACTGAACTAATTATTTAGGTAAATACTCAACGTCGCAAAGTTAAGTATTTCCCTTTTATTATATGCAAGTTCTCTTGCTTACATACTAATAATAGCATAAAAAGAACTTTTGACAAGTTCTTTTTTTTATTTATATTAAGTTCAAATAGTTCGAACAGATTCGTCAATGGTGCGGGTGAAGGGACTTGAACCCCCACGGATAAACCGCTAGATCCTAAGTCTAGTGCGTCTGCCAATTCCGCCACACCCGCATATATAATAAAATACAAGTGGTGGGCCCTGTAGGACTCGAACCTACGACCGATCGGTTATGAGCCGATTGCTCTAACCAACTGAGCTAAGGGCCCGCTTGCTTAATAATAATATCATATTTTTAATACTTAATCAATAGTATTTTATCATTTTTTTTACTTTTCTAAAGTAAAATATTAAAATATCGCTTTTTAAATTAAACCATTAATGATAAAGCATAGTAAAAACAAATAAGATACTTGTTATAAATAAAATAATTTTGTATAATAATTATACAGGTGATATAATGAAAATTAAAATTATATTTATAGATATTGATGGGACTATTAGAAGTGATAAAAAAAGAATTTCCTTAAAAACTAGATATATTATTAAAAAATTGACAAAAAAAGGAATTATAATAGTTATATGTTCTGGAAGAAATAGAAACTTTACTAAAAATATTAGTTTAAAATGTCACGCTAGTGATTATATTATTTCTTCTAACGGAGCAGATATTTATAATTATAAAGATAACATAGTAATAAATGAAGAATTAATCCAAGCAAGCACCTGTCAAAGACTATTAGATATATCTTCTAAGTATGATACCATTATTAATTTCAACACTGAAAATTTGCAATATACAAATAAAGAAATAACTAAGAAAAAAAGATTAATTGTAGATTTTAAAGAATTTTTAAATGATAATATAATAGTGCAATCTATTATATTAGATAAAGACTATCATAAAATGTTAAAAGTAAAAGAAGAATTACTTAAATTTAGTGATATAAAAATAGTTAATTGTTCTAAACACTTATTAGATAAAAACTTTAAAATAGATAAATATTCTTTCTTTGATCTTGTCAATAAAAATGTCAGCAAAGGATATGCTATTTCTAAACTATGCGAATATTTAAAAATAGATTTAAACTCTTCTATGGCTATTGGAGATAGTTATAATGATATATCAATGTTTGAAAAAGTAAATTTCAGCGTGGCTATGGGTAACTCGATCGATTCAGTAAAAAAACATGCTAAAATTAAGACAGAGACAAATAATAACAATGGTGTTTATAAAATATTAAAAGATGTTTTAAATAATAAAATTTAATGATATAATTAGATTAGAAATTTGGTGATAAAATGAAAACAGTAGTACTTGGTATGAGTGGGGGAGTAGATAGCTCTGTGACTGCAATTATATTAAAAGAACAAGGTTATAATGTCATTGGGCTTTTTATGAGAAATTGGGATAGTATGATTAATAATGATGTAATAGGCAATCCTAATTTAAATGATGATATTTGCCCTCAAGAAAAAGATTACAATGATGCTTTAGCAGTATGTCAAAAGCTTGATATTCCTTTACATCGAATTGACTTTGTCAAAGAATATTGGGATTATGTATTTACTTATTTTTTAGAAGAATTAAAAGCATGTCGTACTCCAAATCCTGACGTCATGTGTAATAGATACATAAAATTTGACATGTTTCAAAAAGAAGCGAAAAAACTTGGGGCCGATTACATAGCTACAGGCCACTATGCTAAAATAATAGATGGTAAACTATATAAAGCAGATGACAAAAATAAAGATCAAAGTTATTTTTTATCGATGGTAAAAAAAGAAAACTTCAAAGATGTATTATTTCCACTTGGTGATATAGAAAAGCCTAAAGTAAGAGAAATAGCCTCAAAATATGATTTAATAACCGCTAAAAAGAAAGATTCAACTGGAATATGTTTTATAGGAGAAAGAAACTTTACTAAGTTCTTAGAAAACTATTTACCTAATAAAGAAGGTAATATAGTTAACATTGAAAATAATGAAGTTTTAGGTAAACATATAGGCTTAATGTATTACACCATAGGACAAAGAAAAGGACTAAATCTAGGTGGAAATGATGATAAACTATTTGTAGTAGGTAAGGATATAGAAAAAAATATATTATATGTTGCTTTTGGTGAAGATAATGAATATTTATATTCTACCGAAGCTGTTATTGAAGATTTCAATTACTTGACAGATAAATTGCCAAATACAGGAAATTGTAAATTTAGATATCGTCAAAACGATATTTACTGTAAAATAGAAGATGTAAATGGTGTCATCACTGTTTATTATGATAAAACAAAAGCTGTTACACCAGGACAAATCTGTGTAATTTATAATGATGATGAATGCCTTGGCGGTGGAATTATCAAAGAAGTAAGAAAAAATCATAAAAAACTTTGGTATTTATTTTAATTGTCAATTCATAAAAAAATAAGTAATCATATGGACAAAATGATAATCATTTGTTATAATTGTTTTAGTGAGAATTATTTATAATAAATTAGGAGGAACATAATTATGAGTACAGTAGAAAAAATAAAAGAAATATTAGAGAAGGCAAATGTATCAAAAGTAGATTTTGCTAAATACTTAGGAGTATCCAGACAAATGGTATACAATTACTTAGATGGAGATAATCTTGATAAATTACCAAAAGAGAAAAGGAGTAAATTATTTAAATTATTAGATGTTAGGACTATGGAAGAAATCGCAGATATTAAAACAGATCGTAGTTATTTAGATAAAATTGATGCTCGTTTAAGTAATAAAAAGTACAATAAACCTAAAGATGAACTATTAAGTGGCATAGAAAGTTTTAAAAAAGAAGAACAAGAAATATTAAGTGATATTGTTTTTCTATTAAAAGAAATGTTAAATGAAGACAAGACAAAACAAACATATATAACATTAACTTATGTATATCGTTTTTTACAGTCAATGAGTAATACCAAAGAATTAAGATATATGTTAGCCTACGTTACCAAAGCAAGTGGTTTTGTTAAACCAAATGTTTATGATTTTGAAGAAGAAAGACAATTTATTTTTGAAAGTATTATGTATTCTGCCATGACATTATATAATAATGGAGGAGCATCAAGAAGTAAATTAATGGAATCTCATAAAAGATGGGAAGCAGAAATAGAACAAAAGAATGTTGAAAAATTAAGCCGAACACAAGAATTAAATACTGCTAAGGTACAAGCTTTAAAGGAATTAGGATACGACGAAATTACTGAACATAATGCAGGGGAAGTATTTGATAAAATTGCTGAAATTCAAGCTAGAAACGTATGGTAAAATAAAGTGAATGTAGTAGAGAAGGGGATACATAAGTATTTTAAAGGGTAAAATAATTATTTATAACAAATTATATGAGAATAAAAAATAAGTAATAAATTATAATGATTTTACGTCCTTAATAGATACTATTCAAATACCAATCAATAATAAAATAGTAAAATATAAAATATCTAATCAAAAGTTTAGTTAAATAATTATTAAGATAATGTATGCAACCTAAACTTTTTTATTTTCTATTAGTAGTTTAATTATTAATAATTATCTTAGTTAGATAGAAATTAAAGTAATTAAATTAAAAATTCTAAATAAAATAAATTAAATTTAATCTAATTTAATCTAATTTAATCTAATTTAATCTGAATATATTTATTTATATTATTATATATAATATAAGATAGATAATAATATTATATATAAATAAATATGATATGATTATGAAAAAAATAAACTATTTTTTTCAAAAACTTATATTACTATAATATATATTATGTTGACTTCTATTTTAAATAATTATTCGTATATTTTATAAATATTAGTAAATAATATATTTGGAGGTAATATTATGAATAAGAATGAACAAATAAAATGTGATGTCTTTTCATGTGTCCATAACTGTGATTGTTGTTGCTCTTTGGATTCAATTAAAGTATCATGTAACTGCAATAATGAATATGCATCTAAAAATGAAACAATTTGTGATAGTTTTAAAAAGAAAGATTAATATATGGCTATTAATCTTCTTCTTTTATATATTTATTTACTAAATTAACATAATATTCTTTAATTTCTTCTAATTTATCTTTGTTTTTTGATTCAAACCTTAATGTAATATTTGGCCCAGTATTTGAGGCTCTAACCAAAGCAAAACCATCTTCATATAATATCTTTACTCCATCAATGTCTAAAAAATTTAATTTGTTAGATATAGCATATTGTTTTATTTCATCAATTATTTTAAATTTAACATTATCTCTAACTTCTATTTTAATTTCAGGAGTGTTATAATACTTATTAATACCATCTAATAAACTTGATAAAGGTTTATTAGTATGAGATAATATTTCAATAATTCTTAAACTTGCATATATTCCATCATCATATCCTGGAAATTTATCTTGAAAATAAACATGACCAGATAATTCTCCCCCAAATGGTAGTCTCGCACTGACCATTTTTTCTTTAGTATAAGAATTTCCTGTTCTATATATTATTGGTTTAATACCAAGTTTTATCATTTCGTCTTCAAGAGCTTTAGAACACTTAACATCAAGTAAGCCTCTTTTATCCTCTATTTTATTATAAATATCTCTCCATACAATAATCATAAATAAGTCAGTAGGTATATAATTACCCTTTTCATCCACTACCCCTACTCTATCACCATCGCCATCATACGCTACTCCTACATCTGCTTTGGTGTTAACTACCGTACGCTTTAATTCAACTAAATTCTCTTCAACGCAAGGATCAGGATGATGATTAGGAAATTCACCATTTGATACATCATACAAATTAACAAGATCAACATTTAATTTAGATAATACATCCCTAGCTACAATACTAGTTGTTCCATTACCACAGTCAAAAACTACTTTTAAACTTCTATCGCCTAACTTAATATTTTTAAGGAGTAAATTAATATATTCTTCCTTAATAACCTCTTTAGTTAATTTTCCTTCACCCTTCATAAAATCATTATTTTGAATAACATCATATAAGTTATATACAGACTTACCAAAAGCATTATGAAGACCATTATAACTAAATTTAAAACCATTATATTCCTTAGGATTATGTGAAGCCGTAATCATCACACCACATTTAATATTTAAGTAATCCCATGCAAAATAATACATTGGTGTAGTAGTAAGACCAATACTAACAACATCTACACCTGTTTCTAATATTCCCTTTACCAAAGATTCATATAAACTCATTGAAGATAACCTATTATCATAACCAACAATACATTTCTTTTTATCATATTCTCTTTGTAAAACAGTACCATAGGCCTTACCTATCAAATAAGCAGTATCCTCATTTAATTCAGTATCATATATTCCTCTGATATCATATTCTCTAAATATCTCTTTTCTAATCATTTTATCCTCCTAACTTCTTGGATGATGCTCCAAGTAATCTTTCTTTAAATTCTCATTATTAATATGTAAATATATCCCTGTCGTAGATATATCAGCATGTCCTAACATCTCTTGAATACTTCTCAAATCTGCTCCATTATTAAGCATATGTGAAGCAAAGGAATGCCTTAAAGTATGTGGAGATATTGTTTTATTAATTCCTTTTTTATAAGCGATATCTCTTAATATCTTAAAAAAACCACTTCTACTAATAACCTTCCCATGATTATTTAAAAATAAATAATTATTCTTATTACCTTTATTCTTAATTAAACTAGGTCTATAATTATCTCTATATATCCTAACCCATTTACTAGCAACATCACCAATAGGAACTATCCGCTCTTTATTTCCCTTACCAGTACACCTAACCACTTCAAGTTCGGTATCAACATCATTTAATTCCAAATTAACAAGTTCACTAACTCTAAGTCCAGTAGCATACATAAGTTCTAGCATTGCCTTAGTTCGATAATCATAAGCACTACGAAAGTCAATATTAAGTAAATTATCCACCTCTTCAATAGTCAAAACACTAGGTAAATGTAATCCCTTTTTAGGAGTCTCAATTAAAGAAGTAATATCCTTCCCACCATTCTCCTTAATATCTAACTTACATAAACACTTAATAGAAGTAATACATCTTAAAATACTACTAGTATTAATATTACTCTTACTTAAAAAAGTAAGATAATTATTAATAGTATCAATATTATATAAATCACGAATATTTAATTTATCTAAGTACTTAAAATACTTAATAATATCATACATATATGAATCATTAGAATTAACATCAAACTTTTTTACCATCATCAAATAATTTTGAAAATGAGAAAGCCTATTCTTATAATAATCATTTATTTCTAACTTATCTATGTCTATCATATTATCACATACCTTAAAATAATTATAGCACAATTTTTATATTTATGGTAAAATTATTTATAGATGGGAAGTATTTTTATGAATGATTTATTAGCAATGAAACTAAGACCTAACACCCTAGAAGAAGTAATAGGCCAAGAACATTTAATAGGAAAAGATAAAGTATTATATAATTTAATTAAAAACAAAAAATTATTTTCTATGATTTTATATGGTAAACCTGGTATTGGTAAAACCACGATTGCTTTAATGATCGTAAATGAATTAGGACTTAGATATAAAGTATTAAATGCTGTGATTAATAATAAAAAAGACTTTGACATAGCCGTAGAAGAAGCCAAAATGAATCATGGTTTAATCCTAATTATGGATGAAATACATAGATTAAATAAAGATAAACAAGACTTATTATTACCATTCTTAGAAAGTGGTTTAATTACCTTAATAGGTATGACTACATCTAACCCTTATCATGCTATTAATCCTGCTATTAGAAGCAGATGTCAGTTATATGAATTAAAAGAATTAAGTGATAACGATATAAAAAAAGGAATAAAAAGATTAATAGATAAAAATATTTTAGAAGGACTTACTCTAAATGATGAAGCAATAGATTATATTATTAAAGTATCTTCTAGTGATTTAAGATTTGCTTATAACTTAATAGAAGTAGCATATTATGCCTCAAGTGATAAAAATATAGATATTAATTTACTAAAAAATATATGTAATAAACCTAATATATTCCATGATAAAAATGAAGATGGCTATTATGATGTAATAAGTGCCTTGCAAAAATCAATTCGTGGTAGTGATGTTAATGCTAGTTTACATTACCTAGCAAGACTTATTAATGCTGGAGATTTAGATATTATCATAAGAAGATTATCTGTTATTGCTTATGAAGATATAGGACTAGCTAATCCTAGTATTGGTCCTAAATTAGATGCTGTAATAAATGCTGTACTTAGATTAGGATTACCCGAAGCAAGCATACCACTTGCTAGCATTGTTATTGAAATGGCTCTATCTCCAAAGTCCAATAGTGCAGTTTTAGCCATCAATAATGCCTTAAATGATGTTACTAGTGCTCACTGTGGCAATGTTCCTGAACACATTAAAACAACCTCACCTAATTATAAATATCCTCATGATTATCCAAATCATTTTGTTAAACAAGAATACTTACCAGAAAATATTAGAAACAGAAAATATTATAACCCACAAAATAATATTAATGAATTAAAATATAAAGAAGTATTAAAAAAAATAGAAGATTTAAGAAAATAATTATTATTATATTTTTTTGCTATGCTGTTGTAGTTTAAAAGATATATAAAATAAAACTAATAAATTCATGAGTATGTAAATAATTTTGTGTAAAGATAAATCCTTTCTATGGTAATATAGAAATATATAACTAAGAAAGGATTTTT
>CAJKHY010000023.1 GCA_905199855.1 uncultured Clostridium sp.
AAAAACCGTCTGTCGATCCTATAATTCCCGGAGATAAAAATCGTATAAATCAGATTATTACTAACTTTGTGAATAATGCGATCAAATTTACCAAAAAAGGGTTTATACGTGTGGGCTATAGGGTGCATGATAAAGAATTGGAATTTTATGTCAGTGATACGGGAGTTGGAATCGAACCTGATAAACTCGGTACTATTTTTGATCGTTTTATAAAACTTGATAATTTTGTTCATGGGACGGGACTCGGTCTTTCTATCTGTAAAAGTTTGGTCGAGCAAATGGGCGGAAGAATAGGGGTAGAGTCGAATCCGGGAATCGGTTCTCGATTTTGGTTTACTTATCCGCTGAATGAAAATTTTATTTCTGGTGATATGTGTGAAGAATCGAAACATGCTCTGTCGGAAGGAGTGTTACAGAAAGAAAATAGAAAACCTTTAATTTTGGTTGCAGAAGATACGGATAGTAATTTTTTATTGATTTCCGTTATTTTGAAGAAAGAATATGAGATTATCCGAGCTACAAGTGGAATTGAGGTGATAAAACTTGAAGAGGTATATAATCCGGATGTAATTCTTATGGATATACGTATGCCGGAAATGGATGGTATAGAAGCTACATTTAGATTGCGCGATAAAGGAGTAAAGACTCCGATAATTGCAGTTACGGCTTTTGCTTTTGATCAGGACAGAAACCGGATTCTCGAAGCCGGATGTGATGATTATATCAGCAAGCCTATTTTTTCAGCGATATTAAAAGAACGAATACGATATTGGTTGAATGAGAAAAGAAAATTATAGAAAAAAGTATATGTCCTGGAAACTAATGATAATTTCCGGAATATTTTGTTTGGTAAATCCCTTGGTTTCTTTTTGACAAAACTTTTATTTTTTTGCCCATTCTAAAATTATCGGGCTATTAATTGTTACTCCGAATTGTTCGGCTTTAAGTAAAATATTTCGTGCAAGTTCCGCTTTTTCTGTGTCGGGAGCATATCTAAAATAAGCTTCAGCTGCTCTTACGTGAGCAGCATCGGGCATAGGGAAAGCTCGTTGTTGCGGAAGGCCGAACTCTGAATTGTTGAGTTCCCTTCGTTCGGTAGTATCGAGTTTGTCAGATGCAGTCATTTTTTATTATTTGTTTTGTTCTACCTTCAATTAAAAACTCTGTTTTTTCTTTAGCTTCTTCCGGAGTCAAGAATCCCGGGATAAAGAGCGGTTTCCCGGTTAGGGGGATGAACATGGTTGTCGGAGATGTTTGAATATCGTATATTTGTGCTATTTGAGGGTCTCGGTTGATCAATACTTGATAGAAATTAACTTGAGGAAATAGTTTTTTTAAAGGATCGTAAACGTCCCGAATACCTTTTTCGTATAGATGAACCGAGTCGTGGAAAACAATGACGGCAGGATTTATACCTCTGTATATCCATTCTGAGCCGTGAGTAAAATCAGCTATTTCTTTTATAAAACGAGCTTTCGATAAATGTTCTAACATATTTGTTGAGTTCTAAGTTTATAGGGGTAGAACACTTGTAGCATCCTGAAAGATTTTTATTTCTCTTTTTTTTAACGTATCATTCAGAAATATGTGTATATATATTTATATTTGTGGCAAATTCTATATTCCAATTCCCGAATTTATTATGCAAAATTTGATCAGAAAGTTCAATATATTTATTCGTAAGCCTTTTTTTAGTGATTACCGGACAGTTTTCGGATTGTGGATGTTGTTGGCGGTGATAGCATGGGTGATGAAATATTTCCATCATTCATACAATAATTTTATGATTTTCCGGCAAACATTTTGGCATGCTCTTTCACGTTTGTCTTTGTATGCAGAATATCCTGCAGAATATTTCGATCACAATCATTATGGTCCTTTTTTTACATTATTTGTCGCTCCGTTCGCATTTACACCAGTATGGTTAGGTTTACTCAGTTGGTTATTGTTTTTGTCATTTTCGTTATATGTTGCGACTCGTACTTTACCGCTTGAAAAGAAAAAATTGATATTTATATATTAAACTTAACTTCAAAAATATTAAGATAATTATCAATGGAGGACCCAGTCGGATTTGAACCAACGATCAGGGAGTTGCAGTCCCACGCCTTACCACTTGGCTATGAGTCCAAAAAACAAACTACATAAAATATTCTATCAAAAAAATTATATTATTTCAATATAATTTATTCATTTTTTTAAATTTTGTTAATTTTTATAAAAAAATCGAATCCTCTTTTATCTCCCTATGCAATGCCCGATTTATCGAATTAGCAAGTAACTTACTTAATTTTTCTACTAAAAAATCTATCTCCTTAGGAGTTACAATTAAATTATAATTTGTCTGATCCAAAACCTCTTTTAGTAACTCCATCTTCTCTTCATTATCAAGACTACCCACCATACCTAGTAAGTTTTCCTTTTCCCTCTTAGATAAATCATTTGTTTTTTCTAACCTCTTATCATAATTATTAAAATGCCGATAAATAAGCTTATTAACACTCTCATTATTCTTAATATAAGATACATGTTTATATAACATATTAATAGTATCATTTACAATCGTCGAGGCATCAACAACCGTTGGTATCCCTATCGCAATTACAGGTATTTTAAAAATACTAGAACTTATTTCCTTTCTCTTATTCCCCACCCCACTTCCTGGGGCTATCCCCGTATCTGTAATCTGTATAGTCTTATTAACCCTAGAAACAGAAGAAGCCTTTAAAGAATCAATAACTAAAATAAAATCAGGTTTAACAGTATTAACTAAGTTTTGAATAATTTCGCTTGTTTCAATTCCCGTTTGCCCCATTACACCTGGACTTATTGCAGAAACACTACGCATCCCCTGCTTCACATCAAAATCTAACGTGAATAAATGCCTCGTTACTAAAATATTATTTATTGTAAGTGGTCCCAAAGCATCCGCGGTAGAATAAACATTACCCAAACCAATTATTAAACACTCATAATTATCTTTTATTTTCACCTTAACAAATAATTTATTTAATTCTCTAGTTAAAACATTACCTAAATTCTTCCTATTATGAAAATCAGTAATATCATCATATTCAACAGTAATATAAGTACCATTTTTCTTTTCTATCAATTTTTCCATATCCTTAGAAACCACTACTGTAGTAACTTTAATACCATCCTTTTCCTCTACCGAACTAGTTAGACTATCATCCTTAATACTCTCAATAGACTCAATAGCTAAATCAGTTCTAAGTAGTGATTCACCATTATTATCCATAAAAATACCTCCTTATATATATTTTTTACAAAAATAAGAAAAAATATTTGCATTTATTTATTTTTTTTGATAAAATTAGTATTAGTTTTGGAAGGAGATGAATTTACTATGCCTAATATGAAAAATGCTATTAAAAAAGTAAAGCAAACTAAAAAAGTAACCGAGGCTAATCGTCATGTTAATTCAACTGTAAAAAATGCTATTAAAAATACAGAAAAAGCAATTATTTCAGGTGATAAAGAAAAAGCATGTACTTGTTTAAAAAATGCTATTAAAAGTTTAGATAATGCTAAAGTAAAAGGACTTGTTCATGAAAATAAAGTTAACAGAGAAAAATCTCGTTTAACAAAAAAAGTAAATAATATGGAAGTAAAATAAATTTACTTCTTTTTTCTTTAAAAAGTTATGGACTTTATTCAGCCAATTTGATAAAATGAAATTAGATAAAAAGGAGGCAAATATGAAAAAATTAATGTTAGGAATAATTCTAATTATTATAGTAACAGTAGTTAATTTTAAAAAAGATGATATATTTTATTATTATGAAGTATTTAAATTAAAAGAAAATAATCATGAAAGTACAAATGATTATACTTTTGATTATGAACTATCTTATGTGAAAAATACTAATAAATTAGAACTTACTAACATTAATGATATTAAAAATGCTATTTATACCCTTCTCAACAGTGGAGCTCATTCAGTAAAAAGATACTGCTCTAAAGAATATAAAGACTGTGTTGATGATATTAGAGAAATTGCTAATGATTCTAATCTATTATCATACATTAATAGTTTTGTCCATCCATATAATAGTTTTAACAACATTACCTTTGATTTTGATGGAGATATTAGTTTAGAAATTACTAACAACAAAATATATACTGATAAAGAAATAGAAGAAATTAATAAAAAAGTAGATGAAGTTATAAAAGATAAAATTAAGTTTAATATGAATGACCGCGAACGTATCAAAATAATTCATGACTATATTATTGATAATACTAAATATGATACCCTAAAAAACATTAATATTAAAGATACAACTTATGAATCCAATACTGCATATGGAGTCCTATTTCAAGGATATGGCATTTGTAGTGGTTATGCCGATACCATGGCCATATTCTTAACTAAATTAGGTTATATCAATTATAAAATTAGTAACGAAAGCCATATATGGAACTTAGTTTTATTAGATGATAAATGGTATCATATTGACCTTACCTGGGATGATCCTGTATATACTAATATTGATATCAATAAAATAGAATATGATTACTTCCTAAAAACCACGAATGAATTAAGACAAGCAAAAGATAAAGAACACACATTTAATGAAATTATTTATGCAGAAGCAAGATAGAAAAAAGGATAGCACCCACTATCCTTTTAATTTATCAAAAAATTCCTTTTCACTCCATATTGGTATACCTAACTCCTTAGCTTTAGTTAACTTACTCCCAGCATTTTCACCGCATATTAAAGCATATGTCTTCTTACTTACCTTATCACTAGTAGAACCGCCTAAATCTTCAATTAACTTACTAGCCTTATCCCTAGTAATACTAGATAAAGTCCCAGTTAAAACAAAAGTCTTATCCAGAAAATTAGCATTAATTTCTCTTTTATTATCAATATACTCCATATTAATACCAAGACTCTTTAACTTATCAATTAACTTGATATTATCCTCATTATGAAAATATTCATATACATTTGTCGCGATTATATCACCAATATCTTGAATATCAGTTAAATCCTTCAAACTAACATTCATTAAAGTATCAATATCCTTATAAGTTTTCGCAAGCAACCTAGCCATCTTCTTACCTACTTGCCTAATACCCAAACCAAATAATAACCTCTCCAAAGAATTCTTTTTACTATTATTAATAGCATCTAGTAACCTATTAACCGATTTTTCTCCATAATCTTCTAATTCCTTTAACTCATCTTTATACTGATATAACAAATAGAAATCCCCTACATCCTTAACATAACCTAAATTATATAAATCTTCTACAATAACTTCTCCTAAGCCATCAATATTCATAGCATCTCTTTCCGCATAATGAATCAAATTTTCTATCTTTCTAGCATTACAATGAATATTTGGACAAAAATAATTAGTTTCCATTGGTTTTTTAACTAACTTAGTACCACATATAGGACAATTCTCTATCATCTTAAATTCTATTTCATTACCTGTTCTTCTTTCTTTAATACTTCTAACCACTTCTGGAATAACATCTCCTGCTTTCCTAATAATAACATAATCATTTACCTTAATATCTTTATCTATTATTATATCTTCATTATGTAATGTCGCCTTAGATATAGTACTACCCATTACCCTCACTGGTTCTAAAATAGCATTTGGAGTTATCTTACCTGTTCTACCTACCGTAAATATAATATCATTTAATTTAGTAATTACCTCTAAAGCAGGAAATTTATAAGCAGTAGCCCATTTAGGTACCTTAATCGTATAACCAACCTTCTCTTGAGAAGCAATATCATTAAGTTTAATAACAATACCATCTATCTCATAAGGTAATTTTTCTCTTAACTCAGTATATTTTTTAATATATTCTTCTACCTCATTAATATTATTAACAAGTAAATTATTATCATTAACATTAAACCCAAGTTTTCTCATAAACTCTAAAGCCTCAAAATGTGTCTTAATACCATAATCTTGCGGATTTGGTAAATGATAAATAAAACAGTCTAAATTTCTTGAAGCTGCTACCCTAGTATCATAATTTCTTACTGTCCCAGCCGCAGCATTTCTTGGATTTTGAAAAACAGATTCATTATTCTTTTTTCTTTTCTCATTTAATTCATTAAATGATTTCTTACTCATATAAATTTCACCACGTACCTCTATATCAATTGGCTCATTTATTTTTAAAGGTACTGTTTTAATAGTTTTAACATTTTCAGTAATATTTTCTCCAGTAACACCATCACCACGTGTAGCAGCTTGAACTAAAAGACCATTCTTATATATAAGTGAAATAGATAAACCATCTATCTTTAATTCACATACATATTTAGGATTTTTAATAACTTTTCTTATTTTAGTATCAAAATCATTTACCTCTTCTTCATTAAAAACATTACCTAAAGATAGCATTGGCTTTTCATGAGTGACTTTCTCAAACTTATCCAATACTTTTCCGCCAACTCTTTGAGTAGGAGAATCACTTTTTCTATATTGAGGATATTTTTCTTCTAATTTAATTAACTCTTGCATATAACTATCATATTCTTGGTCAGTTAAACTAGGACTATCTAAAGTATAATATTCATATCCACACCTATTAATTATCTCAGTTAATTCTTCTATTTTCTTCTTTACATCCATTTTATATCACCATAATTATTGTACCATAAAATAAAGAAAAAAATAAATAATTTTTTCAGAATATTGCTATTTATAGTTTTATTTGCAATTATTCAGTAATGGAAAGCACGACACGAAAGCCAAAGCCGTAGAAGCCCCCGCGCCAAAACCAAGGATAAGAAGAAAAAACAAAGAAGTACGTGTGATCACTATACCAGCCTGTTGTCTCACCTAAAGCATCACCTAGATGACTGGCACTTACAGTATTTCCTGAATAGATATCTATATGCTCTGCTGGAACTCCACTTACTGTTAATCCTGAACTTCCTGCCGCTTTATTATAATTTCCCATTACATATTCAACTGCTCCTCCACTCATATCATAGACTCCGGTGATATTACCATTTGTTGACTGTCCAGTATTCGTTTTATAACTAGTGCCATTACCTCCACCTGTATAAATTGAATCATTACTATTTATAGTAATATCTGTTATTCCTAATCCATATATACTTTGTTTTAAATAGGCTACTGCTCCCCATTCGATATTTTTCATCATATGAGAGTCTGCACTACTTACACCATTAGTAGTTAAATAATCTGTTGACCTAAATAACTGTCCTGTACTGTACATACTTGATACTGTTATACCCGCTAAAGATGATATTCCTGGTTTTACTGTTGGAGTTGTTTTACTTCCAGTAGTTTCAAACTTTCCTACCCATATGCCCTTTAATTCAGTATCCCAAAAGTAAATGCTGGATGTGTATAATAATTTCCATTACTTTTATTTGTACATATTTCATTACCATTTGTATCATATGTACAAGTTACTGAACAATTGTTTAAATCTTCAAATAAGATAATCATAGATTCAAGCTAAATTTCCTTATCTAATATAAGATTAAAACACATTATTAGTATTATATCATTAATGTTAATTATTGAAACAAAAAAATAACCTTTTCGTTGATGTGAACCCCAAATAGGAGACATCATAAAAAGGTCTAAATTTAAAAATCAAGGGCGAACGAAGTGAGTTCATCTAGAACCTTGATTTTTATTGTGTAATTATAATATTGTCTTTATTTGTTATTAATTAATAAATTAATCATATATAGAACATCCTCTGCATATTCTACGATGTTTGAATCTGGTTCTCCCATACTTGGACATAATCTATTGTATAATTTATAATCATACCCACCATTATTTTTTAGATATTCAATTATAGTTTCTAATTAATATATCAGCTCATCTTTATTTATCATTTTTCTTATATCCTTTCTTTTTATTAATTTTCTTTCCTTTGATTCTAGTTGTATTATAAAATTCAATCCATTCTTCAACTAATTCTATGTAATTTTCTAAAGATGTGATATTATTGTTATACAAAGTTTCCTTTTTAAGGAGAGAGTGCCAACTCTCAATTGGTAAGTCATCTATTGGAGTACCTTTTCTGGCCGTAGAAATAGTAATACCATTAGATTCACAAATTGCTTTGTATTCATAAGATGTATACTGGAATTCTTGATCACTGTGAATGATAAGTCCAGATACATCTTTTCTTTTTGCTATTGCTTCATTTAGAGTATCCATAACTAATTTATTATCATTATGCTTTGATATTTTATAAGAAACAACTTTTCTGTCATATAAATCAATTATTGTTGATAAATATGCCCTAGAGCTTTTAAATATAAGATATGTTACATCTGTATCACAAACTTTATTTGGTGCATCAGTAGTAAAATTTCTATTTAATAAATTTGGCTTAACATTATCTTCAATTCTTTCATTTTTATTTTTCTTTTTTGATTTCTTTATATATTCAGGAATTAAATTATATTTTTTCATTATTCTTAAAACCTTCTTTCTGTTCATCAGAGCCCCTTTATATTTGATTTTAATGCCTTCCGCAACGCGACGATATCCATAAGTGCCTTTAGACTCATCAAATACTTCTTTAATTATTAGATAATCATAATAATCAGGTTCTTCCTTATTTCTATACTTGTAATAAGTTTTAGGACTTATTTCTAAAACAGCACACATATTATATAACTTATAATTATCTCTATATAGATTAATAAAAGTTACTTTCTCTCTCGTTGTGCCTTGAGGAAGGCTTGGTATTTTTTTAGTATTTTATATCTTTCTTTATAATCTTCTAAAGATATTCGTCCTCCATTTTTAGACTTACCACGCATTTCTTCTTTTTCAATATATCCGTTATTTCTATATTTTTCTATCCAATTTTTTATGGTGGTGTGAAAGGGTATCATATCAATAAAGATAAAATTTATTGAAAATTTACTCTGTTCAATAGATAAAATAGTAAATTTTAATGTTATAATACAAATATATATGTGAGGAGATATATTGTGCTAGTTATTTTTGAAGGATTAGACAATTGTGGTAAAACTACATTGGTGGAAATGATAAAAGATTATTATTCAAAATTAGGAATAGCTACAGAAATTTCAAAAGAATTTGAAACTAATATAGGTAAAGAACTAAAAAAAATGGCAAAAGAAGGAACTTTAGATCCTATCTTGAAAGCCTATTTATTTGCAACTGATAGATACATAAGAATAAAAAACATAAGACAAGAGGATTTAAAAAATAAAATAATGTTGTTTGATAGATATGTTCCATCTGCTCTTGCTTATCGTATGGCGGAAGGTGTTGATAAAAATTGGGTAACTAATATCAATTCAGTTTTTCCAAAATCTGATATAGGATTTTTTATTGATATAACACCAAATGAGTCTATTAGCAGAAATACTGATACAAAATTTAATATAAAAGCAACGCCTGAACATTTAGGAAAAGTTAGAAGTGCATATTTATCTATTCTTGATGAAAATAATCTGATTTATATTAATGGAATGCAACCAATTGAAAATATATTTGGTGAAGTTATTGAAAAAATAGAGGAGTTTAGAAAAAAGAATGAGAGAAGATTTTAATAGTTTATTAGGAAATTTAAAGAAGTGTGAAATTTGTAAAGAAAAATTCGGATTTCAACCTCATCCTATATTTTTAGGAAATGTTAATTCTAAAATAGTTCAAATTAGTCAGGCACCATCTGCTACCGTTCACGAAACACTAAAACCTTTTACAGATCAAAGTGGAAAAAAATTAAAATATGAATGGTATAAGATTGATGATGAAACATTTTATAATCCAGATAATTTTTATATTGCAGCTCTTGCACATTGTTATCCCGGAAAAGATAAAAATGGTAACGATAGAATGCCGCCAAAGATTTGTTATGAAAAGTGGATAAAAAAAGAACTAGAATATATAAATAATAGGCTTTATATAATAATTGGTGCAAAATCAGCAAAGGTGTTTTTTCCAAACGAAAATTTCAACGAATTAATTTTCAAAAATAATTATATTAATGGGAAATTAGTCATTGTATTACCGCATCCATCCCCACTTAATATAAAATGGTTTAAAGATCATCCAGAATTTATGGAAAAAAGAATATTTGAAATAAGAAAAATAATAAATGAAATATTGGAGGAAAAATAAAATGATAGATTTGAAACAAGTACAAAAAGGTGTTTATCAAAATAAATTAGATAAAGGATTTAATGTTACAGATATTAATAAAGAGTTTTGTTTAATATACGGTGAAGTATCTGAGGCATATGAAGCGTGGCGCAAGAAAAAAGATGATGTCGGAGAAGAAATAGCAGATGTTGTGATCTATCTATTGGGATTGTCTGAAATTTTAAATATTGATTTAGAAAGTGAACTTTTAAAAAAAATAAATAAAAATAAACATAGAGAGTATAAAATAATTGATGGTGTAAACACGAGAGTTAAGGAATATGAAGAAAAATAATATATATTTGGCTACAAAATTGTATAGTTTTTTCGATAGAAAAACATCTGTAGTTATGTATAATAGTGTTTTAAATAGTAAAAAATTCAGCGATGATAACATATATTTACCATTTAAAAATAGTAATATGAAGATTAGTACAATTGGAAATGTTTCTAAAAATATTTTTGAAGCAGATATAAAATCTTTAAATAATACTGATTTTTTCATAACTAGACTTGATGGAACCTCTTATAATGCTGGTGTTGGATTTGAAATTGGGTATTGCCTCGCCGCAAAAAGGGTGCCACTTTATATTTTTAATACTGATTTTTACAAAAATAAATTATCGAGTAATATTGAATATAAGTTATCACCTATTATGGATAAAGTTGCTAATAGATTTAAATATTTATATATAAATAATAGCAAATTAACATACGAAGATGAATTAGATTTTAATATTAATTTGAGCTATTTTAAAATAATTAACACCAAAGAAAAACTAAAAAACTTATTCATTAATTATACTTATGCACTATACTATATAACAATTAATTAACATACTTCTTACCATAAACAGATACTATTTTAACACTATTATCTATATTATTAGAATCATTTATATTATTGCAAATATAATTATTACTATTAATCAATTCATTATTTATATATAAATCATTTTCTTTATTTACTAATATCATATTTTTAGATAAATAAATATAACAATTCTTATTACCTAATTCTATTAAATAATTACCCCTTATAGTAGTTAAATAATATTCCTTATCATTTAATACTTTATTTATCTCTATTACTTCTTCCTTCATTACTTCATTTATACTACTTAGTGTTTTAGTATTAAACTTCTTCGTTCCAGATAATATTGTTAAATATGAAACTAATATCAACATAAATAATATTAATACCGAATATAAAACTGCTGAAATAGCAAAACCTTTATTATTTAACTTCATAAGTTCCTCCTAATATTTAATTATCTTTTTATCAGTTTCTATTACTTTATCTATATAACTATCTGGTACCACGATTGTATTACTATTACCATCCGATATATATCTATTTTTTTCTAACGTATTAAAAACCATTTCGATATCAAAATCTTTACCATTATTATCATAAGCCCTACATCTTTTTATATATGTTTTATCAAAATTTTTATCAAAAGGTGATACTTCAGGCTTCCATCCCACCCTTAAAGAAGCTTCCGTCTCATAAGAATAATCTTCGTAAGTTCCCTTTATCACATATGGATAATTTTCATGTTTTTTACTTGTTGGATTACCATAAGGTAAAGCTATTATTTTTACATACTTATTAGGTATAACCTCATCCAATTGTTTATATACCTTAGCTATTACCTCCTGAGTTTTAGATATTGTCGTACTATTTAAATTATTATGACCCATAGTATGATTACCAACATCATAACCATGTTCCACTAACCATTTTAATATTTTCTCATTATATTCTTTTTGATTAAACATAGAAGATGTTACAAAGAAAGTAGCCGTTACATTATAATCAGGATATTTTTTCTTAAACTCTTCTAAAATACCAACTGCACTACTAGGATCTATAATAATATTACCATCACTATCTAACCCAGTTACTTTAATATTATTATCATTACCATCATCAAACGTTAAAACAATAGGACTCATTCCATAAGGAGTATCTATATCACCACGTACATAATCAATTAACCTAATCATTCTATATCCTTTTTGATAATACATCTCTAAATCCTCGCGAAAAGCTTCAGTCGTCCTATTATAACCATCCTTATCAACATTACCTCCAGTATAATTAGTTTCATTAGAAGGTTTATCGATAATATTATGATACATCATAATAGGCACTTCTCCTAATTCGTTAATATTATCTTCCTTTAATTTATTTAAATCTATCTCTCCTAAAGACACAACAACTTTCAAAGTATCTCCTTTTTTTATTTCACTATTTTCCAAAATACTTTGACTAACAATATAATCTTTCTTTATATCCTCATCATAATCATAAGTAATTTCTAATTTTAAATTATTTTCTAAAGCATATGTCTTTAAATCACCCATACTTTTATTAACAAAATTAACCATATATATTTCCTTATTAATTTTCTTTGGTTTATTTGTTAATAACTTAATTGGAATAATGAAAATTGTACTTAAAATAATTAAAGCTATAATAACTCTATTCCATTTAATTCTTATCCTTTTCTTTTTCTTCATAGTTCACCTAACCTTCTTTATTAATATCTTCTAATTTAACACTAACAAGCCTACTTACTCCCGATTCTTGCATCGTTATACCATATAAAATATTAGCATACTCCATAGTCTTTTTCTTATGTGTTATTATTATAAACTGCGTCTTATCATGATATTTGTCTAAATATGTTCCAAAACTATCAACATTTGCTTCATCCAAAGCCGCTTCTACTTCATCAAAAATACAAAATGGTACTTTTTTCACATTCAAAATAGCAAAAAGTAAAGATATTGCTGTAAATGTTTGTTCTCCACCTGATAAAGCATTTATTGATTTTAAACTCTTACCTGGCGGTTCAGCACTTATTTCAATTCCTGTTTCTAATAAATTATTTGGTTCAGTTAACCTTAAAGAAGCATTTCCTCCCTTAAATAATTCCTTAAATACCCTAGCAAACTCAATATTAATCTTATCAAATGTCGTACTAAATCTTTCCTTCATAACTTCATCCATCGAATTAATAATTTCCAAAAGAGTATCACTTGCCGTATCTAAATCCTCTTTTTGCTTAGTTAAAAAATTATATCTTTCATTTACTCTATCATATTCTTCAATAGAACCTAAATTAACAGTACCCAAATCCTTTATTTGCCCTTTTAAACTATTAACTTTTTCCCTAGCATCATTGGCATCTATTTCTAATTTATATTTACTCTTAGCATTTTCATAAGTCATATTATATTCATTAGTTAAATCTAATAAAATATTGTCTAATTTAACTTCAATACGATTTACTAATATCTCTAATTCCTTTAATTGCTTTTCCTTCTTACTAATATATGCACTATTCTTCTTAGTAACAGATTCTAAATTAGTAATTATTTCACTAACATTATCTTTATCCATTTTTAAAACATTAATACTAGTTAAAACATTATCTCTTTCCTTTGTTGTCAAAGTAATATCATTATATAATTTAGCTTCTTCCAAATCTTCTTTATTACTAAGTAAACCATTATAACTATCTAAATTATTCTTAATACTTAATCTTTCATCACTTAATTTATTTAACTCT
>CAJKHY010000024.1 GCA_905199855.1 uncultured Clostridium sp.
GATAACCTTTCGGTTACCCTTAGATATCAATTCTTTTATCAAACTTATTGTTCACCAACACTATTTGACAAAGAACCAGTTTCTTAATTGTTTTTAACTCTTTTATTTTTATTAGATAAGCAGATACTACATACAGTAAGCATTATAAGTGAAGAAATACTTAAGATAATATATAGACTGATATTATCTCCTGTTTTAGGATTAACAATACTATTTGTTTTTTCTGCTAGAGTATAAATACTAAAGTGGTTGGTTTGGAAGGTTGCATAGCCATCTTTAATGGTAACTTCGTGCTCTTCTACTTTACCATCTTCAGTTACATAATATATAGCAAGATTCTTACCTTCTAAATCAGTAGGAACAGGCATTGTTACTTCAAATATTCCGTTTTCTAGTTTAGTGATTTTAGAATTTTTAACATTTGAGAATAATGTTATATCTAGTGAATGTAGATTATTTTGATTAATGCTCTTTTTAATTATTTGATATTCTTTTGAATCTTTATCTATGATATTCGCAATAATCATAGTATCAAGAGGTATACTACTTTCTTTTGATGTAACTGTAATATCTTTATCAAGGTTTTTTGCTGCGAACACGGGAACAGTCATTTTACTAGAATCTGCAACGATTAAAAAGTCTACTGTAAAATCTCCAAAATTAAATGTATAAGTATGATCTGTTGTTTTAGTTAAATCAGTAATCTCGGTAAAATCTATTGCTTGGTTTGCATCATCAAGATAAGTATTTAAAGATTTTCCTTTGGTTATGGTTATTTTATTATTAGGCATATACTCTTTTAATCTTTTTAATGCTGCATTAATTAAAGATTCATCATTAATTTCAGTATCACTTGGTACATATAATATTTCTTTAGTTCTAGCTCCAACAGATTGTTGAGCAGCATATCTTAATCCATTATAACTAACTATTAGATTACCAAATGCCCTAGTATTAAATGGTGTGTAATTTACTCCAGCACGAACATCGATTTCGTAAGTTAAGTCAGCATTATCAAAGAATTTTTTAACATCTTCAGTATAATTAGTTATCTTACTAAAATTGGATGAACTGAGTTCTCTTGTGTTAGATGTTATATAGTAATTAATTAGATTTAAATCAGTTAACTCAAAATAATATTTATTGTAATATCCATATTCGCTTTTACCTTGAATTTTAGCAAGTTTTTCAATATAGGAATCTATATTTTTTTTAATCATCGTATTAGGTTCTGCCCATTTAATAGTAATGTCTTCGTATTTTTTGTTATATGAGCCTTTGCTAATATAAAAGTAACATTCGATATTATCATTACATTCTACTCCATAGTAAATGCCTAATGATTTATATTTCCCATTATAATAATCATTATGTAAATATGAAACAAAGGCATCAAATTCATTATAACTTCTTGGTTTAACAGCATAATTAATTTCATATACTCCATCTTTTGTCTCTTTCTTTAATATTTCTTCAAATTGTTTATCTAATTCTTCATCTGCTTTAACATTTGTAATGTTTATAGCAAAGATAGATATTAGAATCAATGAAAACATTTTAATTGTTTTCTTCATTTTATCACTCCTTCTATTATAAGAATAACACACTATTTTGTTTTTTTAAATAGTTTTTTTATAATTTTATATATCTTTTATATTAATTGTTTTTAATACTTTTTTATCTTTTATATTTTTAGTGTTTGTAGCATGATTGATAATTGTTTTTTCAACTATGTTTCTAATGAATCTAGCGTTTCCAAAGTTAGTATTATTTCTTTCTTCTTTTATAATGTTATCTAGTTTATCTAAGACTTCTTTGGTTACTTTAAATCCTTTCTTTTCTATCATTTGTTTAAATATTTGTTTTAGTTCTTCGTTTGTATAATCTTCAAAGATAAATGTATAGCCAATTCTTGAAGCAATGCCTGAATTGGAATTAATAAACCCTTGCATTTCTTTGGTATAACCTGCGAAAATCACTACTAGATCATCACGATAATCTTCCATAGCTTTAATAAGCGTGGCTATTGCTTCTTTATTGTAAGAACTGGTTTTGTCATCTTCTAGGGCATAGGCTTCGTCGATAAATAAGATACCGCCTAGGGCACGATTAATAATTTCCATTGTTTTTGGGGCTGTTTGTCCAACATATTCAGCGACTAAATCTTTAGAGCTTACTTCAATTAGTTTGTTTTGTCTAATGTAACCTAAATTATATAAGATATTTGATAACATTCTGGCTACGGTGGTTTTTCCTGTACCAGGATTACCTAAGAATAGCATATGTAAGTTTATCCCATCTAATTTTAATTCGCCATGTGTTTTCTTTTTTAATGTGATTAAATCCACTAATTCATGCATGGCTTTTTTAATTTTAGTAAGTCCTACTAATTCGTTTAGTTCCACAAATACTTCTTCATTTGTTTTCGTTTCTTCTATTAAGGGTAATTGGTTATTAAATATATAATATTTAATTAAATTATCACGATATGTTGGATAGTCTAGTCTACTTTTTGTATATGTTTTTTCGATGTAATTTAATAATTCTTTTTTTGTATTTTTAATGTTAGGTATTTTTTTGACAATATCATTTAGTATTTCTCTATTAGTTGGTTCTATTCCTTCTATTATAAATTTAAACTTGCTTTTTTCTTTTTCTTTATCATTATTAAATAAGTAATTAATATCTTGGATATTACCTAATAAAATAGTAATTTTTTTATCAGTTAGATGTTTAGATATTGTATATAATAATTTTTTATTAAAGTTACTATCATGGATATTAAGAGCCTCGAAATCTTTAAATATTACTATGTTAGCATTTTTATATAATTCATCTATATTGTTAATATCTTCTAATTCATATAAAGATATTTGTTTAATGTTATTTCCTTCTAAATAGTTACTCTTTATTCCTACTCTATTTAATAAGTTAATAATTGTTTGACTTACTTCATAGTTATTTGTAAGTATTTCTATATTAAAGTTAACATATATATTATCACTTTTATAATTAGTCATGTAATTAATTATTTTTTTTAATAATATCTTAGAGTTATTAGTTATATACAAATTATCTATATCTTCTATATCAGTTTCTTCTTTAATAACGTTTTCTTTATCTTTTAACTGTGTAGTATAAGTACTACCAAAAAAATCTTCATATATTTTATCAAAATTAACTTTGTTATTCATGGTAACCTCCCGTTTTAAGAAAAAAGCATAATTACTATGCTTTCTTATTTCCTACGTTTATTTCAAGTAATTTATCTTTTAATTCTTTTTCGATATTTTCTAATTCTTTAGTAGCTTCAGCACGTTTAATACGACCTTCCTCATGAATTTTAATAACTGTATCTAATGTTTCTATAATATCTTGGTTTGTTTTCTTTAATGTTTCTATATCCACGATAGATTTTTCAACTTCTTTAGCTATATCAATTGAACCTTGTTTTAATGTTTCACTGTTTTTCTTTAACATTTCATTTGTTAATTTAGATACGGCTTGTTCTCCTTTTAAGGCTTTTTTTGAATTGTTTATACCAAGAGCCAATACTATTTGATTTTTCCATAATGGTATAGTATTTGTTATTGAACTTTGTATTTTTTCTACTAAAAGGGCATCATTATTTTGTAATAATCTTATTTGAGGAGCCATTTGAATAGAAATAATTCTTGTGGTTTTTAGGTCATATATTTTTTTCTCGAATCTATTGATTTGATTTTCCATATCATTTACTTTTTGTATTTCAATCTGGTCATTAGATTCTTGGGCTTTCTTTTTTAGTTCTGGTAATACTTTAGTTTTTAATTCTTCTAATTTTCTTTCACCAGCAATTATGTATAAGGATATTTCTTTAAAATAATCCAAGTTTTTATCATACATGGTATCAAATAAATTAATATCTTTTAGTAACATTAGTTTATTATTTTCTAATCCTTTTTCTATTGTATTAATGTTATTTTCTATTTTGTTATATTTGGCAAGAATGTAATTTGCTTCTTTTTTTATATTATAAAATAATTTAGCTAAGCCTCTTGGTTCTTTACCACTTATGGATGAATCAAATGATTTAATTTCGCTTACTAAATTAGCAAGTAATTCTCCTACATCTCCAGTAGATTTTGTTTTGACATCTTCTAAAACCGAATCAGAGAATTCACTTATTTTATTTTGAGTACTTACTCCATATTGTAATATTTGAGTACTGTCCATGACATCTATTTTTTTATTAAAGTCATCTACGGCTTTTTTCTCAGCTTTAGATAATTCATCATAATTTAAAGATTTCTCTATCTTCTCATTACTAATATTACTTACATTATTTGTAAGTTTTAAGGCTTCTTCTTTAGTTAGTTTGTTTTCTACTTTTAATTCCATAATATTTCTCCTATTTCTTTAAGTATTCTATTAATTTATTATAATAGTCCATTTTTAAACTAGTAACAGTACTAGTAATGTTTTGGGGTATTCCTATCCCTAATTTGGATACATCGTATGTACCTCCGGTGATACCTGTTCTAAATCCATATTTTTCCCAAGCAATTTGTTCTATCTCTTTATCCATGAATGCTTCATATAATTTCTTCCCATTTTCGGTAAATGCCATGAAGCAATGGGAGTTCCAAATAGTAGGCTTTGGATATAATATAACTATATCATCTTTTACTTGATTAAATCCAGTTGGATTAGAATTAGCAAAATCAATTATACTTTTTTCATAATCAACGATTATTGGTTCTCCGCCCATACCAGTTTTAAGGTATCTTTCAAATAAATCAGCTGGAGTATTATTCATATATCCTGATTTTTGATAAAATTGCTTTAATCTTGCAAGATTATCTTCTAGGGTAGTATCTTCTATTTGTCCTCCACTTAATATTGATAAAAGTAAACCATAATAGGTTGCGCCTGGAGAAGATGATACAGGGTCTGTTGAGGCTATATTAATATTACCATATAATTTATTTAAACCAATATCACTCCATTTTTTATTATTTAGGATATAATCTATTAGTTTATTCATGTTAGTAATATAATAAACATTATCTTCTAGGGTTACTATTCCTTCATTAATAAAAGCATTTACTACTTCTTTCCAACTGTATATTACAATTGGTGTATTTAAAGTAAGGCTTCCTGCAATAACAGTGTATCTATCAGCTTCGTTATTATCTTTATTCGGAGCCAATTTATAATAATCATAAAATCTTTGATCTGATGTGAATAAGGCATCATATTTGCTTACTCCACTTGTGTTAATGGAAATATCTTCATTATTTTGGATTCTTTTTATTATGCTATCATTTCCTAAATTAACTGATTCTCTAATAAGAGGTTTAGTTATTGTTTTACCATTACTCCAAGTATCAAAGATAACATTCAATTTATATTTCTTTTTCAGTATTTTTAAAACTTCTTCATCTGCGAGAAAGTCTTCTTTACCTCCTCCAGTTGCTACATAAACAGTTTTTAGATTGGCAAATCCTTTATTATTAGTGAAGGTATTTATTCCAATTATTAGTAATATTAAGAATATAAATATACTAATTCCTATTATTTTCTTTTTATCCATTATTATCCTCCTTAACTTCTAATTCGTTTTCATTAAAGCCATCTGCTTTTAGCATTGAACTAAATACTTTCATTTCAGCAGACATATCTATTATTTCTTTTTGGTATAAGTTATTTAATATATTTTTAAATGCTTTATCTATCGATGATAACATATTTATTGTTGAAGACATAAATTTCTTGCTATCTTTTGAAGATAAATCATTGTTTTCTATTTCATCGTATCTATTTATTATTTTAACAGTAATGGGTAAGTAATAATCAAAGAAGTTATCTATATTTTTAATCTTCTTAGGTGTCTTTTCTATTGCTTTAATTATCTTACTAGTACTTTCATTGATTGATGTTAAATATGCTTTTATCTCGTAATTATTGATATAAGATTTAGCTTCAATTATGCGTTTGTTTTGCTTTTTAGCATTTTCTAAAACTTTATATAAGTTAAAGTTTTCTTCTTTCAGAGTTTTTTTGTTTTTAGTTAGTATTAATTCTCCCGCAACAAAAGCACTTGCACCAATTAATACTGAAGGTAAAATAGGCAAAGATAATGCTAAGTATGGAACGGCAAAGAACGCACTTCCAATAAAGGCTGAAATAGTATCTTTGTGTTTCATTAAATCACATCCTTAATTATATCCTCTTACTTCTTTAAAGGCATTTAAAAGGCTTGTTTTACCATCAAATACTTTAGCATTAGTAAGTTTTGCTATTCTTTTTAATTCTTTTTCACTGGCACTTCCAAAAGTAATGCTATATACAGGTATTTCTTTATTTATTTTTTTGTAATATGATGATAGTTCATTATAATTACCTATGTTAATGATTCCATCGGTCATAGCTATAATGGTTTTAGTATAGTTATCATTTTCTTGATTTAAGATATTTAAACCTTCTATAATGGCTTTATATAGGGCAGTTCCTCCGCCTACGTAACCGTTTTCTATTTCTTTGATTAAATTACCTGTTTCATAGCCACTCATGGTATTGTATATGCCGTTTATTTTACTACTAAATAAGATTATGGTAATTTTATCATTTTTAGAAAATTGTAATTTATCAGTCGATGCTTCATTATAATCTAAAATATATTTCATGGCATTTGTTAATTCTTTAATACCAGTTCCATTCATACTACCTGAATAATCTAAACAAAATACTGTATGAGTCGGTTTTCTCAGAGTTTCAATATACAAGTTAATTGCTTCAGTCATTACTTTTTTAGAAGGGAATTTGGTTACATTTAAGTATTTCTTAGTATCGATTCCCCAGTCAGGATTAAATACTTTTTCATTTACTTTGTCATTTGTGCCTCCATACCAAGTTCTACGTCCTTTTTCTTTTAATGTTTCTTGGAATTTATCACTTAGTAAATAGGTTTGTAGTTTTAAGAATGTTTCTTTTTTATTTTTTTTATTATCAATGAAAGCAAAGGCTGAATCGTTTATCGCTACCCCATCTATAGGATAAATTAGATATAATTCTTCTTTTTTCTTATTTTTTAACATGGTATTAATGTTTATTAATGATGCTTCATCTGCAATTACAGCTTCGTATTCATCATTATTTAAAAACATTTCTTTTAAAAATGTTTCATCACCACTTACACGTTCAACTCCTTTAAATAAGTCGGTTAAGTCTTTGATAAGGTTGGCATTTTCTAAATGTTTTTCGGTTAATACTTCGGGATTGCCGGCAATAGCATTTAGAAAACCCATATAGGCAGTAGCTCCAGTGTTGGTTTTGGTAACTGAAGGCATTATATATTTAAGTTTATTTTCTTTAATTAAATTTAAGATGTCACTATTACTAATGTTACCATTTTTTAAGTTCAATTCACTGACTTTACTTTTTTTAACCCCAAATACAACGGGACTAATACTTATACTTTTAGATTCACTTACTAAATATGGGTTATCTAACATATATAACCACATGGAATTAGCTATCCATACACAGTCATAATTACTGGAATAATTATTTATTTCATCGATAATATCTAAATCTCCCATGTAAGTAAATTTAACTTTTATATTATTTTTTTTAACATAATTTTTAATGTTGTCTTCTAAATCAGCATTATCATAGGAAGATAATATGTTTAATGATTCAGAATTATTTAAGTTATCTTTATTACTCGCGATAATACTTATTAAAGATAAAACTAATAAGAATATAACAACATATAAAATTTTTTTACTATTTTTGTTCATATTAACCCTCACATTCTTGATAATTAAATTTTATCACTAAATTAGTTAAAAGACAATATTTATTATTTGTAAATTAATTATAATATAAGATTATTTTAATGTCAAGATATTTTCATACATTTGTTTGAGATGCTTTTGCTATGCTGTTGTTGTTCTTTAGGTATAATATGGATAAGATAATATTATATTTAGAAATTATTGTTATTATCCTTTTATGATTAAATTATATTATATTTCATCGTATTTGGAAACTTAGTTTTTAATAAATTTAACTATATATTATATATAGATGTGGCAATATAAGGCGGATAGCAAGTGCAAAAAAAAGAAAAAACCCTTGATATACAAGGGATAAATCTCATATGGCGTCCCCGATTGGATTTGAACCAACGACCTATCGCTTAGGAGGCGATCGCTCTATCCTGCTGAGCTACGAGGACATATATAAATTATAACATATAAATAGAAAAAAAAGTAGATTTTTTTTATTTATCTACTTTTATATCATTTTACTTATAAATAATGCTAATAATACGTAACTATTTCTAAATTTTACTTTACATAGTTTTTGATATTCTTGAATAAATTCAAATGATCCTACTACTTTATCTACTATGCTAACGATCCAACTTTCTAAATATTTAGGTACATTATTTAATACAATAGGAAACATATGAGATACTATAATATCTTGTTCCTTTTCGGTTATATTAAATATTTCGTTAGCATTACTAAGTGCTATTTTAGGATGTTTAAATGTACTAGATACTTTTTTGTTTACTTTGTTATAATTATCTGTTATAAAGAAATCATGTAATAATCCACCAATGGCAGTTTCTTTATAGTCTAAGTTTAATAATTTGGCTACCTTATAAGAATAATATGATACTCTAAGTGAATGTTTTAATCTACTCGTTCCATGATGTAAACAGTTACCTATTTCTTTATATTCATTATTATTAATTATACTTTTAATAATATTTAAATATTCAAAGTCATTATATGTATTATTCATCGGGACCCCTTCCTACTACAATAGTATATCACATTTTTTATTATTTTTAAATAACAAAAGTTTATTTATCTAGCATATTAAGTAAATTAATTTTAAATATGTCTTTATCTTTATGTGATTTGGATACCATGACACCTTTATATGTAGTTAACTCACTTTGGTGTCCTTCGGCTAAAATATCTTCTGGTGTTATTGTTTCAAGAAATACGATGCCTTGATTTTCGTATACTGAGTAATGAAGCATCATATCACCATGTACTTTTGCAAACATGGTATCAGTAGGTAATTTTAGTTCATATTTAGTAATTTTTTCTTGTTTGTTTACTGATTTGATAACTCCTTCAAACTTACCTTCACGAAATTGTGGATAGTAATCAAATATTAGTTTTTTGTAAGCAAGCATGTTATATTTTTTAACTGATCTTTCTTTTTTTCTAAATTCATTTTCGTTTAGGTAATCTATAATATATCCATTCTTCATAACTTTTACCCCCTTTAGTTAGAAGAAGCACTAGAAGTAAACTAGTGCTTTATCTTACATATTAACTTCTTTAGTTTCTATAAGCTCCCAGCCGTCGCCTAAAGATTTATTTTTACTCCATGTATATCTTACATTTGTTGTTACTTTTAGATATCTATAACTATATAATTTTCTGGTTTCTGTCATTTCATATCCCACTGGTATTTCACTAACCCAATCAGTATAGATATAGTATCCGTCATCCCTTACATATTCTTTTTTACCTGTTGCAGTGTATCCTTCTTCGTATTCGTTATTAGTCCATATAGTAATTGTTTTACTTTCACCTTGGCTACATTCTTTCTTAGTTGTATCAGGTAATTGAGTACATTTTTCTTCGGTGTGTTCTGGTGTTACTATTACATCTTTATAATAGCCTTCTGTTGAACAGTCTACATATATAGTTCTATATTTGAGTACTTGAGTTTGATATGTATATGGAATACTTCTTGTTTTTGTAACTGGTGTACATTCAGTCTTAGTAGCATATTTATCTACTTTAGTATAACCACATGTATCACATTTTTTAACCCATTCACTGCCAGTTTTATATCTCACTGTCTTACATTCTTGATCAGTATAAGTTTCTGTTCTATAACTAGTATGAGTTTCTGTATCATAATATGGTTGTTGTTCAGGACATTGTTTAGTTTGACCATTAACCCATTCCTTTTCTGTTACGGCCGGTACTGTTATGGTTTCACACTCTTTACCACCTGGTACTACAACATCAACACATTCTTCTTCGCCTTCTATGGTTTTGGTATGTTCATATTTATATACTGGGACACTTACCCATTTTTTACCTTTATATTGGATTTTAACTTTTGTATCATCAGCTTGTTTAACTTCAGTAGTCCATGCTGACCAATCAGTCCATTCTTCTTTGGTTTCTACTTTTTTAAATTTATAAATGTAGTTTTTAGTATTTTCTCCTTTAGAATCAGGTTCAACTGTTGGTTCTTTTTCAACTAAGTTACATTCGTTGTTACAAGATTGGTTACATTCTAAATCCATATAACTTAAGATGTAGTCAGAAGCTCCATCACAAGATAAATATGTTTTCATTTCATATTCTTTATCTAATCTAGTGATTTCTACATAAGAACTATCATAATTACAAGCATTACCTTTTTTATCTAATACATTTAAGAGTAATTTTTTATCAATCATTTCTTTAAGTGATATTTTTACTTTTTCATTAATATTTTTAGGTAATCTTTTGATTGTAAAGTAATCTTTGGCAGCATTTTTCATATTATTAATGTTTTCGTTAAATATTCTATCAGTAATAACCGAAACATTGGCACTTAAGTTATCTACTTTTCCCTCTAATTCTTTGGTATTAGGCATAGGTAATAACCAAGATAATAATAATACGAAGATTACTACTAAGACTGCTCTTGATAGAAATCCTTTCCAACTAAATTGTTCAACTGTTTTGATACTTCTATTTTCATTATAATTGTTGTAATTGCCTTGATAATTGTTATTATAATTACCATTTGTATTACCATTATAAGTATTCATAATATCCCCCTCTTTCAAAAAGATGTTTCATATTCTAGCATATTGTATGGCATTTGTCAAGTCTTTTCAAACTTTTTTTCGTTTTTTTAGATTTAATCATTTATTATTCTCTTAATTATATGGTTTTTATATTTTTTTATACTGTTTTTTTTCTTTTTAAAGCTAGTTTGCTTTCAATATTAACTCTTTGAACTAAACCGCATGCACAAAGAAGTGATAGTGTATAAGAGCCTCCATAAGATAAAAATGGAAGAGGAACGCCAGTAAGAGGCATTAAGCCTAAAACTCCACCTAGATTAATGATAATATGAAGAAGTAAATACATACAAACACCATAAGCCAATAGAGAATTCTTTAAATTATTAGCATTTTTTGCTATTTTAAAAGTTAAAAATAACATGATAAAATATAAAATGATAATAATAATACCTACGATTAATCCCCATTCTTCTACGATAATAGGAAATATAAAGTCAGTATAAGATTCTGGTAAGTATAGGTATTTTTGAGTGCTTTCTCCAATACCTTGACCTTTTAAACCTCCATTATTGAAAGCAATAAAACCATTACAGAGTTGATAACCTGTTTGTTCTTGATATCTTTGGCAAGGATCTAAGAAGTTTAATCTTGACATTTGGTAAGAACGTAAGATATCTTTGCCAAAAGCAATAAATATTAAGGCAAAAAGTAAGATGCTACAAACAAAAAGTTTATTTATTAGGGATTTATATCTTTTAGGCATTGGCACTGAATAAAAGATTAATAAGGCTAAAAGCATAGTAATTGATGCTGTTCCTAAATCGGGTTGTGAGGCTATTAAGAGAAAACCAATTGTGATAAGAAATAATGGTTTTAATAAAATGGATTTTTCTTCTAATTTATCTATGTTTTGAGCATAGTAAACAGCCATATAGATAATTAGTATTACTTTATATACTTCAGAAGGCTGAAATTTAAAGAATTTTAAATCAAACCAACTTTTAGCATTATGAACGGGAGTACCCCATATGAATAGTGATGCTAATACAAGTAATAAGATATACATTAAAGGTTTAGATATTTTATTATATATTTCTGTTGGTAAGAAGATAATAATTAAATAACCTATTAATCCTATTATTACAAATATTAATTGTTTGAAAAAATAATTATATGGACTGGCTCCATATCTCATATAACTTTCCATAGATGATGCACTTTGAATCATGATTAATCCAAAGCAAGTAAAAATAATTGTTAATATAAATAATGGTTTATTAATATTGGTGAGTATTTTTTTCATATTATCACTTATTCCTTATATTAATAATATCATGAATATAAATAAAAAGAAACTAATTTTTGTAAATAATTTCTTTTTTACTTGTTTTGCTATTCGCGTTATAGTTTATTGGAATAGTTCTTATATCAAGATTTTCTAAGTTATTAATGAAATCTTTTATGGTTTCTCCCTTAAACTATCACCATCTTTATTTATGTTTAAATCTTATTCACTTATTCTTAATTCATCAAACCATTTTTTACTAATAGTATTTTTCTATTGAAAAAATTAAATCTTTATAATATTACTTAATTTCTTAATAACCTTTTTTTCTATTCTCGATATATAAGACTGACTTATTCCTAATTTCTCTGCAACTTCTTTTTGAGTTAATTCAGCATTACCATCTAAGCCATATCTAAAAATCATAATCTCTTTATCTCTTTTATTTAATTTATTTAATTCCCTTCTAAGTAATGTTTTATCTAATTCATCATCTAAATTCTTAGTTACAATATTAGCATCAGTACCTAAAACATCCTCTAAATGTAACTCATTACCATCAGCATCAAAACTAAGTCTATCTTCTAAACTAACTTCTGTTTTCTTTCTTTTTGTCTTTCTTAAATACATAAGTATTTCATTATCAATACATCTTGATGCATATGTTGCTAATTTAATATTTTTATCCAATTTATAAGTATTAACACCTTTTATTAAACCAATTGTGCCAATAGAAACTAAATCCTCTAAATCTATATTAGTATTTTCATACTTTTTAGCTAAAAATACAACTAATCTGAGATTATGTTCTATTAATTTATTTTTAGCTAGGACATCTCCTTTCATGGATTTTAAAACATAATCTACTTCCTCTTCTTTTGATAAGGGCTCAGGTAAAATATCACTGCTACCGACATAAAAAACATAATTAAATCTACTTAATACCTTTTGAATAACATATAATATTTTTTTCATATTTCCTCCTCTAATATTCTTCTATTTAAAATTGAATCTACCCCATCAATCATTATCTTTTTATTACTAATTCCAATCAACACATTTCTCCTAATACCTATTCCTAAAATATAAATATAATTTACCTTTAAACACTTTAAAATACCATGAGAATCTATCGTATCATAAGGAACTAACAAAATATCTTTATAATTATAATCACCCTTAATTAAATTCTTATCTATTAAAATAATCGGTCTATTAAAATATGGATCAAATAAATTATTCCCCGTGTCTAAAAAAGATGTTGTAGATATAACTTTGCCATCATTTAAGTATATGTCTAGTTTATAGTAATTAGAATAATTATTCTTAATATCCTTTATTTGTTTTATATATAAATAAATAATTAAAGGTGAAGTTAGTAAAAATAAATAGAAATTAGCCTTTAACCCCTTATTATAAAATATTATACCATCATGTTTATAATTAAATTCTATATTAAGTA
>CAJKHY010000025.1 GCA_905199855.1 uncultured Clostridium sp.
ATTAATATAAATTAAAAGACTTATTGCAGTTTTTTAATTTAAAAACCGAAATAAGTCTAATAAATAAAACATTTTTTTATAAACCTGCATTTAGTCTAAAAATTTGCGTTTTTAAAATTAATATTTTATGAATGTGTGGTATAATTAAGCGGGAGGATTTATGAAATATATAGTGTTATTGAGAGGAATAAATATTAGTGGAAAAAACAAAATAGTTATGAGCAAATTAAAGTTAGAGTTAGAGAATTTAGGTTATAAGGATGTTATTACTTATCTTAATAGTGGAAATGTTATTTTATTATCAAATGATAGTAAGGAAGAAATAGTAAGTAATATACATTTAATGATCAAGGAGAAGTTTAATCTTAATATTTTTGTTTTTGCTATTTTGGTCAATGAGTTAGAGGATATACTTAGTAATCACCCTGTTTGGTGGGGTACTGATAATAAGGAAATTTATGATAATATTATATTTATTATTTCTCCTACGACAGTAGAGGAAGTTTATAAAGCGATAGGGCCCCCGAAGGAAGGAATTGATATAGTACAGAGTTATAAAAATGTTATATTTTGGTCATATAATTTGAAGAATTATCGTAAATCAAGCTGGTGGATTAAAACTGTAGGTGGAGATATAAGGAATAAGATTACAATAAGAACTTCTAATACAATGAGAAAAGTATTTGAATTATGTAATAAATGAATAATTTTGATTTGTAAGAGGGTTATGTGTGGTTGTAAAATTATTTAATATATTGTATAATAATTTTGTTAAGTTTTGATGTATGTAAAAAAAAGATATAAAAAAACTAACTCACTTATGTGAATTAGATTATATCTTTTGGAGCGGACGAGGGGAATCGAACCCCCATCACAGCCTTGGCAAGGCCGTATTCTAACCATTAAACCACATCCGCGGTTCATGTACATTATTATATAAGTAAATTTACTAAAAATCAATAGTTTTTTTGAAAAAATTTTTTATTTTTTAAAAAGAGATGCAATTAATTATATGAAATGGGTGAGATTATGTTTGAAAATTTAAGTGATAGGTTGCAAAAAATTGTTAAGGATATAAGAGGGTATGGAAAAATTACTGAAGATAATATTAGTGATATGATGCGAGAAATTAGGCTTTCTTTGCTTGAAGCTGATGTTAATTATAAGGTTGTTAAGGAATTTACTAATATAGTTAGAGAAAAGGCTTTAGGAGAAGAAGTTAAGAAGAGTTTATCTCCAGGCGAAATGTTTGTTAAGATAGTTAAGGAAGAGTTAACTAAGTTGCTAGGTGGAGAAAAGGAAGAATTAATTATCAATAAGGATTTTACCATTACAATGCTTGTTGGTTTACAAGGTTCTGGTAAAACAACGACAGCAGGTAAATTGGCTAATTTTTTGAGAAAAAACCATGGTAAGAAGCCAATGCTTATTGCATGTGATGTATATAGACCAGCAGCAATAGATCAATTGGTGCAAATAGGTAAGCAGTTAAATATTTATGTTTATACTGAAGGTAAGGGTAATCCTATAGAAATAGCTAGTAATGGTATTAAATATGCTAAAGAAAACGGATATGATTATGTTATTTTGGACACGGCCGGTAGATTGCATATTGATGATGAATTAATGCTAGAATTACAAAATATTACTAATGAAATAAAACAGGATGAGACAATATTAGTCATTGATAGTATGATGGGGCAAGATGCTATTAATGTTATTACTGGTTTTAATGAGAAACTTAAGTTAACTGGAGTAATTCTTACTAAATTAGATGGCGATACAAGGGGTGGTGTTGCTTTATCTGTTAGGCATTTAACTAATATTCCTATTAAATTTATTGGTGTTAGTGAGAAGATGGATGGTCTTGTTCAATTTTATCCTGATAGAATGGCTAGTAGAATTCTTGGTATGGGAGATATTTTAAGTATTGTAGAAAAGGTAGAGGCTGAAATCGACGAGGAAGATGCTAAGAAGATGGCTAAAAAAATGAGTAAAGGAGAGTTTGATTTAGAGGATTTTCTTGATCAAATGAAGCAGATTAAGAAGTTGGGGCCTCTTGAAAATCTTATTAAGATGTTACCTGGTGCTAAGAAGATGGGGCTTAATAATGTTAATATTGATCCTAAGAGGTTATCTCATATTGAAGCAATTATTTTATCGATGACTCCTTATGAAAGGAAGAATCCTAATATTTTAAAGGCTTCTAGGAAAGAGAGAATTGCTAAAGGATCTGGAACTAGTGTTACTGAAGTTAATACTTTGTTGAAGCAATTTGAGGAATCTAAAAAATTAATGAAGATGTTTAATAATGGTAATTTAAAACTTCCTTTTTAGTTAAATTTATTAAAAATTAAATAATTGGACTTTTATACTATTTCAAAAACTAGATTAAACATATTATAAAGGTAGATAGGAGGAGTTCAAATGTACTGTAATAATGATTTTAGACAAGATGGTTTCCCAACAGATATTGACATTAATATAACTAATCAAAATGCTAACATGAACACTAATACAAATATGATGGGATATAATCAACCAATGGTGGGAGGTTATAGTAGCCCAATGGTGGAAACGCCTCAAGAACGTGTGGTTCATCGCAACTTTGTTCATGAAGTACCACATGTATGTCCAATTAATACAAGAATAATTAATCATCACATTTATAGACATACTTATCAACCAAGATATACTTGTTGTGAAGAAAACGTAGTAACTAATGAACAATGTGGTTCTTGTTGCCAATTTAAATAGTTTTGTTTTAAAGAGCTAATGCTCTTTTTTATTTTTTTGCTTTTATTATAAGGTTTTTATTATTATTAGAGATAGGTTGAATTAATTTTAGTATTTTTACTAGTGATTTTTTTTTCCTGTTATGATATAATTAATTAAAAGAAATGGAGTTGGGTAAATTATATGACATTAAATAGTATATTAACTATTATACAAAAAATTATTGATATTTCTTTGGTATGGTTAGTTTTTTATTTTTTACTTAAGAATTTAAGAAATAATGTTAAGATGGTTCTTTTATTTAAAGGAATATTATTTGTTATAATAATTAAATTAATTAGTGATTGGTTGAATTTGGTTACTATTGGGCTTTTACTTGAGTATGTAATTATGTGGGGGCCTCTTGCACTTATTATTATATTTCAACCTGAAATTAGGAATATGCTGGAACATTTGGGGAGAAGTCAATTATTAGGAAGGCATAAGATATTAAGTATGGATGAACGTGAGAAGATGATATATGAGATAATGTCTTCTGTAGAATATTTGAAGAAAGCAAGAATAGGTGCTTTAATTGTTATTGAACGTGATGTTAGTTTGAATGATTATATCGGAAGGAGTAAAAAGATATATGCTGATATTTCAGCAGAACTTTTGATTTCAATTTTTTTTCCAAGAAATCCACTTCATGATGGTGGGGTAATTATTCAAGGAGATAGAATTACTAGTGCTAGTGCAGTTTTTCCTGTTAGTATTAGTAATAAGATTAATAAGCGTTTGGGAACAAGGCATCGTGCAGCTTTAGGTATTAGTGAGGAAACTGATGCAATTGCTTTAGTAGTATCCGAGGAAACAGGACGTGTTTCTATTGCTATTAATGGTGTGTTAAATTATAATCTATCTTTGGAGGATGCTAAAATGATATTGGTCGAGGAACTTAGTCCTAAGAAAGAAGTGCTTCTTGATGATGAGTTTGAGGAAGAAAGTACAGGTGATATAAATGAAGATAATTAAGGGTTTATATCGTGGAATATTTAGATTATTTAAATTAATATTTAAGAAAATTGATAAGTATATAGTTGTGCCTATTACAAAGTTTATTTTAATTATTACTGAGCGCAACGGGAAGGGGAACCGCAATTTTGAGAGATGGCTTACTAGAAAGAATACTTTGGTATTTATTTCACTTATTTTGGCTTTAGGTTTCTTCTTTGTTGTAGATAATAAGACTTATACTTTAGTAGAATCTTCGGCTGAAGTGTTACGCAACCAGAAGATTGAAGCTACTTATAATAC
This sequence comes from uncultured Clostridium sp., assembly GCA_905199855.1. Classification (GTDB taxonomy): domain Bacteria; phylum Bacillota_I; class Bacilli_A; order RF39; family UBA660; genus CAG-762. Next base: position 4,033 of record CAJKHY010000025.1, read on the forward strand.
TGAGGCCTATGTCGTTGAAGGTTTACCTACTGAAGTTGATGTTGTTTTGATAGGCAGAAGAGCTGATTTATTCTTGGCTAAGCAATTAACCACTAAGAATGTTACTGTTGATTTATCCGGTCTTAAACCTGGTACTCATAAGGTAGAATTAAAATATGAAAATGACGTATCAAGGATTGATTATAAGTTAGATCCATCAACTGCTAATATAACAATATATCCTAAGTTGTCTGAATCTAGGACAACAACTGTTGATGTTTTAAATCAGGATACACTTAATACTAAGTTAGCTATTCAAAGTGTTGATATTGATCAAAAAGAGATTATTATTAAAGGTGCTGAACATCGTTTGAAACAGGTTTCTACGGTTAAAGCTTTAGTAGATATTGGGAATATCGTGGATCCTAGTGTTGGAGTTACAAATTTAAGTGATGTTAAGTTAGTGGCTTATGATAATAATGGAAATGTGGTAGATGTTGAGATGGTTCCTAATAAGGTTGCTGCGACTATTAGCATTATTTCTCCACATAAAGAAGTTCCTATTAAGGTTATACCTGTTGGGGATGTAGAATTTGGTAAGGCAATTAGTTCTATTACTTCTTCAGTTACTAAGGTTACTATTTATGGTAATGAAGATGTAATTAATAGCATTCAATATATACCTGTTGAGGTGGATGTTACTGGATTAAATAATGCTAAGACTTATAATGCTATTTTGAATAAACCTTCTGGTATTAGATATATTTCTGAATCTTCTACTACTGTTAATGTGTCTTTAGATAAAGAAATCACTAAAGAGTTTGAAGATATTTATATTGAGGTTACTAATTTGGATTCTAATTATAAGGTAGTGGCTTTAGATAAGAGCTCTAATACGACATCCGTTATTGTTAAAGGTACCGAGAGTGTTCTTAATAGTATTGATACCAGTATGATTAAGGCCACAATTGATTTAACTGGTTTTGGTATTGGAGAACATGAAGTTACTGTTAATGTTTCTGGCGAAGAGGTACGTGCTAGTTATACTCCTAAAACAACTAAAGTTAAGGTTAAGATAATTAATAAATAGTTAATATTTAAACTTCCTATATTGGGAAGTTTTTTAGTAGGTTATGAATCAAAAAATTTTTTAAATTAAATTAGTATACAAGAATAATTAAAAATTTATTCTAAATTTTCAATAAGGAAGACTCACGTCTTCCATCTTTATTACCTTAGTAATTATTATAATAGAAAGATGGTAATAATTATGAATGAAGTAGTCTCTAATGCTCATCAAATTGATCATCTGTGTGTTACGTTAGAACAATTTAAAGTTTATTATTTGCAACATAATTATAATAAAAAGATATAGGTATGTGATATTTTAAAAGAATGATAAAATGTTTAAGTTTGAAAATTTTATATTTCAATTAAGTAAAAAAACAGTTAAATACATCTGTCCAAAATGTAAAAACAAATTTGAAGTTCCAATTGAAGATATATTAGAATTTGAAGAAGAAAATGAATGGAATTGATTACTTATATCTACTCCAACATACATAATATGTTTTAAATGTAATTACAATAAATGTGTACCAATAGATTATAAATCTAGGAGAGAATATCATCACATATATAAATAAAAGTAAAATATAGCAAGCTTTTGTTATTAAAATAGCAAGAGCTACACTCTTGCTATTTTTGATGTTATAATATTTAACAATTTTAGTATTTCTTTCCTAATTATATGAAAAAAGAAAATAATTATTAATTATTTTCTAATCTAAATCTTTTGCTAAGATTGCTGTGCATATTAGTCCTGCGGCAAAAACTATAGCATAGATAATTCTAGTTATCAAGCTACCTTCTTTGAACAAAAACTCTACAAGGTTAAAGTTAAATATACCAACAAGACCCCAGTTAACTGCTCCGATTATAGCAATTACTAAACTTGTTTTGAGAAGTGCATTCATAATATTACTCCTTTCCATTATTATTAATATTTACAAAAAAAGATAAAATATTCATCATATTAACTTTTTTGTCAAATATAATTTATTAGAAAGAAAAATGAGGTGAAAAATGAAAAAGAAAATAACTTTTTTAATACTATTATGTTGTTCTTTATTGGTTGGATGTGGCAAAGTAACTGAAAAAGATGTTACTAGTCAATTGGCTAAAAAAATAGAAAAAAGCAATGGTTATAATTTAAGTGGAAAAATGGAAATAATAAATAATGAAGATACTTATGAATATGAAGTTAATGTTTCTTATAAAAAGGGGGATTATTTTAAGGTGTATTTAAAGAATATGGCAAATAATCATGAACAAATAATTTTAAGAAACAAAGATGGAGTTTATGTTGTAACACCTTCACTTAACAAAAGTTTTAAATTTCAAAGTGAATGGCCTTATAATAATTCACAAGTGTATTTACTTCAATCAATATTGAATGATATTAAGGATGATGAAGATAAGAAATTTCAGGAAAAAGGAAAATATTATGTAATTACTTCTAAGGTTAATTATCCAAATAATAGAAAATTAAGTAAGCAAGTGGTATACATTGATAAGAATTATAATATTAAAGAAGTTCAAGTACTAGATGATAACAATAATTTACAAATTAAAATGCTTTTTGATAAAATTGATATGAAGTCTACTTTTAAAGATAATTATTTTGATTTAAATGAGAATATTAATACTAATGTAGATACTAGTGAATTAAAGGAAGTAACGAAGATAGAAGATATAATATATCCTATGTATTTACCACTTAATACATATTTAACTAGTAAAGATATAGTAACTAAGGATGATGGTGAGAGGTTAATTCTTACATTTGAGGGTGATAGTCCTTTTGTATTGATTGAGGAGACAGTAAAAATGGAAGATAGTCATGTGATAGTTCCTACTTACGGAGAACCTGAGTTGCTTGTAGATACTGTTGCATCAATAAGTGATAATTCAGTTAATTGGGTTAGTAATGGTATTGAATATTATGTAATAAGCGATGTTACTTCCACTAGTGAATTATTACAAGTAGCTAGATCTATTAGTACAATTCCTGTATCTAAATAATAATATATAATTGCCTTATTCATTGTTGAATAAGGTTTTTTTATATCTTTGATATAATTTAGATAACTTTGTTATTAGAGGATGTATTCCTAAAAAATTAATTTAATAATTTCTTGACAAACAAGAACAAATGCGCTAGAATATAAGACGTTTTAAAGAAAGGAAGTTTTTTATGAATTTTGAACGTGAATTTTTAGAAAATATGAGTAATGATTATGGTATTTCTAGAAGAATGATAAGTAATATTGATAAGATTGTAGCTAGTATACTTGTTGATTATGGTATTGAATTAGAGGAAGATGAATATTTAAGCTTATTTGAACAATGTTGTATGAATGTTTCTTCTAGTAATTTTAAAGATGCTTCTGTATGTAGAAAGCAAAGTGTTAATGAGGCTATCGTTAATACTATGATATTATTTAGTAGAGAAAATAATTGGATGGTAGAAATATTACCTTTTGTAAGAAAAAGAAAAAGAGTTTAAGGAAACTCTTTTATTCTTGTTTAAATATTTTTTTTAATTCTTTGCCTGTTTTTTTGATTTGGATTCTTAAGTTTAAGGTATCTATTAAGTCAATTATTGAAGATATTATAATTATGATACCTACTGCTTTTGTTACTAAGAATGTTCCACCAAGAGGGTTTACTATTAAGCAAATACCTGCGATTAGGGTTATAATAGCGGAAATGAAGGTAATATACCATTTATCAACGCCATCTCTTTTCATAATAAAGGCTATATCTAATTTATTGATACTATTTATTATGATTATTATTCCTACTAAAATTGGTACTAAGATATATAAAATATTTTTAAATATGATTAGGGTTAATCCTAGTAAGATAGATAATATTCCTAATTGAAGATTTGCTTCAAGTGAAGATATTATGGTTTCTTTTCCAAAGTATCTTACACATAGAAGGATACCAATAAAAAGTAATCCTCCTCCTAAAACAAGTGATATTGTTGTTAAGATGTCTTCAGTATTTAATAATAATACTAAACCAAATATTAATGATAATACTGATAGAAATACTGATGCTTGAAACATTCTTTTAAACATTTTACTTATATTTTTCATACTACACCTCCTTACTTTGTTACATTAAATCTAAAGTGGCAAATATCACCATCTTGCATAATGTAATCCTTTCCTTCGATTCTTAATCTTCCTGCTTCTTTTACTCCAAGTTCTGTTTTATATTTAACTAAATCTTCATAACTCATGACTTCGGCCTTTATAAAGCCTCTTTGAAAATCACTGTGGATTATTCCTGCACATTCGGGAGCGGTCATACCTTTTTTGAATGTCCATGCTCTACATTCGTCAGTTCCTGCTGTTAGGAATGTTGCTAGTCCTAATAGGGAATATGTTTTTTTGATTAATTGGTCTAGGCCACTTTCTTCAATTTCTAATTCTTGTAGGAAGATGGCTTTTTCATCATCATTTAATTCAGCTAATTCGCTTTCTATTTTGGCACATATCATGATAGTTTCGCTGTTATCCTTTTTGGCATATTCTTTTACTTTATCAACGTAAAGATTACCTTTATTATGTATATCTATTTCTTTTACGTTAGCAACATAAATAATTGGTTTTAGGGTTATTAGTTGATATGAATTTATTAATTTTAATTCTTTTTCGTTTAGGTTTAATTTGCGGGCAGGGATGTTTTGTTCAAGGGATGTCTTTATTTTGTTTAATAGTTCTACTTCAAAAAGTTCTTCTTTGTTTTTTGTCATGGTAGCTTTTTTTTCGATTTTGTTTAATCTGTTTTGTATAATTTCTAGGTCCGATAAGATTAGTTCAATGTTTATTACTTCAATGTCTCTTATCGGATCTACGTTACCATCAACATGAATTATGTTTTCATCTTCAAAGCATCTTACTACTTCAACGATGGCATCAACTTGTCTTATGTGAGATAAGAATTTGTTACCTAGTCCTTCACCAAGGGATGCGCCTTTTACTAATCCTGCAATGTCTGTGAACTCATAAGTTGTTGGTACAACACTTTTGGGCATATACATTTGGTTTAATGTTTCTAATCTAATATCAGGGACTGTTACAACTCCTACATTGGGATCTATTGTCGCAAATGGATAATTGGCGGCAAGAATATTCTTTTTGGTAATGGCATTAAATAGGGTTGATTTTCCAACATTAGGAAGCCCTACAATGCCAGCGGTTAAACTCATGTTAACACATCCTTTCTTTTATAGTATAGCACTCGCTCCTGGTCCTAAAGGGATACCAATGATATAGAAGGCTAAGATAATTAGAAGCCATGCTACAGTAAAGGCTATTGTATATGGTACCATTAAAGACATTGCATCTGTAATAGTAACTGTTTCTTTTTCTTTTTTGGTATATATTTGTAAAAAACCTATTAAGATTACAAAGTAACTAAATAGTGGAGTTATTCCTTTAATTGCACTGTCGCCAGCACGAAATACTGCTTGAGCAAACTCAGGAGTCATGGAACTTGTCATAAACATTGGAACTATGACCGGTGCTAAGATAGCCCATTTTGTTGAAGCTACAGGTAAGAAAAGGCTTGAGATAACTACTAGGATGAAAGTTATTAATATTAAGATAATGCCTGTTGCTTGGAAATTACTTACTATTTCTGTTAGCGAAGCTGTAATAAAGACTCCTATGTTACTTTTTTTAAATATGGAACAGAATTGGGCCGCAAAGAAGATTAGAACTAAGATAGAAGAGATATTTGTTAGATAATAGCCCATTCCATCAACAAAGTCTTTGTTTGTTTTAATTGTTTTTGTCCTTGTTCCGTAGATTAGACCCATTAGCATTAGGTAAATACTTAGGATAAAGACAACTCCTTGATTAAAGTAAGAGTTGTACCCAAATAATTGCTCAGTATAGGTTGAATCTTTTAAATATAATAATAGGCCTGAAAATGGTAATCCTGGAATTATACAATATATTGTAATAATTGTTAAAAATGTTAAGGCTATTAAAGATAAAGTTAGGCCTTTTTTTTCTTTATTAGTTAGTTCTTGTTCTTCTACTTCTTCAAAGTTATATTTACCTAGTTTGGGAATAATATATTTTTCGGTAATAAACATACCTAGATATGATAATATAAGGGAAGATATGATAATAAAAAATAGATTACCATTGAGGTTAATGTTATAAGTACTATCTAGTATTTTAGTAGAGCTTCTAGTATATGGTATTAAACTAGCATCTAGGCCATTTACAATAAAGTTTGCTCCATAGCCAAATGTTATACCAGCGAATGAGGCACATATACCGGCTGATGGGTGTCTTTTTATGGTCATAAAGAGGATCGCACTTAAAGGAATTAAGATAACATAACCTGCTTCATAGAACATTGAAGTGATTATACCTAATAGGACAACAATGTATGTAATTAGTTTTCTTGGTACTTTATTAGTTATTTTTTTAAATAAAGCGGTTAAAAATCCTGAATAATAAGCTACTCCCACTCCAAGAAGCCCTGTTAAGAGAGTACCTAAGGGTGCAAAGTTAACGAAATTTGATATGATATTACTTATTAGATACTGTAGTCCTGTGCGATTAAATAAAGAATTTATTTTGACAATTTGACTTTCTACTTCACCTGTAACAGCATTTACTGTGTAATAGCTTGATTCTAGTTTGAAGAGATCACCAAGACTACTTACTATCATAACAATTAGTGTTAGTGTTAGAAGGATTAGGACAGGGTGCACTTTTTTATTTTTTTGTTTTTTCATATATTAACCACCTTTTTTAACTTTTTATCAAAATCTATTCTTGGTATCATTACTGAATGGTTACATGATAAACATTTTATCTTAATGTCAACACCTATTCTTGTAATAACCCATTCGTTGGTACCACATGGATGTGGTTTTTTCATTGTGACAATGCTTCCTAATTTGTATTTTTTTTCCATGGTTATCACCAAAATAAGTATAACATAATTTAGATTTTTTAACAATATAGTAATGTGTTTTTATTTTGTTTGCTAAGGTTGTTTTAGTTTTTAAGGCTTATTTAAGATGTTTATTGTTTATGAATGTTAGTTTTATTTGTGTTTTTGCTAATTTTAGTGTATATTTTAGGTGGTGATTATTATGAGTGATGATATTCTTAAGAAGTGTAGGCTATGTCCTAGAAATTGTTTAGTTAATAGATATGTTGGATGTGGTTTTTGTGGAGCAACGAGTGATATTAAACTTGCTAGGGCAGATTTACATTATTATGAAGAACCTTCTATATCAGGTATTTCTGGAAGTGGAACTATCTTTTTTAGTGGTTGTAATTTAAGATGTGTCTTTTGTCAAAATTATCGTATTAGTAATAAATGCTACGGAAAGTTTGTTAGTATTGATAGGTTAGCTAATATTTTTTTGGAGTTGCAGGATAAGGGGGCTGATAACATTAATTTAGTTACAGGTACACCTTATATACCACATATTGTTAAGGCTTTAGATATGGCTAAAAAGAAGGGGTTAGTAATTCCTATTATTTATAATTCTAGTGGTTATGAGAGTGTTTTTGCTTTAAAGATGCTAGATGGTTATATTGATGTTTATTTACCTGATATGAAATATTATGATAATAAATATGGGCTTTGTTATTCAAAGTGTGATAATTATTTTGGGATTTGTAAGGATGCATTAAATGAGATGTATAGACAAGTAGGTAGTGTTTGTTTTGATAAGAATGGTTTAATAAAAAAAGGAATGATTGTTAGGCATTTAGTTATGCCTAATATGGTTAATGATAGTAAAATGATAATTAAATATTTATATGATTCTTATGGTGATAATATTTATATTAGCATTATGAATCAATATACCCCGAATGGAAAATTAAATAAGTATAAGAAAATCGATAGAGTTATCAGTGAGAGTGAATATGATGAGGTTATTAATTATGCTATAGATATCGGTGTTAATAATGCCTATATTCAAGAAGGAGATACGGCGGATGAAAGTTTTATACCAAAGTTTGATTTAACTGGTATTTAACTTTTTTTCATATTTATTTTAATTTTTCATAAACTTTAATGGGTGATATTATGTTTAAAATTGGAGATTTGGTAACTAGGAATTCTTATAATAACGATATTGTTTTTAAGGTAGTTGCTGTTGAAGGTGATAATTATTTATTGCAAGGTGTTAATGTTAGATTGTGTGCAGATAGTTATAGTGAAGATTTAAAAAAATATAAGAATGAAGTTAATGATGATGATGAGAAGTTTTTTTTAGATTTTGAGAAGTATGTAACTTTAGATAGGAACGAATATTTTTATTTACCTGGGAAGATTTTACATATTGATGCTGATAAGGATTATTTAGATAGATGTATGAAGTTTTATAAAAAAAATAAAGTTAAGGCTTATGGTATTTATGAAAAGGAAGAAAATGTTTGGGGTAAGATGGGTGAATATTTAGAAACTTATAATCCTGATATTATTGTTATTACTGGACACGATGCTTATTATAGAAAAAGAAGAGATGGTAGTAAATATAAGAATACGGATAATTTTATTAAAGCAGTTAAAGAGGCTAGGAAGATTGAAAAATCACATGAAAAATTAATTATTATTGCTGGAGCTTGCCAAAGTGATTATGAGGAACTTATTAAAGCTGGTGCTAATTTTGCTTCTAGTCCAAAGAGAATTAATATACATGCTTTAGATCCTGCAATTATTGCGGCTTCAGTATCTTTTGCGGATAAGAGAAATGATATCGATTTAATTAAGATACTTAATAATACCAAATATGGTACCGAAGGTATGGGAGGTATTATTACTAAAGGTACGATGTATGTTGGTTTTCCAAGAGAATAGGGGGAAATATGACTATTGAAAAGATTAAAAATAAAATAGATGATAATATTAATAAAAAGGTTGTTATTAAATATAATGGTAGTAGAAATAAAACTGAAGTTTATAATGGTGTGATACTAGAAAGTTATAACTATGTTTTTATTGTGAAACTTGATGGTGAAAAAACAATGAGTTTTAGTTATGTAGATGTACTTACTAAATCAATTGAAGTTAAATTTTTAGCCATTTAAGTGCATAATTAAATTTTTTTGACTATATTTGACAGTTACACGCAAATTTTTAGACTAAATGCAGGTTTATAAAAAATGTTTTATTTATTAGACTTATTTCGGTTTTTAAATTAAAAAACTGCAATAAGTCTTTTAATTTATATTAAT
>CAJKHY010000026.1 GCA_905199855.1 uncultured Clostridium sp.
AATATTTATACTGTACCCCCCCCCATACAAAGGTTTGTGTTATATAATTTGTTCTATTCATTTTAAACACCTCACTTCTGCTATTCTTATGTATTAATTTTACTATCTTTAGATTTTGGTGTCAATACTTTTTAACTATTTCTTTTAATTAGTTCTTTTACTTTAATATTATCATCTAAGTTAATCATTGTATCTAAGTCATATAAAGGCACTAATTTATCATAATTTTTTAACATAGTTCTTGTTTTTCTAAGTAAATCTATTATCATATCATATCTATTTTCTTTTTTTTCATTACTCATAAAATAATTAACTGGTATAGTAATAAATTTTAAGTTATTTAAAGATATTCTATTTTTAACCATTAGTTCATCTGGATAATCAGAAAATTTTCTAGTTGATTTATTTATTAGATAAAGTAATTCTTTTTCACTTTTTCTTTTCATAAAATAAGGTTCTAATAATATGGGTTTAATGGTTTCAATATTATCTTTTGATAAAGCTAAGGTTAATGACCTTTTGATATGGTAAGAAAAAGCATTATAATTGATACAAATTTTTTTCTTATTATAAACATTATTTATTTTAGTATAATCACAGACCGATATATATTCTAATCCATTGTAACCAATTTTATTATGATCGTATTTATCTTGTAAGGAAAGAGATAGTAAACTACCTGATTTTAATATTTTTTCCAAGATACTAAAAGTATCAGTAAAATCATTGTTATCACAAATACAAATACCATGCAAATACACGTCGTCTAAATTCATAATTTCCCTCTTTCGTATTTTCTATTATATCATTTTATGAAAATATGTAAAGTATTATACATTTTCAGTAGACAAAAAATATTTTTTTTAATAAAATATTGTAAGTAAGAGAATTATTGAAGGAGGTTTGTTCCTTATAAGCGCCAGACCCGATAAGGGTGACGAGGTATAGAATTATCGATTTTTCGGCGGGTATTCTATCGGTTTTGTGATATCGTTAGATATATAATAAAAGGTAAAATCATTATTACTACAAAATATATATCATTCACATAGAAGGAAGGAAAATATTTTATGTGTGGAATTGTTGGATATGTTGGTAAAAAAAACTGCATACCAATTTTAATTGATGGTTTGAAAAACCTAGAATATCGTGGTTATGATTCAGCGGGTATTGCTTTTTTGAATGATAATCAAATAAAGATTATAAAAAAGCAAGGTAGACTTATAAATCTTGAGAAAGAAATTGATAATAAGTATTACAGCAATTTAGGTATTGGTCATACAAGGTGGGCTACTCATGGTGTTGCAAATGAAATTAATGCTCATCCTCATAATGTGGGTGATATTACTTTAATTCATAATGGAATTATTGAAAATTATGAGGAGTTAAGAAATGAATTAATTAATCATGGTTATCAAATAGATACTGAGAATGATACTAAAATTGCTTGTGCCTATATTGATTATTTGTATAAGAACAATCATGATATGTTAAAGACTTTGAGTATGTTAAAGGAAAAATTTAAAGGTAGTTATGCTCTTGGGATTTTAGTTAATGGCAGTAATAAGTTATACGCTATTAGGAAGGATAGTCCTTTAATTATCGGGGTTTCTAATGATGGTAATTATATAGCAAGTGATGTGTTTGCTATTTTGAATGAGACTAATAAATATATTGTTTTAGATAATAATGAAGTTGTTATTTTAGATAATAAGATTAATGTTTATAATGATGGAGTTTTAGTTGATAAAAAGATTCTTACTTTTAATCATAAGGCAAATGAGATTACTAAAAATGGATATTCACATTTTATGTTAAAAGAAATTCACGAACAGGATAATCTATCTAAGAAGTTAATTGATATGTATTTAGAAAATAAAGATACGATTATTAATAAGATGCCTTGCTTTGATAAGTATGATAAGATTGATATTGTGGCTTGTGGAAGTGCTTATCATGCTGGTATGATTGGTAAGAGTTTAATTGAGGAATATGGTGATATACCTGTAAGTGTTAATCTTGCTAGTGAATATCGCTACAAAAAGTTATTTTTGAATGACAAAACTTTGGTTATAGCGATATCTCAGTCAGGAGAAACAGCTGATACTTTAGCTTCTGTTAATATTGCTAAACAAAATCATGCTGATACTTTAGGTATTGTTAATGTTGTTGGTTCTTCTATTGCTAGAGTTTGTGATAATGTATTATATACTAATGCTGGTCCTGAAATTGCGGTTGCTACTACTAAGGCATATTCTATGCAAGTTTTAATGCTTAGTTTAATTGCTTTAAATATTGGAATAAGTAAGAATTTAATTGATAAGGTTAAACTAGACTATATTATTAATAATTATCGATTATTACCTAGTAAAATAAATGAAGTGATTAATAAGAATTATAGTGATATTGCTAAACAGATTTATAATAAAAATGATATTTTCTTTATTGGAAGAAATGTTGATTATGCTCTTGCTATGGAAGGAAGTTTAAAATTAAAAGAAATATCTTATCTGCATGCTGAGAGTTATGCTGCAGGAGAATTAAAGCATGGTACTATTTCTTTAATCGAAAAAGGTACACCAGTTATTGCGATTGTAACTGATGATAAGATATATGAGAAAACAATTAGTAATATTAAGGAAGTAAAAGCTCGTGGAGCTAATGTGATTTTAATTACTAATGATAAGTTAGATGTAAATGGAGATTTCTATGATAGTAAGATAGTTGTAAATAATTTACATAATTTAGTTAATTCTTTAATTACAATTGTTCCTTTGCAGTTAATAGCTTATGAGGTTGCTAAGATGAAGAATTTAGATATTGATAAGCCAAGAAATCTTGCTAAAAGTGTAACTGTTGAATAGTTACTCTTTTTTTAAGTTATTAATTTCTATATCTATGGCATTACGCATCTTGGTAAGCATTTCGATAGTGAAATCACTTTCTCTACTTGGCATGGTATTGGCTAGGGTTCTTCGTTCTTTTACAAAATGATCACTGGCATTTGTACATAATACTTGAGAGGCTAACATTAACCAATTACCTAATGCGTTTTGTTCCGAAGAATCTAAATCATCAATTAAAAGATATCCTACAATGAATGCAGACCATGTAAATACTCTAGGACTAACATCAGGTAATCTCATAAATCTCCTCCCCTATATAATTATATGAAAAAAGAAGAAATTTAAATATTTTCTTCTCTTATGACTTCAAGAATGTTTTTTTGTTTAATCTTATTTGTCGAGTAAAACATTGTTATTAATGATATGATAAATACGCCTAATATGCTAATGATTATGCTTTTTATTGGTAGATAGAATTCACCACTTACTAGTTTATTCATATTATTACTTATAATAAATGATAATAATGTTCCTACAAAGATCCCATAAAATAATGATTTTATTCCAAACATGATACTTTCAAAGAATATCATTTTGTTAAAATCATGATTAGTTAATCCTAAGCTTCTTAATATCTTAGCATTATGCTTATATTAATGATATTAAAGACACTAGTAATACCAATTAGAGTTACTAAACTAATAAAGCCATATAATAATATCAGACTGTTGACAAATAGGTAAATAAAATCACTTATTTATCAACAGTCTGAGATAATTTTTTTAATAAAGTTATCTTTTTTTATACATTTTTTTGTTTTCTGTGTTATAATTGATATATGCTTGTGTGGCGGAACTGGTAGACGCGCTGGACTCAAAATCCAGTATTAGCAATAATGTGTGGGTTCGATTCCCACCACAAGCACCATTGACGAATCTGTTCGAATTATTTGAACTTTGATATACATTACAATCTGAAAAAAGATTGTTTTTTTCTTTTTCGGCTAGTATTTTGATGCTTGTGTCAAAATACCTAGGGGGTTAAATATTTTGTCATAACAAAATATAATAAAAAATACTATAAAATGTGATAAAATAATATATATATATATATAAATTTATATTTTTAGGAGGAAGTTTAATGGGTTGTATTTTATTTCATGTTCCGCACTCGGCTTTAAAAATTCCTAAACAATATTGGGATATATGTATAAAGGATCAAAAATATATAAAAAGAACAAATAAATTTTTGAGTGATTACTTGACTGATAAATTAATTCCAAACAAATGTCACAAATTAATTTTTAAATATTCGAGATTATTTTGTGATGTTGAAAAATTTAAAGATGATTCAAAAGAAATTATGTCAAAAAAAGGAATGGGTGTAATTTATACAAAAGATTGTGATAATACTATTGCAATTCCAAACAAAAAATATAAAAGAACAATTTTAAAGTCATACTATGATAAACATCATAATAAATTAGATAAAATAGTTACTAACTTATTAAAAAAATACAATAAATGTATTATTATAGATTTCCATAGTTTTTCGGATGAGATGGTAGAAAAATTATTTGATATAACCAATACACCAGATATATGTATTGGTGCTGATAATACTTATGTTAATGAAAAATTAATTAATTTTACAGTTGAACATTTTAAAAAATGTGGTTATTCAGTTGAGATTAATAAACCATATTCGGGAACTATAATTCCAAATAAATATTTTAGTAAAAAAGAAAAAAGATTATCCTCAATTATGCTAGAGATAAATAAGAGAATCTATTTGAATGATAAGAATGATTTTTATAAATTTAAGCAATGTATAGATGATTATTACGACAATATTAAGAAAATATAAAAGTTGTAGACGTCTACTTCATCCGCACCATTAAAGATTTATTCTAACTAGAAATAGTTCGTTTTTTCTTGTTTTAAAATATATAGTGACCAAAAAGTGACTGAAAAGTAACCGAATATATTGATATTATAGGTGATAAAATGTACATAGAAGATGAATATACAGAATTGAAAATTGAATTAATAAAAGATATAAAAAAAAAATTGCATTTGCAAATACTAAGGATGGAAAAATATACATTGGTATTGATGGATTTCAATATTTTTATTTTAAGGTTTTTCCCATTCTGTTTTATACGATTGTTATAAATATTTTCAATAGATACATTAAATATTTTATTAAGTTTAATAATATTTTCTTCGTTTGGAAATGTGAGTCCATTTTCCCATTTACTTATTGCATTACTATTAATATCCAATAAATTCCCTAGTCGCGTCTGAGTCATATCGTTTTTTTCTCGTAATTCAAATATTATTTGTCCATATATTCTTTTTTTCTCATCTCTATGATTCAAGATATTTCCTCCTTTTATTTATTGTAAAATGTTTGATTGATAATGTTATTATATCATGTTTTTTTATTTTTTTAATACACATTTTACCGAAAACGAGAAAAATTGTTGTTTTCTTTTGTTACAATAAATATAGTTTATCTTAGTTAGATAAATAATTAAATGGTTTATAATATAAAAAGTATGATATAATAGTTTTAAAGAAATGAAAAAATAGTTAGGAGAAATTATGATTTATATATGTAAATATGATATTCCTTTAGAGCTTGATAATATGTTAATAAGTAGTGATGATAAATATTTAACTGGTTATGGTGGTGAAATTAAAAATAAGATTGCTATTTTAACACATGGAAAAATGATATGAGTATGTATTTTTATTTCTAAGAAAGGATCTGTATATGATAAGGTGTAAATGGTGTAATTTAAATAATCCAATATATGTAGAGTATCATGATAAGGAATGGGGAGTTCCTAATTTTGATGATAATTATTTATTGGAATTACTAATATTAGAATCGTTTCAGGCAGGATTATCTTGGGAATGTATTTTAAATAAAAGAAAATCTTTTAAAATTGCTTATGATAATTTTGATATAGATAAGATTGTCCTCTATGACGATAAGAAAATAAAAGAATTATTGGAAAACAATAAGATTATAAGAAATAGATTAAAAATAAATGCCAGTATTAACAATGCTAGAATATTTAAGAGTATTCAAGAAGAATATGGCAGTTTTTATAACTATTTAACTACTTTTACTAATAATCAATTGTTTTGTGAAATAGATAAAGTAACAAATGATTTATCTAATTCTATTTCAAGGGATTTAATAAAAAGAGGTATGAAATTTGTAGGATCCACTATTATATATTCATATTTACAAGCAGTGGGATTTATTTATTCACATGATAAGGAATGTTATTTGTATAAGGAAAAATTGTGATATAAAAAAAGACAAATGCTTATTTATTAGTTTTTGTCTTTATTTCTTTTGCTCTAGGATGTGTCTTATAATACACTTCTTTTATTTTTTCATTAGTAACGTGGGTATATATACTAGTAGTGGATAAGGAACTATGACCAAGTAATTCTTTTACATGCATTATATCTGCTCCTTCATTAAGTAAATGAGTGGCAAAGGTATGTCTTAATACGTGGGGTGATATTTTTATATCTAGGCTACATTTATTTATAATATCATTTAATATTTTTCTAATACTAACAACTGAAATGTTTTTTCCAAATCTATTTAATAGTAAATAATCACATGTTTGGCCATTTAATAAACTAATACGACCATTTTTTATGTAATTATTTATTGCTTCTTTACAATATTTTCCATAAAAAACATATCTATCTTTGTTACCTTTACCTCTTACTTTAATAGAATTATTGTTAAAATCAATATCATTAATCTTAATGTTAACCAGTTCACTAACTCTAACTCCTGTTCCATAGAGTAATTCTAATATTAATCTGTCTCTTTGTCCTTTGGGACTATTATCAGGTACTTCAAACATTTTATCTAATTCGTATTCATTAATAAATCGAGGTAGTTTTTCTTCTTTTTTGGGATTTTCTACTAAGGTAAAAATATTATTTTCTAATACATTCTTTTTTTCTAAGTAATTATAGAATGTTCTAATTGAGCTATACTTTCTGGCAATGGATCTTTTGGATAATTTCTTTTTATATAAATACTTAGAATATTCTTCTACTATTTTGTAATTACTGTTTTTTATATCTATATTATTTTTTTTTAGAAATTCTAAATACTCATATATATCCTTTTTATAGCTTGTAATTGTATAAAAGGAATATCTTTTGTTATTTGTTAAATAGGAAACAAAATTGTTTAAATAGGAATTATATTCTTTTAGATTCATCTTTTTTTACCTTTATCTTTGTATAAACCATCGACTAAGGGCTTGTCAGTTAGTTTGCTTCTAACATTTTTTAAATCTTCTAAATCATATACTGAAAATATTTCATCTAAATCTAGTGTGTCTAAGACATCGTCAACCTCAGTATCATCACTTTCAAACTTACTTACATGTTCTTTCATGGTTTCATGTTTGAAATCATTTTTTACTACTTTATTTTTTACTTTGATACCATCTTTTTTTAATTTAAAATAAATATCTCTTTTTTTTCTATAACTATTTAAATATTTAGTTACTTCACTCTCTAAGTCATTTTTTATTTCTTGAATTAGACTCTCTTTAACATTAACACTTACCCTAGAATATAGCATGTACACAAATCTTCTTAGTTCATTGATGTTACTGCTTCTTCTTAAGTAATTACTATATTTTTCTATTAATTCTTTGGTATCAAATACATCATTTTTATATACTATATCCATTGTTTTTTGGGTTTTAGTTTCATTTACTAGATAAGTATATTTTATTTTTACATCGAAGATGACTTTATCATAAATATCTTCTAAATGGTTAATTAGTTCACTTTTATTAGAAAATTGTGAAGTAAACTCATCTATTTCATTTATGTTTTTATTACTTTTTTTTACTACTTTTTTATCTCCGTCATTAAATATAACAATTAGTTCATATGTATATTTCATAAATCCTCCTACTTAATAATATCTATAATGATATCTTTTTCTTTAGCTTTTTTTGAAGTTATTTCAAAAGCAGTTAAGACATTTTCAAATGATGTAATAATTTTATTACTATATATTGTACATAATGAATCGTTGGTATTAACATAATCATTGATATTTTTGTTAATAACAATGCCTACTGCATAATCAATGGTATCGTCTAGTTTTTCTCTTCCTGCTCCAATGGTCTTACAATATTCGCCTAACATATAGGCATCTATATTAGTTAAGAAGCCATTGATGGTAGAATATACTTCATATTTATATTTGGATTTTGGTAATTTATCAATGTCGCCACCTTGATATTTAATTAATTCATAGAATTTTTCTAAAGCATTTCCATTTTCTAAGGTTTCTACTACTTTTTCTTTAGCTTCGCTTAGAGGTATTTCTAATCCTAAATGTACCATATAGGTAGCTAAGGTTATGCATAGTTTATTTAATTTTTTTTCACCATGGCCTTTTAATACTTGAATAGCTTCCTCTACTTCTAAACTATTTCCTATATGTGTGCCAAGTGGCATATTCATGTCAGTTAAAATACATATTACTTTTCTATTATAATATTTACCTATATTAATCATGATATGAGATAATTTTCTAGCGTCTTCTATATTTTTTATCAAGGCTCCCTTGCCTACTTTAACATCTATAACTATGTCAGTTGCTCCAGAGGCTATTTTTTTACTCATGATGGATGATGCTATTAAAGGAATGCTTTCAACTGTACCAGTTACATCTCTTAGGGCATATATTTTTTTATCAGCTGGTACTATGTCTTTTGTTTGGGTGGCAATTCCACAGTGAATCTTTTTTATTTGGCTTATAAATTTCTTTTCGGTCATGCTAATAATATAGCCTGGGATGGATTCTAATTTATCCGCGGTACCTCCTGTATGCCCTAGTCCTCTGCCACTCATTTTTAAAACATTTACTCCTAAAGATGCAACAATTGGTACAACGATTAAGGTAGTTTTATCACCTACTCCGCCTGTGGAATGTTTATCTAATACGTGGTTGCCTAAAGATTTAGTATCAATTGTTTTACCACTTAAAATCATGTATTTAGTTAAATAATTAATTTCACTAGTAGTCATTCCATTAATACATATTGCCATGAGTAAGGCACTCATTTGGTAATCACAAATGGTTCCTTTGACATAACCATCTGTTATGAATTCGATTTCTCTTTCATTTAATTCGATATTTTTTCTTTTTTTATTAATTATTTCTATTATTTCCATATTTAAACCTCCTTATAATTTGAGATAAATAAATCTTTTTCAGTATCTATCTCTTCTTCCATTTCTATTTTAGGTAAGTCTTCTATTGTACTCATTCCAAAATAATCTAAGAATAAAGATGTTGTTTTATATAATGTTGGTCTACCTGGTAAATTGGCTTTGCCACATTCTTTGATAAATCCTTTGGCAATAAGTCTTCTTAATTGATAAGTTGTATCTACACCTCTTATTTCATCTATTTTAATTCTTGTAATTGGTTCGTTATATGCGACAATTGCTAGTGTTTCTAAGGCTTGTTGGGATAAGGTGTTTCCTGTTTCGGTATCAATTAATTCTTGGAAATATGAAATATGTTCTTCTTTAGTGCTTAGTTTGAAGGCATTGCCAAAGTACTTAATTCTAAGGCCTCGGTCAGCATTTTCATATTTATTTTTAAGTGATATTATTAACTTTTTAGCATCTTCTTCACTTATTTTTAAAATACGAGATATATCTTTAATGGTTAAGCCTTCATCTCCTTCTATATATAATAAACCTTCTAATACTCCTTCTAAATTCATAATATCACTTACTTTCTAAACTTAAAATAATTTCATCAAAATTATGTTTTTGTTCTATTTTTAAGGTATTGTCTTTAACCATTTCTAATATACTTAAAAATGTTACAATAATATAATCTTTTTCTTTTTTATCAAATAAACTGCTAAAATTTATGATATGTTCTTTTTTTAAAATGTTATATATTTCTTCTTTTCTAACTTTTATACTATATTCTTTTTTGGTAACTTTAGTGTTAAGAGGTTTCGTGTATTTTTGTCGTTCTAAGAAACTTTTAAAGGCTTCGAGTAATATGTCGACATTACTTTGCCCTTTTATTGAGGTGGTATCTAGATTATAGTTATTGATGTTTTCTGGTAATTTAATATATATTTCTTTTCTTTTTGATTCATATTCTTTAAAATAACTAGTTACTTCTTTATATTTTTGATATTCTACTAATTTGGATATTAGTTTTTCTTTGGTTAATTCTTCTTCTTCGTCGTTTGTTTCTTCATTGTTGGTTGGAAGTAATGACCTGGATTTAATAACCATTAATTCACTAGCCATGACTAAATATGATGATGCTACATCAATATTTAATTCTTGCATTTTATTAATATAATCTAAATAATCTTTGGTAATTTCTGTTATAGATATATCATATATATCAATATTAGATTGTTTTATTAAATGAAGTAATAGATCAAGTGGGCCTTCAAACTCATTAATTTTAATATTGTAATCTAATTTATTTTGCATAATTATCACTGCATCCTTTATATTAATTATAGCATGAATAAGTAATTTATGGTATAATTTTTTTAGGTGATTATATGAAGAAGTTCAATATGATAGACGAAGCTTTTGTGTGTGAGAATTGTCAGGCAAAAGTTGTACCTTTAGGATATACGGCGAGAGACCACTGCCCTGTCTGTTTATATTCTAAACATTTAGATATATTTCCAGGCGATAGACAGAATCCTTGTCAAGGTTTGATGGAACCTATAGGAATTAAAAAATATAAAAACACTTATAAGATTATTTATAAGTGTACTAAGTGTCATGAAATACATAATAATATCATGGCTAATGATGACAATTATGATTTAATAATTAAGTTATCTAGTAACTTAAGGTAAAACTGGTAAAATCATAATAAAGATAAATATTATTATTACAATAAGGATAAGTATTTGGGTATCTTTAGATATCTTAATAGTCATCTTTTTTTTCTTATTTATATCTTGGTTAGATATATATGTTTTGGTGTAATTGGTTTGCATATCATAAATGGGTTGTTCTTCATAAAATTTCTCGGTAACATCTAAATTTTGCTCATTTTGTACTTGTTCTTTATTTGTTTGATTAACTGTTTCGTTGTTTGTTTGATTATTGGTTATGTTATTTACTTGATTGGTTGGCTCAACTGGTACTTGTTTTTGTACTTGGGGTTGATTAGGTACTTCTTTGGTTGGTTCAAGTAAATTGTTTACACTCATTGAAGAATTAATTTCTTCATTACTTTTTATATTGACATTAGTAGCATTATTCATAGTCATATTTGGATTACTCAAGGCTGTATTAAAGTTTGTTGTGGCACGGTAGGTTGCTACTGGTTGTTCATTTTGTTTGATTTGAAAATCTTCATTCAATTTTTTTAAAAGTTCTTCTCTTTCGTTCATATATAAACCTCATTTCGTAGGACATTATTATAACACATTTTAAAATTAAAACTCAAGTTTTTTTACTTAAGTTATAATTTCCATATATCATCATCTGTTTTAAAAGCATTGGTTTCTTCATTTGTTTGGATATTTTTATTAACATTTTCTCCTTCTGGCATGTGAATTGTCTCAGGAGATGGTGCTGGTTTATCAAAATTAATTCCTGCAAAAATTGGATGATTAGGTGCTTTATTTACAGTTTCTTGTGGTGTTTCAATTTGATTAACTTCTACAGATTCGATATTATTAACGGGTGTTACTACATTATTATTTACTGGAACACTTTCTTGTACTTGTCTTACTGTAGGTATTTCATTAACCGTAGGGATATCTTCTACAACTGGTTGTTCTACTTGATTTTCTACGGTAGGCATATTAACTGGTATAGTATTTTCTGTAGGAATATTTTCTTGAACTCGATTTGGTGTAGGCATATCCCAACTATTATATACTGGCATGGCATTAACATTAGGCATAGCATTATTTTCTACGACGTTTTCATTAATTGTACTTTGAGGCATCGTTGGCACTTCAGTATGGCTTACGATATTTTCATTTGGCATATTAATATTAGTATTAACTTCTTCTTTTACATCCATACTTGGCATATCAAATCCACTTATTACTTGATTAGTATTTACTTCTTGTGGTTTTACAAGAGGTTCAACTGGAACATTATTCATAGTATTTACTGGTTCTTGCCCTATGTTATTTCCTGTTATATTAACTGATGAAAAAGTTGATAAATTTGGTCTTTCGTTAATATTTACTCCATAAGAAGCCTCAAAATTATTTACTGCATTATTATTAGTGTTAACATTAGTATTCATATTGGTATTATTTAAATAGTTGTTTAAATTAATAGTATTATCTATGTTACTAGATTCCATTATGTTATTTTGAACTGTATTGTTATTCATTTCTGGCATAGCAATGTTATTTTGCTCCATAGTAGGCATATTAGTATTCATTTCTGGTACTGTATTACTAATATTATTACCACCTTGAATGTTAACTATATTAGGTACCTCAAGTGGAGCATCATTCTTAGCTAAATTATTTTTCTCTTTCTTCTTTTTCTTATCTCTTCTATCTGCAAAAAAACCAATAATAGTAATTATTAATAAGATTAATACTACTAATATCCATATATAATTTAATTTTAAAAATTCTAAAAAACCCATTTTCTTATTCCTCCTAATATAATATAAGAATAACACAATTTTTTACTTTATGCAATAGATTTTTATAACAAAATGACAAATGAATTATAACAAGATAGCAAAAGAAAAAACCTAAACTTTGGTTCAATAAAATCTAGTGTGAAGTAAAATTTGCATAGATTGATGCAATATAAGGGAAAAAGTAAGATTTTTATGTA
>CAJKHY010000027.1 GCA_905199855.1 uncultured Clostridium sp.
AGATATCGTAAATTATATTAATAACATGTTACCTGCAATATTATTCCTACAAGGTATGATAGTTACATTTATCATATATGCCCTAGAAACTTTTGTTTTGAGAAGAATAAGAGTAGTAAATATTCATAATAATTTATCATTAGAGCATTATATAAAGAGTGATAAGCCGTATTTAATTAGTTGGGAAAAAAGTAAGATAGATAATCCTATTTATGATTTATATAACTTATATCTTAATCATTATCTTGATTTTGATTTTAATGAGTTATTTATTAACTATGAAAGTAAATATCCTTTATTGAACGAAGAAAGGATCTTACTTTTTAGTTTATTAACTATTCCTTGGAAATTTGAATTTAATGATACTGAATATAATTTATGTAAGAATGCTAGAAAATTATTTGATTATTTATATAAAACAGAAAAATTAGTTACTGAGTATAAATATCAAAAACCAAATATTGAATAGAACCAAGCCCACATTAAGGAAATGTATTCAATAAGTAAGATAAAAGCATTTAATTTAATGGTAAAAAAGCATAAGAGTATAGCTTGATAGAATACTATTATGGTAAGGAGTAAGGCTAAAAGAAAGCAAAATAATCTAAAACCAATACAAGCTTTTAAGAAATTAAATATATTAAATATCATGACATTCACCTAATTTATTATATGTTATTTACTAAAATAAGTCCCTTTTTTCTTGACAAAATTAGTGATTAGTTTATAATAATTAACCGAGTGATATTATATGAAGTTAAATAAATTAAATATTAGTAGTATGGTAGAGTTGTTTCATTATTTAAATAACTTAGAGTTAGAATATCGTGATACGATTAATATAAATAATAAAAATATGACTTTTGGAGTGGAACTGGAGTTTTTAGGATTATTATATGATGATGTGAAAGAATTGGTTTTAGGTAATAATTTTACACTTCCAATAGAAGATGCTATGATATTAAAGGATAGAAATGTTTATGCTTATACTACGGAGTCTACTACTAATGTTAATGGTTGTGAGATAACTACTCCAATATTAAGGGATAAGAAGAGGGATTGGAAGAATTTACAGATAATGTGTAATGATTTAACTAAATATGGGGCTTATGCTAAGAAATGTTCTACTCATATGCATTTCGGGGCACATATAATTGGTACTAAGTATGATTCTTGGATTAATTTGATTAAGATATGGATAACTTATGAAAAGATATTATATAATTTTTATTATGGTGAAGATGATGGTCCTAGAAAGAGTATTCATACTTATGCAAGGAGTATTAATGATATTAGGTTTAATGAGATAGATGGAATAAAAAGGGATAATCATTTATTGAGTGTATTAAAATCAATGTGTTCTAATGGAACTTATATAGGCAAACAATTAGGAATAAATATTTTTAGGGTAAGTGAAAAATATAGTATAGAATATAAGAATACTATAGAGGTTAGAATACCAAATGGAACTTTGAATGAGAAGGTAATTCAAAATAATATTAATTTATTTTCTAAGTTATTAACTAGTATTATTAGTAATAAAGTAGATGTTGATTATTTAAATAATAAGTTTAAGAATAGGGAAGTAGTAAGTGATATTAATTTATTTAATGATTTTGATTATGAGGATGCAATGTATTTAGGGGACATGATTTTTGTAAGTGATATAGATAAATATTATTATTTAAAACAGTTATATAAGTTATATAAGTTGAGTGAAGAGGAATTGGATAAAAAAATAGTTAAGGTATTAAAAATTAACAAATAGTTGACAAAAATAGATAACTATGATAAAATTAATTTAGTTAGAGTGGTTAGAAAAAGCTCTAACGTACAACTGAACCGCTTTATCTTAAAGATAGAGTAGAAATACTACTTTAATGCCAAGTAGTATTTTTTTTTGCTAATGGTAGAAGAAAATAATATTTTTGTTTATAAGAGAAAATAAAAAAATGTGACTGCTCTGGTAATTCAGTAGGACCACATTTAATATATCCACTGTAGCACAAAAACTATAATATGTTAATTGTAACACATAAATTATATTATTATTATATGAATATATTATTAAAAATATATCTTTATATTAATTTAATTTTAAAAACTATAACATTGTAGCAAAAACATATAAAAAATTATTTTAAAAAAAAGTATTTTTTTGGTGAATTTTATCTTATTATGTGGTAAAATGTTTATAGGATATGTAGTATGGATGGTGATAAATTTGGATAGTGTGTTACTAATGATAATATTAATCTTTGTAATAGCCTTAATATTATTTCTAACAACTTATTTAATTATTAAAAAGACAAAAACTAATAAGATAAAAAAAGAAATAGAAAAATTGGACATAGAAAGAAATTTATTAGTAGGAGTACCTATTTTAACAGAATTATCTAAGGTAAAAGATTTAGTTAAAACAGATAATTTAAAAGAAAAATTAAATGAATGGGATACTACTTTTAAGTTGATTAAAGATGATCGTGTTCCTAAATTGACTGACTTAATTACTGAAGCTGATTATTTGGTTTCAAGAAATGAATATAAGGGTGCTATTAAAAAGATTGCTAATATTGAGATGGAGATAAGCGAACTTAAGAATAAGTCTGGTGTTTTATTAGATGAATTAAAGGTAATAACTACGTCTGCGGAGCGAAATAGAAATGAGATTACTAAGTTAAAGGTAGAATATAGGGAGTTACAAAATAAGTTTGATAGAACAATAAAAGATTATGGAAGCGTAGCCAAACCAATAGCCTTACAGTTTGAAAACATTGATAAAAGATTCACAGAGTTTGAATATGCGATGGATCATAATGATTATGTTGGAGTAGAAAAAATTGTTACGAGTTTGCAAACAATGTTAAATGATATGAAGGTAACTTTAGAAGAGGTTCCTCAAATAGTTTTAATAGCCGAGATGTTAATACCTAAGAAGATAGAGGAAACTACTACTACTTATGCTAGGATGTTAAGAGATGGATATCCAATGGATTATTTAAATGTTGAATATAATATTAAGGAAATAAATAAGAAAATTAGTATTATTATGGATAAACTTAAGATATTAGATTTGGGAGATTCTATCTTAGAATTAAAAACAATATTAAATTATTTTGATGATTTATTTAAAGATTTTGATAAGGAAAAAGAAGCTAGGAATATATTTAGAGAAAATAGTAAATTATTTAAAAGCAAAATAGATAAAACAAATAAAATAGTATATAATATTTATCTTAGTATTGATGATATTAGGACAACTTATGATTTAAAAGATGATGATATAAATAAATTTAATATTATTAATGAAAACTTAGAACTTTTAAATAAAGATTTTAAGTCCTTGATAGATCATAGTAAAATGCATACTTTTGCTTATACTAAATTAACTTCAGAATTAGATGGTTTATTTAATAAATTAATGCGTTTAAATGATGATTTGGACTATCAATTGAAATCTATTACTAGTATGAAGGATGATGAAACAAGGGCAAGGGAACAATTGATAGTAATAGAAAATTTATTAAAACAAACAAAGTTAAAGATAAATGATTATAAATTACCTGTTATTCCAGATAGTTATTTTATTGAATTAAAAGAGGCTTATCAGGCTATTAGAGAAATAAATAAAGAATTAGATAAGAAGCCAATAGTGATAAAAATTTTAAATATTAGAGTAGATACAGCTAGGGATTTAGTGTTTAAAATATATAATAAGACTAATGATATGTTAAAAGAAGCATTAATGGCTGAGAAGGTTATTGTCTATGGTAATAGATATAGAAGTAGTTATAAGGAAATCGATAAGAGTTTAGGAGATGCTGAAGTTTTATTTAAAAAAGGTCAATATAAGCAGTCTCTTAATGTATCAATTAATAGTATTCAAATGATAGAAAGAAATATAAAGGAAAAGTTTGCTTTGGAATAGTGATGCTTTTCTTTTTTGACAAGAAAGTGTCAATTTTAATAAAAAATATTAATTATATGATAAAATATTATTAGAAGGGTAGGCGTTTTAATGACTAATTTTGATATTGAATATTTAAAGTTATGTAAAAAAATATTGAAAGAAGGAATAGAAGTAGAAAATAGGACTGGAGTTAATACAATAAAGATTCCATCGTATGATTTTAAGTTTGATTTAAGTAAAGAATTTCCTATATTAACAACTAAGCAAATGTTTTATAGACAGGCTATTTTAGAATTATTTTGGATATGGCAAGTATGTAGTAATGATGTAAGATGGTTACAAGATAGGGATGTTCATATTTGGGATGAGTGGGAAGTGGATGATGATGGAATTTATAGAATATATGAACCAAAAACTTTAAATTATGATAAGGATAAAGAAGTAATTGTATATGATCCTATGAGTTTACCTATTACAGATCCTTTTGGTAAGACTCATGAAATGAAACCTAAAGTGGAAAATGGAAAAATTTTAAGGGCTAAGAGTAAAATTGAGGGGAAAAATATAAAAATGGCAAAATACTATGGAAAGGAATATGCTCATACAATAGGTACTGCTTATGGATATATTACTAATAGATATGATTTTGCAAACAATTTAATTGAAACGATTAAAAAAGATAAAAATGATAGAAGAATGGTTAAGTCTTTGTGGCAAGATGAGTATTTAAGAAAAGCTGTTTTACCATCATGTGTATGGAGTACTGAATGGGATGTAACTGGTAATAAAATTAATTTACATGTTCATCAAAGAAGTTGTGATGTTCCTTTAGGTTTGCCTTTTAATGTAACTCAATATGCTACGTTTTTAAAGATTATAGCTCAAGTAACAAGTTTAGAAGCGGGAACTATATCTTATTCTATTAAAGATGCACATATATATGTGGATCAGGTTGAAAATATAAAAAAACAAATAGATAGAGAGAAATTATATAACGAATTAAGTATGAATACGATACCAGCATTGCAAAGTATGAAGTCCGATTTAGAAAATAAATTACTTTATTTAGATAAGGAAAGTCTAGAATATACAAATGTTGATAGTGAAATTAGAATTATTGATATGTTAATTAATCCTACCAAACCTATATTAGAGTTAGATAAAAGTATTCGTGAATTTAAAGATTTTGATAATTCTAAGGATCTAAAACATGTTAAAATAAAAAACTATAAGCATATGGGAAAGATTAAATTTAAGGTAACACAATAGGAGGGTATATGAATAATTTATATTTAATCGGGGCAATTGGTAAGGATAATGAGTTAGGTTATAATAATGATTTAATTTGGAGAATTAAGGAAGATTTAAATTTTTTTAAGGAGCATACGATGGGTAATTATATTATTATGGGAAGAAATACTTATGAGTCAATGCCTAAAAATTTAAAGGGAAGAAAATATATAATACTAACTAGTAATAAGGATATTGTTTATGAAAATGCTTTGGTTTTTAATGATAAGGAGAGTTTATTAGAGTTTATTAATAGTAATCAAGATTTAATGTTTTATGTTATTGGGGGATCTTTAATATATAATTTATTAATAGAAGAAGCAAGGATTCTATATTTAACAGAAATAGAAGATAGATTTAAAGAGGCCACGGTTTATTTTCCTTTATTTAATAAAGATAATTATGATATAATAATTGGGGATTTAAAGAAAGAAAATGGTGTTTATTATAGACACAATAAATATGTTAGAAAGAAGGCAAAATATGAATAAAGGTATGCTTATTGTAATTGAGGGAGCCTGTGATGGTATAGGTAAAACGACTCAATTTAATATGCTTATTGATAAATTGAAAAAAGATGGTATTAAGATATATACTCATCATTTTCCTTCTTATGGAACGGTGCAAGGGGAAAGAGTGGAGAAGTTTTTAAAAGGAGAATATGGTAATCCTAGTGATTTATCACCATATTTTGTTAATGAATTATATGCATACGATAGACTTTGCACTTGGAAAGAAGAATTAAAAAAATATTATGATGATGGATATCTGATTCTTTTGGATAGATATACTACTTCAAGTATTATTTATCAGTCAGTATTTATTAAGGATAAGAATGAGAAGAATAAATTTATTGATTATGTTATAAAATATGAATATGAAGAAAATAAAATAAAAGCACCTGATTTAGTTGTATTTTTAAAAGCATCTTATGATTTAGTAAGAAAATTAAAAAATAATAGAATAAATAATGAGGGAATTGCAAACGATGTTTATGAAAAAGATGATAAACTAATGGAAAATATTTATAATAATGCTATTTATATATCTGAGTATTTAAATTGGGATACTATAGAATGTAGTGATGGTAATACATTTAAGGATAAAGATACAATAAGTGAAGAAGTATATAGATTAGTTAAAAGTAAAATAAAGTGAAAATCTTTATTTTTTTTAAAATAATAGATATATATATTTATACTAATATCACTAATTTTAAAGTGTGAAAAATTAAAAATATTTATTGTAAATTTTAATAAAAAAATTAACAAAGAAACCAAACTCATTGACAAAGAACCATTTTAACTATATAATTAATTTATAAGATATGGAGGTTTTTTGTATGAGATTTAATCTAAATAATAAAGGTCAAACTTTAGTAGAGTATGTTTTGATTATTTCCCTCGTGGCTGTGGTTATTGTGGGACTTGTAAAAATATTTGGAGGTTATTTAAAAGATTCAGTTACCAAAATGGGCTGTAATATATCAGGAAAAGAATATGTAGAAGGAACCAAGATCGGAGAGGGTTATTGCGAAGGAGATAAAGATAAAACATTTGGTTTTTGAGGTGAATTATGAATAGAAAGGGTCAAGCATTAATTGAGTTTGTTTTAATATTGCCTGTTTTTCTAATGATACTTTTTTTGGTAATTGATTTTGGAATGATATATGTTGCTAAAATGAAATTAGAGAGTACATCCACAGAAATTATTGATTCTTATTATGATAATCATGATTTAAATACTATTAAAGATAAATATAAAGATTATGTTATCAATGATTCAAAAGAAGATGACTATTTAAAACTAACTGTTAGATCTCAAGTAAACCTAATTACTCCTGGATTAGGTAGAATCTTATCAAATCCTTATGAAATAACAACGGAAAGGTATATATATGATGAATAAATTAAATAATAAAGGACAATCTTTAGTAATGTTTGTTTGTTTACTTCCAATGCTTTTAATTATAATTTTATTAGTAGTTGACTATGGTAGAGTAAATAGTACTAAGGAAAAATTAGATTCTATTAATAAATTAGCAATTGATTATTTAAAAGAAAACGGGAGTAGTACAACCGCGATAGCAAATGTTGCTGATATTATTACCAAAAATGATAGTTCAATTCAAAATATTAAAGTTGAAAAAATTGATAGAAGTAATAACATTAAAATAACATTAACAAAAGAGATAAATAGTACATTTACGAAGATATCAAGTAAATTTAAGTATGAAATTGCTTCTATATACGAAATAGATGGGGATAAAATAAAAAGAATAAAGTAGGTGAGAATTATGGCTTTAAAAAGTGGTAAAGTTATTTCTATTGCCTCGGTAAAAGGAGGAGTAGGTAAAACAACAATGTGTCTTAATCTAGCGGGTATCTATCACTTGATGGGGAAAAAAGTATTAATTATTGATCTTGACCTTTTCAGTGGAGGTATTTCCGTATGCCTAGATATTAAGAATGAAAAAGATATTTTTATGTTAATAGATAGTATTAATAATAATCGTTTTACTAAATTAGAAGATTATGTAACAAAATATAATAAAAATATTGATGTTTTATCTGCCCCAAAAGATCCTAGGCAGGCTACAAAGATAGCAAGTAACTATTTAAGTATTTTATTTGATATAGCAAAGAGTAGTTATGATGTTATTTTAGTAGATACATCCCATACTTTAGATGAAGTGAATTTAACTATTTTAGATAATTCTTATATGAGTTTATATATTATTACTAATGATTTAGTTGATTTAAAGAATATGAAGAGTTTAATTAGTATTTTTAAAGATACTAATAAGGATAATTATTTAACGGTTTTAAATAATTCGAGAGATACAGGGAAAGATTATTTAACTATTTTTGAGATAAAGAATATTATTAAGACAAATATTGATTATACTATTTCTAGGAATTTTTATATAAGAAATATTGATAAGTATATTATGAATGGTGAAATACTTACTTTAAATAAAACTATAAATAGGTTTCATGCTAGTGATATTTCTAAGTTAAAAATGATAGCCACTTCTCTTATAAGTGATAAACATGATAAGGAGGCATCTAATTATGAATAAAAGAAGTTTACTTGAAGAGTTTGAGATAACTCCTAAGTATAATAAAACTCTTGATATAAAAGATTATGATATATTTCCTGATAAAAATTTACTGGATAAATTAAGAAATAAAATAATTCAAAATTTAATAGATAATAAAATAGAAGAAGACACTACTTTAGAAACATATATCAATAATGAAATTGATACTACGTTAGAAGGTTATGATTTAAATGTTACTGAAAGAAATCATATTTTCAACTTAATTCAAAACGAAATAAATGGATATGGTCCTATAACAGAACTTTTGGATGATGATTCTATTACTGAAATTATGGTCAATGGTCCAGATGAGATATATGTTGAAATAGATGGTAAAATTATTAAGGATGATACAATATCTTTTATAAATGATGATCATATAATAAGAACTATTCAAAGAATAGTACAACCTTTAGGAAGAACAATTGATACGGCTAATCCTATGGTTGATGCTAGATTAAAAGATGGTTCGAGATTAAATGCTATTATTCCACCTTTATCGTTAAAAGGTCCTGTTCTAACTATTAGAAAATTTAGTAAGAATTTAGATAGTATTGATGATTTACTTAGAAAAGGAACTCTTACAACCCATATGGCAATGTTTTTAGAAGCTTCTGTTAAGGCTAAATTAAATATTTTAATATGTGGTGGAACTGGTACAGGTAAAACATCTCTTTTGAATATTTTATCTAGTTTTATTGAAAATCATGAAAGAATAATTACAATAGAAGATGCTGCTGAACTAAGGCTTCATCAAGATCATGTAATTTCTTTAGAAACAAGATCAATGAATTATGAAGGGGCAGGGGAAATAACTATAAGAGATTTAGTTAGAAACTCTTTAAGAATGCGTCCTGATAGAATAATTGTAGGTGAGGTTCGTGGTAAGGAAGCATTTGATATGATGCAAGCTATGAATACAGGTCACGAAGGTTCTTTAACAACATTACACGCGAATAGTCCTGAAGATGCTTTAAATAGATTAGAAACTATGATTTTAATGAATGATATGGATATTCCAGTAAGTGCTGTTCGTGGTTATATTGAAAATGCTATTGATTTAGTTGTTAACATTGAAAGATTAACCGATGGTAAAAGAAAAATAACTAGTATTTGTGAAGTGCAAGGTATTAAAGAAGGTAAAATTACTTTAAAGGAAATATTTGCTTTTAAAGAAAAAGGTATTGCCGAGGATGAGAGTGTTATTGGAGAATTTATTATGTATAAATATAATCCAATGGTATTAAATAAAATAAGAAGAAAAGGTATAACTACCTTAGATACACTGTTTAAATAAATGGGAAAAGGAGTAATAATATGAGTAGTAATATTGAATTAACAATTATCCAAGTAATAATTATGATAGTACTATTTTGTATTATTATTCTTTTACTTAGGCAGAGTAAAGCTATAAAATGCGAAAGAAGAATAGCAAGATATAGTATTTCTCCTTTAGAATATAAAGATAAATCATTTGCTGATATTGTTTATGACAAATATTACAAAGAAGTAACAAAACTAAGTAAGATATTAAATAGAAGCAAGTTTATTACTAAAAAATCTTTAAAGTATGAAAAGTATTTGGGTTATTTACCTAATTTTGAAGTTATAGATTTTATTTCAAATAAAATTATCATTAGTGTTATATATATAATTATTACTATATTTTCTATTACTTTACAAACTAGAGTTGTTACTATTTTAGAATTAATAATTAATTTAATGATTGGTTATTATTTGCTTGATGTTTATTTATATTATAGGCAAAAATATATGAAGAAGGTAATTGAGAAGCAGGTATTAAAAGCGGTTATAGTTATGAATAATGCTTTTAAAGCAGGAAAGTCTACTATGCAAGCAATATATATTGCTTCACAGGAATTAGCGGCTCCACTTAATTATGAGTTTAAGAGAATGTATGATGAAATGCAATATGGATTATCTATTGATGTTGTTTTTGATAGGTTATCTAAAAGGGTAGATAATGAGGCAATTCAGTATTTAGCATCATCTTTAATCATTTTAAATAAAACAGGAGGTAATATTATTAAAGTATTTTCTTCAATAGAAAGGACTTTATTTGATAATCAAAAACTAAATGAAGAATTAAAGAATCTAACTGCTAGTTCAAATATAATAGTTAAAATACTTTTATGCATTCCATTTATATTTACATTTTTAATCTTCATTTTAAGTCCAACATATTTTAATCCTTTATTTGATTCTTCTTTAGGACATATTGTAATATTATTAATTATTTTAATATTTATATCATATATTTGGTTTTTGCAAAAGATTATGAAAGTTAAGGTGTAATTTATGAAGAATGAATTATCTAGGAAAATATATAATACTAAAACGATAAAGAATATGGAAAAGAGAATTAAATTACTTGGGGTATCTAGTAAGATGGATGCAATAACATTTTTAAATCTAAGATTATTTACTTCAATAATATTATTCTTTATTACAATATATATATTTAATTTAGGTTATGTTTTAGGGCCAATTATTACTATAATATATTATTATTTATGTAGTTATTTATTAATATCTAAACCAATAAAAAAAAGGACTAGTAAGTTAGAAAAAGAAGCAATGCATTTTTTTGAAGTGTTAACTTTATCTTTAGAAACAGGTAAGAATTTGAATGAGGCTTTTATTGTTACGGTAAATACTGTTGATAATGAATTATCTAATCAATTTAAGGAGGCTTTAAGAGAAGTAAAATATGGTAAAAGTTTAACTGAAGCTTTGGTTAGTATTCAACAAAATATTCCATCAGAGACTATAAATAATACTATTTTAACTTTAACACAGGCTGATGTTTTTGGTAATAGTGTAGTAGATACAATGTATAATCAGATTGATTATTTAAGAGAGAAAAGGAAATTAGAAGTTAAGGCAAGTATTTCAAAGGTACCAATTAAAATAAGTGTTATTTCGGTATTATTCTTTGTGCCTTTGATACTTTTACTTATTTTATCGCCAATATTAATTAGTTATTTAAAATAATAAGAAAATTTTGACAAAAATATCAATAAATAGTAAAATTAATACATGTAAATAGCAAAGAAAGTAGGTGTTTAAAATGAATAGAATGTTTCTAACTAACTACAATACTCATACATTCGTATGGGGGGAGTCATTTAAATATTCTATTATTTTAAACACTAATAAAATAAATTTAAAAGATAAACTAACTAATATTAGTACTTTTTAAGTGCTAGTTTTTGGTTAGTTTTTTGCTATTTAAAAAGAAAGAGGTATAATTATGAAGAATTATATTAATAAAATAAAAACTGATAGTAAAAAAATATTAATATTAGAAATATTTGGTGTTTTTATTCTATCTTTAGGATTTACTTTAGCACTTAATTATATATCTAAAAGTATAAATGCATCTTTAACAACAGCAAATATTAATGTTATATATGTAGGAGATAATAATATTACTAAAGATTTATTTTTACCTATAACCGCTAATGAAACTTCAACTAAAGCAGCTATAGCAAATTTTACAGTAAAAGGAGCGGAAAGTAATCCTGCAGATAAAGATATAATCTATGATATTACATTAACTAATATCGATATAACAGATGGATTATTAGATGAAAACTTTAAGTTTGAATTATATAAAAATAATAGTAAAATAAGTGAAGGTAATTTTAGTAATTTACAAGTTGAAAATAGTAATGGAACATTAAAATATTATCAAAGAGCAATATTAAATGAAAATGTAATGAATTTACCTAGATATAATGAAACCGCTGATAGTTTTCAAATTAGAATATATATCCTTGATAATGGTAAAGATCAATCTAATTTAATGGGACAATCATTTAAAGCAAATGTAGAAATAGCAACTTATACTACTAAAGGTGGATCTACTAATAGAAATAGATATACTAATTTAATAACAATAAAAAATGATTTCATAATAAATAGCAATATTGGTAACTTTAGAAGAGGTATATATAATGTATCTACATCATGTAATAATGCCGAATCTTCATTTAATAAAACTAATTGGGAATTTAGAATAAAAAACTTAACAGGTTATTCTACTTGTAATGCAACATTTACAGAAGATACTAATACTTATCCTAAACTATATGATAAAATAATATCATTATGGAATAATACAGATGGAACTAATAATATATTTAAAGAAACACA
>CAJKHY010000028.1 GCA_905199855.1 uncultured Clostridium sp.
CAAGGGTTGGGCTGTTCGCCCATTAAAGTGGCACGCGAGCTGGGTTCAGAACGTCGTGAGACAGTTCGGTCCCTATCCGTCGTGGGCGTAGGAAAATTGAGGAGAGCTATCCTTAGTACGAGAGGACCGGGATGGACCTACCTCTGGTGTATCTGTTGTCGCGCCAGCGGCAGCGCAGAGTAGCTATGTAGGGAAGGGATAAACGCTGAAAGCATCTAAGCGTGAAGCCCCCTCCAAGATGAGTTTTCCCATTGTTTAACAAGTAAAATCCCAAAAAGACTATTTGGTTGATAGGCTAGAAGTGGAAGTGTAGCGATACATTGAGCGGACTAGTACTAATAGATTGAGGATTTAACCATATTTTAAATATATATGATTTGATTGGACCACATTATCTAGTTTTGAAAGAACTATAAGAAAATAAATATATTAATTTTGTTAAAAATTTTATTCGTGATTTTTGCGAAGTGGTTCACCTGTTCCCATCTCGAACACAGAAGTTAAGCACTTCAGCGCCGACGATAGTGTAAGCTAAAATAGGACGTTGCGGATAAATTTTTTTTTTGCTTTAAAATAACTAACCAACAAATTATTAAATACATAATAATAAATGTAAAACATTCAATTACTAAAAACATAAACTAATCAAGTTTTTCTAATTTATTTTTAAAATATTCTTTTAATTAATTTACTTATTAAACAATATTTGATATAATACCAAAAGAAACAAAGAAGTATTATAAAGAAATGAGGTAATATTATGAACGGCGTAATGAACACACCAAATTACAAAGAAGCAAAGATAAGAACAAAAAAAGAAGTTAAAATATTATATGATAAGTATCAAGTTAATGAAGATATAAAAAAGTATTTTAAAGGTAAATTATATTATATAGAAACATATGGTTGCCAAATGAATGTCCATGACAGTGAAAACATCAAAGCCATCTTAGAAGAAATAGGTTTTATCGAAACAAATGACATGTATACAAGCGATCTAATCATACTAAACACATGTGCCATAAGAGAAAATGCTCACAACAAAGTATTTGGCATGCTAGGACGCATTAAACATTTAAAAGAGACAAAAAAAGATATTATAACCTGCTTATGTGGTTGCATGGCCCAAGAAGAAAGCGTTGTTAGTGAACTAAAAAATAAATATAAATGGGTAGATATAATCTTTGGAACACACAATATCTATGAATTACCAAACCTATTATCAAACATAACACAAACCCGCACCCAAAATATTAATGTTTATAGTATAGAAGGAGATATTGTCGAAAATCTCCCTGTTAAAAGAGATTCTAAATATAAAGCTTGGGTTAACATCATGTATGGCTGTGATAAGTTTTGCACATATTGTATAGTACCTTTCACCCGTGGCTGTCAAAGAAGTAGATTACCAAAAGATATCTTAAATGAAGTAGAAAACTTAAAAAAAGAAGGTTACCTAGAGATAACCTTACTAGGCCAAAACGTTAATGCATATGGCAAAGACTTAAACATTGACTATAATATGGCATCATTACTTGAAGATGTAGCTAAGACTAACATTCCAAGAATACGTTTTGTTACTAGTCATCCATGGGATTTCACTGATGAAATGATTGATATAATTACCAAATATGATAACATCATGCCATATATCCATCTACCTATTCAATCAGGAAGCAATAAAATACTTAAACTAATGGGAAGAAGATATACCAAAGAAGAATATATCACCCTTTTCAATAAAATCAAAGAAAAAATACCAAATGCATCTATCACCACAGATATTATTGTAGGATTTCCTAAAGAAACCGAAGAAGATTTTAAAGAAACCCTAGAGATTGTCAACAAATTAAAATATGACTTAGCATATACCTTCATTTTCTCCAAAAGAGAAGGCACTGCCGCGTCCAAATTAGAAGACAACACATCATTAGAAGAAAAAGAAGAAAGATTACAAAGATTAAATGAATTAATAAACAAATACGCCAAAGAAAACAACTTAAAATATCTAAATAAAGAAACCAAAGTACTTTTAGAAGAGCCAAGCAAAAAAGAAGGCTTTCTAAGTGGCTATACTGACACCATGAAATTAGTCAACGTCAAAGCTTCAAAAGAATATCTAGGCAAAATTGTTAAAGTCAAAATAACCGATGCAAAAACATGGAGTCTTGATGGAGAAATAATTAATG
The DNA here is from genome assembly GCA_905199855.1 of uncultured Clostridium sp. GTDB lineage: Bacteria > Bacillota_I > Bacilli_A > RF39 > UBA660 > CAG-762. The sequence goes on from CAJKHY010000028.1 coordinate 2,190, forward strand.
AATAATAAAATTGAAGAACTTTTTAACACCATTGAAAATACCAAAGAATACATTGAGTATAATGAAATAAAAGAACTGCTCATTAATGATAAAGAAATAATGAACCTCATAAAAGAAATAAAAAAATTACAAAAAAAAGCGACCTATGAAGAAGCATCACATCAAACCAGCTATCATGAAACAGATAAACTCATTCAAGAAAAAATAGATAACCTAAATAGTTATCCACTTTATCATGAATTTATCACAAAAAAAGAAAATCTAAATGATATGTTAGCATTTGTAACCAATATTATTAACAAATACCTAGAAGATATTATCAACAAAACAAACTAAAAAGGAACTAAAATTACTTATAAAGTTCCTTTTTTATTAAATCAATATTATCATTCATAATAGAAATATAATTCTCATTTGAATTAGTAACCCCACCATCAACAGTACGCATCGCATTCAAATGCACAAGTTCAGCCTTAGTCGTATCTAGTATACTCTTAACCGTTTCATTTGTGTTCTCATCCTTAGTATAAATATATTTAATCTTTCCGCTTTTAATAAGCCTCTTAGTATCCTCAATATCCTTATTAGTCAAATTATCCGTTTCTTCCAAAGAAATAACATTTAAATTATATTTTTCTAAAAACTTAAACAAATCATTATCCACAATAATGGTATTATAATTACTCTCATTAACCGCGGTCTTAATCGAAGCATCAAGTGTTGACAACTTCATTTTCAAATCCTCATATTTCTCATCAATTTCCTTAAGTAGATAAGGATTAGTAATATACTCATATAAACCAGTCTTAACATTTTGAGCCATCATCAAATAATTATAAGGATTTAACCATAACTCCTCAATTTCATGCTCATATTCCATTCCAAGTGCCACATCAATAATCTTTAATCTCTTATTCTTATTAATCATCTTAACAGCATAATCCCTATCAACATCCAAACTATTAAATACCAGTAAAGCAGACTTACTATAATCAGTAATCTGCTTATCCGTAAGTTTATACTCATCAACATTCACATTATTAGGATAAATACTGTAAATCTTAGCATTATCCCCATATAAATAATCAACAATATATCTCAAAGGATAAACTCCCGTATAAATATCAATATCCTCCATCGAATCCCTTTTTAAACAACCAGTCATCATTAAAACTGATAAGACTAGTAACAATAATTTTCTCTTCATAACACCCTTTATCCTTTCCTTATAACAGGATCATATCCATAAGTCCCATGTGGCCTACATCTTAATAACCTCTTCATACCAAGCCAAATTCCCTTAATCACCCCATACTCATCAATTGCTAAAATCATATAGTTTGAACAACTTGGAATATGCCTACAATAATCATGGCACCTAAGAGGCAACCCTTGATAAATCCTAATCATCTTAATTAAAATCTTTTTCATATAATCACATAAATATTTTAACTTATTTTTTCTCTTTTGTAAATACCAACAGACGAAAAAAAATTCCATCAAAACCACCATTTTAATGATATAATTAATTAAGAAAGAGTAGGTGCGCGAGATGAACCAAAACATTATCACAAAAAAAACAATATTTGAATACCTAAAAGATAACTCTCTAATAATTACCAAAGAAGAAAATAAAGAATATCTATTGAATGAAATAAACCACCACATCAAAAACAAATTATCCCTAAAATTCATGACCAAAGAAGAATTTATAAAACACTTATTCTTCGACTATGATGATGAAACAATCATTTACCTAATGAATAAATACAACTTCAAATATGACATCGCCAAAATGTATTTAAAAAACCTTTATTATTTATCTTACATAGAAAAAAATATAGATAACCAAAAACTCCAAGAACTAAAAAACATCAAAGAAGACCTTACCAATAACAACAAACTACATATCGATTCATTATTTCAAACATATATCCAAGATAAAAATATTATCATATATGATTATCCTATTGATAAGGAACTAAATTACATAGCCTCATCATATCACGCCACTATAGTAAACCAACAATATCTTCCCAAAATTCATCACATTCACAAATTCCCTACAGTTAATGAAGAAATATCCTATATCTGTGAACAAATAAGAACTCTCATAGACAATAATATTGATATAAATAACATTTATCTAATATTACCAAACGATTACCAGACAACAGCCTTAACAACATTTAAATTATATAATATCCCAATAAACCTACCATCAACAAATAAAATGTCATCCTATTCCATAGTCAAAGACTTCCTAAAAGCCCTAAAACAAAATAAAGATATAACCTCATCCCTACAATTAATTCAAAATAACTACAACCTAAAAGAAGAAGAAACCCTAAACATATATAACACCATGATAAATATCATTAACAAAATAAACTTAAATAACATTGAAGACATAATCACCATCCTAGAAGAACAACTAAAAACTAAAACTCTAAACTCCAAAAAATTAAAAAATGCCATCAACATCACCACTCTAAACAACACATTCAAAGACACAGATTACATCTTCATTTTAGGTTTTAACAGCAACAATTATCCAAGTATCACTAAAGATATTGACTATCTTCCAGACACATTAAAAGAAGAAATAGGACTAACCACAAGCTATGAATACAACAAAATAAATAAAACCCATCTCATTAACAAACTAAATGAGATAAATCACCTCAACCTTTCATACTCCTATAAAAACAACCAAATAAACTACTTCAAATCTCCTTTAGAAGAAGAATTACAAATGATACCAATTACTACCCATGAATTAAAATACACTTATTCCAACCTATACAACAAAATCTCCTTAGCCTCAAAATTAGATGACTACTATAGCTACAAAATAAAAGATAACTCCCTAGACACACTATATAACACATATCCTAATATTCCTTACCTTACTTATGATAACACCTATCATACCATTGACAAAACATCCCTTTATTCATACCTCCATAACAAACTATATCTATCATATTCATCTCTAAATAACTATTATAAATGCTCGTTCCGTTACTACATAGAAAACATTCTAAAATTATCAAGTAAAGAAAAAAACTTTGACCTATACATTGGCAATCTATTCCATTACATCCTCTCAATCTGCTTCCAAGATGACTTTGATTACGATAAAACATTTGAAACCTACATAAATACCCATGACCCCCTCACTAAAAAAGAACATGTCTTTATCAGCAAACTAAAACAAGAATTACTTTATATAATCAACTACATAAAAGAAAACCTTGACTATACCACCTTTGACAAAATCAATTGCGAAGAAAAAATATCTTTAAACATCGAAGATAAAATCAATGTAACTATCACGGGTATCATCGACAAAGTCATGTACAAAGAAGAAAACAACCACACATACCTAGTAGTCATAGACTATAAAACAGGCAACCCAGACATTAACCTAAATAACACCATCTATGGCATCAACATGCAACTACCAATGTACCTTTACCTATTGAAAGAAAAAGGGAATCTAAAAGAAATTGAAGTATCAGGTTTCTATTACCAAAAAATATTAAACAGTGAATTAAACTTCAAAGAAGGCAAAACCAAAGAAGAACAAAAAAATGAAAACCTTAAATTAATAGGATATTCCAATTCAAACCCTGAAATAATAGAAAAATTTGATAAAACATATCAAAACAGTAGAATAATAAAATCCTTAAAACTAACATCAAATGGTTTTTCCAAACATGCTAAACTCCTTAATACCAATCAAATAGATAAATTAATAGACCTATGCAAAAACAACATAGAAGCATCCATAACTTCCATAGAAAATGCTGACTTCAAAATTAATCCTAAAGTAATAAAAGATGAATATATTGGTTGCAAATTTTGTCCTTATAATGACATCTGTTATAAAACATATGCCGATTATGTTATATTAGAAGAACAAAAAGACTTAGAATTTCTAAACTAAGCCTTTTTTATTTCCACTAAATACGGGCTATCCACCTTATCCGTATTATGATATTCAACCATCTTATACCCATCTAACCTTAAATCTCTTAAAGCCAAACCCTCCTTAACACCCTCCGCATGAGGATAAACCACGACTAAAATAAACCCCTTATTATTAAGTAACTTAACCCCATTACAAATACTCTTAATTGTAGAATCACATCTTGTCATAATAGACTTATCACCATTAGGTAAATACCCCAAATTATAAACAATAGAAGAAATCTTCCCCTTATAATCACATAAAACCTTATCAATATTCTCATGGCTAGCATTGTATAACCTATAATTAGAAACATCATTTTCCTTAAGTAACTTCAAAGTCCTATCTATCGCACACTCTTGAATATCAAAACCAAACACAAAACCATTTTTAACTAAATTAGCCAAATACAGTGTATCCTTTCCATTTCCCACCGTAGCATCAACCACGATATCATTCTGCTTAACACCCAAATCCAATATCTGCCTAAACTTATTCAAAATACTACTATTAAATCCTTGATAAGTATGCCTCATCTTTAAACACTTATCAATATCATTCAAAACCCCAAACTTCTTAACTAACCAAATTGGTTCAATCAACTCATCCTTATCTGGATCAGAAGTTAATCTATGAATAACAACATTACTATTTAAAATCTCCAACTGATCACAAGTAATATTAACGTATTCCTCCTTACTTAAAGTCTTAAATTTTTCTTTCTCATACATCTCAGCAATCTTAGTACCCCTTACAATATTCAACATATGAATCTTAATTCCATCAATATTTAAACTATTCAAATGCCTTACCGTTTCTAACATATCATCCCTTGTTTCATAAGGAAGCCCATTGATAATATGAACAACAACATTAATCTCTCTTTTTTTTAGTTCAAAAACCATATCATCAAAACATTTCAAATCATGACACCTATTAATTAACATTCCTGTCTTCTCATTACTAGACTGCAAACCAAGTTCAACAATCAAAAAAGTCCTCTTATTCAACTCCTCCAAATAAAGAAGCACATCACCACTGATAGAATCACTTCTAGTCGCGATAGAAATACCAACCACATCAGGTAAACTAAGAACAGCCTCATACTTTTTCCTTAAAACATCAACACTAGCATAAGTATTAGTATTAGCTTGAAAATAAGCAATATATTTACTATTAGGCCACTTCTTACTAATCTTATCCTTAACCTTATTAAATTGAGACACCAAATCATTTATATCACTACCATAACTCTTACTACCATTCTTACAATAAATACACCCACCATAACCAACCTTACCATCAATATTAGGACAAGTAAAACCCGCATTCAAACTAACCTTAAACACTTTACAACCAAACCTAGCCTGTAAATAATTATTCAAAGTATAGTATCTTTTATTATCATTATATAGCATAAATAATCACCACATGTATTATTTTACCATAAATTCCTCATAATAATAAAGGTGAGTTTATGCAAAACACAAAAAAGTATAATATCTTTATCTTCGTATCAACAATCGCAAGAAATGTAATCGAAGTTTTTTCCGCGGTATTACTTTATAAAATGGGTTATAGCATTAGAAACATCTTACTATTTTATTTCCTCATATATTTTGTAGGCATCTTTGTTAATTACATATCATTAACCCTAACTAAAGCCATAAATCCTAAATACATCTTAGTATTCTCAGGAATCATGTTTGGAATAACATTTTACTACCTATCAGTAATGCCAAACACCATAGATAACCTAATCATATATAGCATCCTATTTGCCATAAGTAGTTACACATATCATAGCCTAAGACATTATTTTGCGCTAAAAGTATTAAATAGAAAAGAAAATAATAAAAAAGTAGGAAACATCCTAATATGTACATACCTAGCCATCATGTTATCATCATATTTTGGTGCCTATCTAACCAACACATGTGGATTAATAACAGTAGTACTAATCACCATATTTATCTCCCTTTTAAGCATCATACCATTATTACAAATAAAAAATAATAACTATGAATACCAAATAAATTACAAAGAAACCATTAAAAAAATGAAGAACAGAAACACAATATTCTTTTTCCTAGAACAATTTAAAGTAATATTCCTATCATTACAACCATTATATCTATATATCTATGTCAAAAACAACTTAGAATATATTGGTATCTTTAATATCCTAACCTCATTAGCATCAATAATATTTGTCTATTTCTTTGTAAGAAAAATAAATCAAAACAAATACTTCTTACTATTAACTAGCATATTTTCAACTATCTTACTCTTTAAAATAAACATAACCAATAAAATAATCCTATTAATTATAGCCTTCCTTGAAGGATTATTTACCAAAATGTATGAAACAGTATCCCTAGAAAATATCTATTATGAAGGCATAAATAAAGAAGTAACATCTTACCTAATCATTGCCGAATTTATCTTTTGCTTCATAAGAGGCCTCATCTGCCTAATCCTATTTATCTTCAATTTTGATTTAAAAACCATGTTATATATATGCATATTAGGTATTTTTATATCAGGATTTACTAAATTTAAAAGAAATTCATAAGCGTTTGCTACTCGCGTTTTAGTTCTTAAAAAAAATATATAAAAAAAGTATTAAAATAGTAACCAAGTTAAGTTGTTTATGTATAAGAATAACAGAAGTGAGATTAAAAATGAAAAAATTAAAAGAAAAAAGACCATTAAAATATTTATATATATCAAGTGCATGTATTACAATAATTTTAAGCGTTATCCTATATTATAAATACACAAAATCAAATGTATCTTCAAGTAAAACTAATAAGGATACAACACCTTTTAAAACTTGTACAGAAAAATGCCCTCAAATAATAGATGTAGAATTTAAAAAAGGAATCCAAACAACAGGTACAATAAGATGTTCAATAAGTGAAATAGGGAGTAGAACCTTGTACTGATAAAGAAAATGGAAAATGGTATACTCATCCAGTTTTTACATTTGAAGATGCTAATGATGTTACTACTTTCCATTCCGTTTTCTCTGTAACAAAATAAATCTAAAAAATTATAACAGCATAGCATAAAACACATAAATATTTAATAAAATAGCATATAAAACAGCAAAAAAGTTAGAAATACTAAATAAAAATAGCAATTCTATCTTTTTTTAACTAAAAAAACTTTGAATTTTACAAATAATTTGTTATAATATACTAGATGTTATTTGAAGGAGGGAATTTAATATGGCTAAGAAGAATGAAAATAGAGTATTAGTTTCTTTAAAATGCACCGAATGTAAAGAAGCTAACTATACTGTTAGTAAAAATAAAAAAAATACTACTGAACGTTTAGAACTAAATAAATATTGTCCTAGATGTCAAAAAACAACTGCTCATAAAGAAAGTAAATAAGTAAAGGAGAAAAAAACATGATTAATGTAAATGATTTCAAAACAGGAATGACTATTACTTATGAAAATGCTTTATATCAAGTAATGGAGTTTCAGCATGTAAAACCAGGTAAAGGAGCAGCTTTTGTTAAAGCAAAACTTAAAAACTTAAGAACTGGTTCTATTATTGAAATAACATTTAATTCTTCAGTTAAAGTAGAACAAGCGCATATTAGCAAGCAAAAAATGCAATTCCTATATGCTAACGGTGATACTTATAACTTTATGAATATGGAAACATATGAACAAATAGAAATAGATAAAAGTAAGATTAGTTATGAGTCTAAGTTCCTAAAAGAAGGTCAAGAAGTAGATATAACATTCTATGAAGGTGAAATGTTAGGTATCGAAATACCAGAAAAAGTAGATTTATTAATTACACAAACTGAACCAGGTATTAAAGGTAACACTGCTACAAATGCACTTAAAGATGCAATTGTAGAAACTGGTTTATTAGTACGTGTACCTTTATTCATAAATGAAGGTGAAACTATTATCGTATCTACCAAAGATGGTAAATATGTATCAAGAAAGTAAGGTGATATTATGTCAGGACATTCTAAATGGTCAACTATCAAAAGAAAAAAAGGAGCTATTGACGCTGAAAGAAGCAAAGTTTTTCAAAAACTAGCCAAAGAACTTTATGTAGCCGCGAAAAGTGGAGATAAAGATCCAGCTAACAATTCAGCCCTAAGAATGGTAATTGAAAAAGCAAAAGCTGAGAATATGCCAAAAAGCAACATTCAAAGTGCAATTGACAAAGCCCATTCTAAAAACAACAGTGAAAATTATGACCATGTAAGATATGAAGGTTATGGACCAGGTGGCATGGCCATTATGATTGAATGTTTAACTGATAATAAAAATAGAACCGCATCTTTTGTAAGAAGCACCTTAACTAAAAAAGGTGGAAATCTTGGTACAGATGGTTCTGTAAGTTATTTATTTAAAAGAAAAGGATTAATTGTTTTAGATAACAGTTATGATGAAGACAAATTAACTGAAGATATCTTAGAACTAGACATCCTAGATATGGATAAAACCGAAGAAGGTTACGAAATAACTACTGAGCCAAATAGTTTTATTAAAGTAAAAGATAGCCTAGATAATTTAGGATACAATAATTACTTATTAAGTGAAGTAACATTTATTCCTGATAATTATCTAAAATTAGAAGGTGAAACCTTAGACAAAGCAATTACTTTAATAGAACAATTAGAAGACATCGATGATGTCCAAAGCGTTTATCACAATTTAGATATATAAAATGAACAAAAGTAGTTGTAATTTATCTCTTTTTGTGGTAATATTAACAAATGGAAGAGGTAATCCGCTTAATATATTAATGATTACTGTTTGAAAAGGAGAGTGCAAAATGAACATTATTGAAAGTATCACTGCACGCCAACTAAAAAACGATATTCCAGAATTTAGAGTAGGAAACACCGTTAAAGTTGGTTACAAAGTAACAGAAGGTAAAGTTGCTAGAACTCAATACTTTGAAGGCATCGTTATTGCTAGAAAAGGAACTGGCATTGCAGAAACATTTACTGTAAGAAAAGTTTCTTCAGGCGTTGGAGTAGAAAGAATATTCCCTCTACATAGCCCAAAAATTGAATCTATTACTGTTACAAGAAAAGGTAAAGCAAGAAGAGCAAAACTATACTTCTTAAGAGACCGTAAAAGTGGATACAAAATGAAAGAAAGTAATAAATAAGCCTTTTGGTTTATTTTTTTCTTAGGTGAAATATGAAAAAAAATATAAAAGAACTAATACCATATATTATTATTGTCATAGTTGTTATTCTAATTAGAAGTTATATCATTGACCCAGTTATTGTCTCAGGTGATTCTATGTATAACACCCTAAAAGATGGTGAAGTCTTACTATTAAATAGATTAAATTATAAATTTAATAAAATAAATAGATATGATACAAAAATGTGATGGTGTAAAGATATTGGACTTAGAAGAGAAGCTTGAAGTTACAGGTAGTGAATACATGGTTACTGCAGAAAAAGGCAATAACTATAAATTACCGCTTGAATCTGTAGCTGATATAGTTATAGGTAGTTCTAAGTTTAAAGCTGCAATTAAGGATGTATATGAATCAAGTACACCTACTGCATCTG
>CAJKHY010000029.1 GCA_905199855.1 uncultured Clostridium sp.
AAAGAAAATGGATAATAATTTAGATATAAATATTAATATAACTCCTACTATATTACCTGATAGTTTAAAGGATGAATCATTTAAAGTTAAATTATTATCTAGTACTGATAATATTACTTATACAGAAATAAAAGAAGATAATTTTAAAGATAAAGAAACTAATATTAAATTTACCTTATCTACTACTGAATTAACTAATAACTTAACATATTTTAAAGTAATATTTTATATAGATGGTAATATGTTAAATAGTAATAATATGAAAGGACAATCTTTTGGGGCTAAAATAGATATAAGTGTAGATAAAAATGAACCTAATGCACCAGTTTTGGCAGATGGTATGATACCAGTTAAATATAATGAAAATAAAAGTATATGGGAAAAGGCAGATATAAATAATACAAATAATAATTGGTATGATTATGAAAATAAGCAGTGGGCAAATGCCGTAATGGTTGTTGCCGATAATACCTATCAAACTTATTTGGTTGATTCGTCTACAAATAAATTAGACGCAAAGTTAGTGAATGGTGCTAAAGTAGTAACAGTTAATGGTGAAAAGGCAATAGAATTAGATGGAGTTGACGATTACATAGAAGTTCCCACCTTACCAAGTAATATTGATTTTGTCAGTGGGTATACTGTTGAAGTAACAATGAAATGGAAAGAATTAGCAAGTTTTTCTAGAATAATGGATTTTGGTAATGGCTCTAATGCAGATAATTTAATTATTGCCAATTGGGGGACTTATTCTACACCATATCTTGCTTATTACAACGGTTCCACAAAAACAAGTTATCCTTATTCTTCTATAACGTTTTCAAAAAACACTAAAGAAACATATAAATTTGAATTAATAAAAGGATCAGAATATTATACTTTAAATATGTATTTAAACGAAACTAAAAAAGTTACAAATAATGATAAAATCAAAGTAGGAGCACTTAAAAACATTAATAGAGTAAATAATTATATTGGGAAAAGTAATTGGGATGATCCTTATTTAGCGGCCTATGTTTACGATTTTAAAATAATAGATGCTAATGGAAAAAAAATTTTGTCTTATAATGCTAATAATACTAGAACTGAGAAATTAAATACTAAAACAAGAACTGAATATATGAATGCAGATATAGGAACTATAATTCCAGAAAATGATATATTAGCATATTATGTATGGATACCAAGATATAAATATAAATTATTTAATGCAACATATGCAAGTAGAACTTCTGCTCAATTAATAGATGTAACATTTGAAAACGAGACATCTACTACCGGAACAGTAACATGTACATATGATACAAATGGTAATGAAACATGTACAAATAAAAGTAATGGTAATTATTATACACATCCAGCATTTACTTTTGGAAGTACTGAATTAAAAGGAATATGGGTAGGAAAGTTTGAAACAACAGGAAGCGAAACAACACCAACAGTAAAACCAGGAATATCATCTTTAAGGAGTATAAGAGTATCAAGTATGTATAGTACAGGACTGTTATTTAGGTCAACAGATTATTTAACTACTAATGGCGTAAGTACTGCAGACTCTCATATGATGAAAAATATCGAATGGGGAGCAGTAGCCTATTTAAAACAAAGTATATATGGATTAGGAATAACAGATATAGGAATAAATAGTAATAATTCATATTATACAGGTGGAGGCTCAGGTACAAGTTATAAAACGAATACAGGACAGTCAACAACAGGAAACATAACAGGAGTCTATGATATGAGTGGAGGAGCATATGAATATGTAATGGGAAATTATGGAAAAACAAAAGGAAGTTCAGGATTAACAGTAAGTGAAGTACCAGCAGAACATATAGATATCTATTCAGGTACTAGTGTAAGTGCCAGTCATCTAGGTGATGCTCTAGGCGAGACTGCAGGCTGGTATAGTGATTTCGCGCGCTTTGTTTCGTCCAGCCACCCTTGGTTCGTGCGCGGGGGCTACTACGTCGATAGGGATAGTGCGGGCGTGTTCTACTTCGGCGCCGGCACGGGTGAGGACGACGGCGACTCCCGCGGGTTTCGTGTGGCGCTTTCCACTACGGGAGCGTAAGCGACCAGTTACACAGATGCTGCTAAATAAGGCCAAAAATGCAACTTAAAAAGTTACGCAAAACTTGGTTTGGGGATTGCCCTCTTCGCACTCTTTCTTGCGGAGAGGGCATGGTAAAGCGCCCGTAAGGGTGAAAAATAATTGGTCATTTTTAATAATAAATTTGGTTATAATATATCTTTTTATTGGGTGTATGATTTTTACTACGGGAGCATAATTTTATTAAAAAAATATAATGAATTATGATGCGTGTTGCAAAAGTAAATGGAGGTTTTATGAATAATGATACTACAGTTTTATTTGATGTAAGTGAAGTAAATGAAGAATTGGTATATGATACTTTGTGTGATATATTTGATGATTTAGAGGAAAGAGGATATAATCCAGTTAATCAGATTGTAGGTTATTTAATGAGTGGTGATTTAGGATATATATCTAGTTATAAAGAATGTCGTAATAAGATTAGTAAATTAGATAGATCCATGATACTTGAAGTAATATTGAAAAGGTATTTAGATAAATGAGATATTTAGGATTAGATTTAGGTAGTAAAACTTTAGGTATTTCTTTAAGTGATTTTACTAACACAATTGCATCAAATTATGATATAATTAGATTTAAGGATGAAGATTATGTATCCTTAGTAAATAGTATAAGTGATATTATAAAAGATAATGATATAGGTTATATAGTATTAGGATTACCAAAGAATATGAATAATACTATTGGTACAAGGGCTAATATTAGTTATATGTTTAAAGATTTATTAGAAAAAAAATATAATATACCAGTTATTTTAGAGGATGAGAGATTGACATCTAGGATATCGAATGATATATTAATTAAAGCAGATATGACAAGAAAAAAAAGAAAAAAAGTTGTTGATAAAATGGCTGCGACTATTATATTACAGAGTTATTTAGATAGAATAAATAAATAAGATAAGAAAGGAAGAAGAAAATGGAAAAGAAAAACACATTTACTGTAATTAATGATGAAGGGAGAGAAATTACTTGTGAAGTATTATTCACTTTTGAAAGTGATGAGACTAATAAAAACTATATAGTTTATACTGATAATACTACTGATGAAAATGGTAATATTAAAGTATATGCATCAATATTTGATCCTGAAGCTGAAACAAGTGATTTAATACCAATTGAAACCGAAAGGGAATGGAAAATTATTGAAACTATCTTAGAAGAAATACAAAAAGAAACTAAGAAAAACGAAAGTGAGAAAGAGGGAGAGTAATCTCTTTTTTAAAGTATGTTATGAAGAAGTACCGTAATATGATGTTAATATTTTTAATTGTTTTTGGTGGAGGATTACTATTACTAACAGGTTATTATACTTATAATTTAAAGCCTGTAAGTAAAAGGGATACTTTAAAGAAGATAGTAATAGAACCAGGTAGTTCTACTAAGAAAATAGCTAAGGTATTAAAAGATAATAAGTTGATAAGAAATGAGAATATTTTTGTATTATATATTAAGTTATGTGGTAAAACTAGTTTAAAAGCAACAACATATGAGTTTAGTGAGAATATGGGCGTTAAAAAGATAGTTAGTATGTTGGAAAAAGGTAATACTTATAATGAGAATGAAGTAAGAATTACTTTTAAAGAGGGAATTAATATGAGAACTGTTGCTTCTTTGATAGAAAAATATACTAATAATAGTAAGGATTTAGTGTTTTCTACATTAAAAGATAAGGTATATATAAAAGAATTAATAGAGAAATATTGGTTTTTGGATGATGTTATTTTAGATAAGGATATTTATTATCCTTTAGAGGGATATTTATTTCCAAATACTTATTCATTTATGGATAGTGATGTATCGGTAAAAGAAATATTTGAGAAAATGTTAGATCAAACGGAAAAAGAGTTAAATAAATATAGAAATGATATAGAAAAGAGTAAGTATTCAGTACATGAATTAATTACTTTAGCGTCTATTATTGAATTAGAAGGTTCTAATTCTAATGATAGAAAAGGAGTAGCAGGTGTATTTTATAATAGATTAGAAGATAATTGGAATTTAGGTAGTGATGTTACTACTTACTATGCTATAAAAACAAATATGAGTGATAGGGATTTAAGAAAAAATGAGATAAATGACTGTACTAATAAGTACAATACTAGATGTACTTCATTAATAGGATTACCAATAGGACCAATATCAAATCCTGGTATTGAGTCTATCGAGGCTGTTTTAGATCCAACAGAAAGTGATTATTATTACTTTGTTGCAGATAAGACTGGGAAAACATATTTTAATAAAACATATGAAGAACATAATAAGACTATTCAAACACTTAAGAATAATGATATGTGGTTTGAATACTAGAAGGAGTTAATCATGCAAGAGAAACTTGATAGAATAAGAATATATGCAAGAGAAAATAAAATACCTATTATGCAAGAAGATGGTATTAATTATTTATGTGATTATATAAAGAAACATAGAATATATAATATTTTAGAAGTAGGCACGGCAATAGGATATTCTTCTATTAGAATGGCTTTAACTGGAGAAAGGGTTAAGGTTACTACGTTAGAAAAAGATACTAATAGATATAATGAGGCAATATATAATATTAAGGATTTAAAACTAAAAAGAAAGATTAATGCTATTAATATAGATGCTTTGGATTATGAAGATAATAATAAGTATGATTTAATATTCATTGATGCTGCTAAAAGTAAGAATACTGTATTTTTTGAAAAGTTTTCTCATAATTTAAAAGAAAATGGGGTAATAGTTACTGATAATTTATCTTTTCATGGTTTAGTAGAGAATAGTAGTTTGATTAAAACTAAGAATCAAGAAGGTATTGTTAGAAAGATAAAAGATTATATTGAGTTTTTAGATAATAATCAAGAATTTATTACAACATATGTTAATGTTGGTGATAAAATTTCAATTAGTAAAAGAAGGTGTAATTAGGTTTATGACCTTTTTTTTGGAAAAGAGGATAATAAAACTTTGGAAAAGTGTACAATAAAACTTTGGAAAAGTGTACAATAAAACTTTGGAAAAGTAGATAATGTGCTTGTAAAAGGTATAAAATAGTAGTATAATGTAATAGAAAGAAGGATAGTTATGAGTTTGACAATGAAAGATTATAGTAAGAGATTAATAGATGATAAACTTGATAAATATTTAAATATTTTTGGCGCTGTTTCTATTGAAGGACCAAAATGGTGTGGTAAGACATGGACGTCTTTAAATCATGCTTCTTCAGTTACTTATATGACTGAGGAAGATAAAAGAAATTTAGCTTTAGTAAATCCTAAATATATTTTTACAAATAAAAGACCCCAGTTAATTGATGAGTGGCAGTTGTCGCCAAATATATGGGATGCAGTAAGACATGAATGTGATAGTGATCATGAAAAAGGGAAATTTATTTTAACTGGTTCTACTACTTTAACTAAAGATGAGAAGGAAGAGAAAGTATTTCACTCAGGAGCAGGAAGAATTGCTACATTAAAGATGTATCCTATGAGTTTATATGAATCAGGTGATTCAACAGGAGAGATATCTATTACTGATATGCTTGATAATAAGGTTGTTGGTAAATCTGTAAAGCAATATGAACTTAATGAAATCGCTCAGTTAATTATACGTGGTGGGTGGCCTGAAAATCTTAATGTTTCTTTAGAAGATGCGGGAATTATTCCAAGTAGTTATATTGAGAATATAATTAATAAAGATATTCATGAGCGCAAAGACAGAAAAAGGGATGTTCGTAAAATGAGGATGCTACTTAAAAGTCTTGCTCGAAATGAATCTTCTTTAGTAGGTAATGATACTTTAGTAAAAGATATAGAAGAATATAGTAATGAAGAAGAGTTGTTGGAAAGTAGGCAAACGGTTAGAGATTATATTGGAGCATTAAATTCTTTATATTTATTAGATTATCAAGAGGCTTATAGTATTAATTATCGTTCTTCTAAAAGAATTGGTAAGACACCTAAAAAACATTTAGTTGATCCTTCTTTATCATGTGCTTTGTTAGATTTGTCTGTTGATAAATTGATGCATGATTTTAATACGTTTGGTTTTATGTTTGAGGCTTTAGTAGAAAGAGATTTACGTATTTATATGGATTATTTAGATGGACATTTATGTTATTTTAGGGATAATACTTCAGGTGATGAAGTCGATGCTATCTTAGAATTTAAAAATGGAGACTATGCTGCGGTAGAAATTAAATTGACTTATAATAGTATCGATGAAGCTAAGAAGAATTTACAAACTTTTTATAATAATGTTTCAGTTAAACCTAAGTTTATGTGTATCATAGTAAGTAACCTTAGTGCTTTTTACAAGGATACAGAAACTGGTATTTATATTTTACCAATTACGGCTTTAAAACCCTAGTAATTATTTGACAATAATCTATGAAAATGTTAGAATAAGCATTGATTGAGGGAGTGATATTGTTGGGTAATGTTAATGATTTAGAATTTTTAGAATTCTTGGATAGAGTTACTAATGAAAAAGAGAGACAAGAAAGGTATTCAAAGCAAGTAACTGAAGAATTATTTGTTATAGTTAAGAAACAATTTATAAAAGAATGGCAAAAGAATAAAAAAGTAAATTCTATTACTTTAGAATTTAGAATAAATGATGATAATAATAAAAAACAAATATTTAATTTTGCTAAAAATTATGAAGATATTAATTATGATTACTTAAAACAATTATGTAATGATGTATTTATTAAAATAGATAAGACTTTATATAATCCTGAAAAGAGTATGGAAGATCATGGTATTACATTTACTTTGAATATTGAAAAAATTTATGATGAACATAAAAGTGATATATCTAACAATAAAAGGAAAATAAGATAGATTATTTATTATAATAGTCTTTTTTCTTATGTCTTTTAAGAATTAAAATGTTAGAACAAAAGAAAAATAGTATCTTTTTTTTATGTTTTTTGATACAATAAGATTAGAAAAGAACGTGATTTTATGAATAATATAATAGATAATAAACTTAAATTAATACCACATAAACCAGGTTGTTATTTAATGAAGAATATTGATGGTAATATTATTTATGTTGGTAAGTCAAAGAATTTAAAGAATAGGGTAACTTCATATTTTAAGAGTTCTCATACTGGTAAAACTCAAAAACTAGTAAGTGAGATATATGATTTTGAATATATTATTACTTCTACAGAGGTAGAGAGTTTGGTCTTAGAACTTAATTTAATTAAGAAATATGATCCTAAGTATAATATTTTACTTAGGGATGATAAGACGTATCCATATATAGAACTTACTAATGAAAAGGTTCCACGTTTAGTGGTCGTAAGAAATCCAAATATAAAAAGAAATAGGAAAAATACTTTATATGGGCCTTTTCCTAATGTAACAGCGGCTCGCAACACAGTAGAATTAATTAATAGATTATATCCTTTAAGAAAATGTAAGACTTATAGTAAAAAAGCATGTTTATACTATCATATTAATGAGTGTTTAGGTTATTGTGTTAATAAGATAAGTGATGATGTAATTAATCAAATGAAGGAAGAAATAATATCTTTTTTAAGTGGTAATTCTAGTATTATTACTAATAAGATTAAGGAAAAAATGGAGATATGTAGTAATAATTTAAATTTTGAGAAGGCTTTGGAATATAAGACTATGCTTGATAATATCAATATTACTTTGGAAAAGCAGAAGGTTGAACTTGATGATAATATTAATCGTGATGTTATTAGTTATTATTATGAGGGAGAATATATTTCAATATCTATTTTGTTTATCAGGGGTGGAAAGTTATTGGATAAGTATAATAAAGTGTTTCCTTTAATTGGTGAGGTTAGTGATGAAGTAAATAGTTTTATCTATTCATTTTATGATAAACATAGTATTCTTCCTAAGGAAGTTTTAGTGTGTGATGATATTGATACTGTATCTTTAAGTAGTATATTTCAAATAAAATTTATTAACCCAAAGAAAGGGATAAAAAGAAAAATTGTTGATTTAACTACTGATAATGCTAAGAATGCTTATCATGAAAAATTAGAGTTAATAAAAAAAGACGAACAACAAACAAGTTTAGCAATGAATGAACTAGGTAAAATACTAGGAATAAACAATTTAAGTAGAGTTGAGATATTTGATAATTCTAATTTGTTTGGTAATTTTAATGTTTCAGGGATGGTTGTTTTTATTGATGGTAAGCCATATAAAGAAGGATACCGCAAATGGAAGATTATGAGTGATATGAGTGACGATTATAATACTATGAGAGAGGTTATTTATAGAAGGTATTTTAGGGTATTAAAGGATAAACTTGTTAAACCTGATTTAATTATAGTTGATGGTGGTGTAGGACAGATTAATGTTGCTTTAGAAGTATTGGAATCATTATGTTTAGATATACCTATCGTTGGTTTAAAAAAAGATGATAATCATAGGACTAATGCACTGGTAGCTTCTAAACCAATAAGAGAAATACCTTTGGATAAGACAAGTAATTTGTTTCATCTGCTTACTAGAATGCAAGAAGAAGTACATAACTATACAATAAATTATCATAAGAAAATTAGAAGTAAGGGGGCTTTATCCTCAATACTAGATAATATTCCAGGAATTGGAGAAGTAAGGAAGAAGGAACTTCTTAAAAAATATAAAACAATTAATAAAATGAAAGAATGTAGTATAGAAGAACTGATGAGTATTTTACCTAAGAATGTCGCGGAAAACTTCTATCAATTATTAAAAGAAATGGAGTAAAATTATGTCATGTATTAAAGTAATGGATGAACTTTTATCTAATAAAATTGCCGCGGGTGAAGTGGTTGAGAAATGTGTTTCAATTGTTAAAGAATTAGTTGAGAATTCAATAGATGCAAAGAGTACTGATATTAAAATATATTTAGTTGAATCGGGACTTAAGGAAATAAAGGTAATTGATAACGGGATAGGAATGGAACCTAGTGATGCTATTTTAGCTTTTCAAAGGCACGCGACTTCTAAGTTATATAGTGATGATGATTTGTTTAATATAAATACTTTAGGTTTCCGTGGAGAGGCGTTGCCTTCCATAGCATCTATTAGTGATGTTTTATTAAAAACTTGTCAAGATAATGTTGGGACTCTTATTCATATTAAGGGTGGTAAAGTATTAGAAAATACTATGTGTGAAGCAAGGATAGGTACTTCTATTACTGTATCTAGTTTATTTTATAATACTCCAGCAAGATTAAAACATTTATCTAGTACTTATAGTGAGTTATCTAATATATTAGAATATATTCAAAAGATTAGTTTATCGTATCCAAATATTAAGTTTAGATTATATAATGATGATAAGGAGTTATTAAATACTGATGGGTCGAATAATCAGCTAAAGGTTATTAAGGAGATATATGGAATAGATATTGCTAAGAAGATGATAACAATAAAAAATGAGAATAATGATTATGAAATATCAGGTTATATTTCTATGCCTGAAGTAACAAGAGCAAGTCGAAGTCATATGATTACTTTGGTGAATAATCGTGTTATTAGAAATAATGAATTGAATAAGACAATTAATGATGCATATCATACATATAAGGAGGACACTAGATACCCAATCGTAGTAATAAATATTAAATGTGATCCTGAATTAATCGATGTAAATATTCACCCTTCTAAATTGGATATCAAGTTTGGTAATTTTGAAGATTTAAAGAATTTGATAACTAGTACTATTATAGATAGTATTAGGGAAAAGGTTTTAATACCAAAGATAGAAGTTAAGAATAATACAGAAGCACCTAGGTATGAGAATATAAGTATTGATTTCAGTAATAATATTATTTTAGAAAAAACTAGCGAATATAGAAAAAATTTAGAAAAATTAATTAATAATGAAGTTGTTATTAACGATATAGAAGAAAATTATATTGAAGAAATAAAGAAGGAAAAATTACCTAAATTATATCCTGTAGGTTTATTACTTGGGACTTATATTGCTTGCGAAAATGAGAATGGTATATATTTAATAGATCAGCATGCGGCTAAAGAGAGAATTAATTATGAGAAGTATTCTTATATTTTAGGGCATCCTAATAATAATACTTGTAGTTTGCTTGTACCTATAATAATTGAGTTACCAAAGAATGAATTTATTATAGTTAAGGAGAATTTGAGTATTTTAGAGGGAATTAATATTGGAATAGAAGAGTTTGGGGCTAATTCTTTTAGGATTATATCTCATCCTACTTGGTTTCCTGTTGGTAATGAAAAAGAAGTTATTAATAAGATAATAGAGTTAGTTATTCAAAAGGAAAAGGATTTTACTATTGAGAAATTTAATGATAGATTAGCCATGACTATTAGCTGTAAGATGAGTAAAAAGGCTAATACTTATTCTAGTATAGAAGAAATGGAAAAGTTAATTAGTGATTTAGGCAACTGTAATAATCCTTATCATTGCCCTCATGGTAGGCCTACTATTATTACATTTAGTATTTATGAATTAGAGAAGATGTTTAAAAGAAGTATATGATGTGCTTTTTGCTAATCACTTTACAGTGCGTAGATTTAGAGTTTATAGATAAAAATATATTAGAAACTTATAAGTAGTTTCTTTTTTTCTACAAAAAACTTAAGTTTTAAATAGTAAGATATAACTGGTGATTAATATGACTGTTTATTTAGATTTAGTTTTTTTAATTAATTTCTTTTTTGATTCAATTCTTCTTTTTAGTGTGGCTTTAATTTTGAAAAGACAAACTAATTTAAAAAGAATATTATTAGGTAGTGTATTTGGTACTATTTCTATATCGTGTTTATTTATTAGATTAAGTTCCATATCTTTATTTTTAATAAAATTATTAAT
>CAJKHY010000030.1 GCA_905199855.1 uncultured Clostridium sp.
ATAGACTATGTTAGGGAGTGATTAATATGTATGAGATATATACTATTCAAAATGGAGATACAATAGAAATAATAGCCCAAAAATTAGGTATTGATCCTACTATTTTATATCAAATAAATGGATTAACACCTAATTATGTACCTAGTGCTGGTACTAACATTATAATACCTCAAAGAAGAAATAATAATTTTTCTTATTACACCATTAAAAAAGGAGATAACTTGTATACAATAGCAAAAAACTATAACATTGATGTTAATACATTAGCAAAATTAAATGGTTTAAACATTAGTGATTATATTTATCCTAATCAAACCATTTTAGTCCCAAATAGAGGAACCAAATTATATTTTGTTAAAGATAATGAAACATTAAATGATGTAGCAAGAAATTTAAATACTACCGTCATGAACATCTTAAGACAAAATGATAAAATATTTCTTACTCAAGACCAATTAATTGTATATAAGGAAAATTAAATATTTTCTTTTTTTTCTTTACTTATTTTTCGTTTTTATATATAATTAAATTAAGATAGGAAGGAATTTTATGATACTAAGAAAACCATATGCATTTTTAATAAAAAAATTTAAATTAATACATTTAATATTATCAATATTAATGTTTTATTTAGTATATCGCTTCAATATAGTCTATACTTTTTTTAAAGAATATGTTAATAAAGAAATTCATAATAGAATACTCGCTAGTGACTACATAACACTATTCATGTTCATAGTTATCTTATTTATTAGCATAGGTTTAATTATCGTATATCTACTCATGAGAATTAAGAAAAAACCAAAGACATTATACCTAATTAATATAATCGGGTATTTTGCTTCATTTATTATTCTATGGTACTCGTTATCAGTATTAAAAAAAATAGAATATACTGTCTTAGATACTAGAGTGGTTAGACTAACTAAAGATTTTATATTTGTCTCAACAGTATTTCAAGGTGTAATGAGCATTATCATGTTCGTAAGAGCACTCGGTTTTGATATAAAAAAATTTAATTTTGAAAAAGATATCAGTGAACTAAATATCGATGTTACCGACAATGAAGAGTTTGAATTAGTTGTAGGAATAGATACCAATAAAGTAGCCAGAAAAACTAGAAGAAAATTAAGAGAATTTAAGTATTTCATTTTAGAAAATAAATTCATTGTATTTATCACATGTGTCATTATAGTATCCGTTATCAGTTTCTCTATATTTTTAAACAAGACTGTTGTTAATAAAGTATATAAAGAAAAAGATAAAATAGCTACATCATTATATACTATCTGTATAGAAGATAGTTATTATACAACTAAGAAATTTGATGGAACGGTTATTAAATCAAAAGATAAAGCTTATCTTCTAATAAAATTAAATATTCAAGGTAGATATGATAACCTAACCTTAAATAGAAACAATATTAGATTAATAATTGATGGAAACAAGCACTATCCTAACTTAAAATATTATGAATATTTTAAAGATATCGGTATTGGTTACACCAAACAAACCATTAATCAAAACAATAGTAATTATCTTCTCGTATATGAAATTAATCGTGAAGATGTAGGCAAAAAGATGATGATAACATTTGTTGATAGCATCAAGTATACTAGCGTAGGTATTGAAACTAAATATAAAAATATCAGCCTAAAACCAACATCACTAGACACAATCATTGAAGCAGGAAGTGCTAAATTAGGCGAAGAACTTATCCTTAAAGATACAGTAATAGGGAATATGAAATTTAAAATTAATAATTATGATATAGCTCTTGACATGCCATACGTTTATAAAGTATGCACCCAAAATGTATGTAATGATATATATAGCAAAATAACCCCTACATCAAGTTATTCATCTTTAGGAGTTATGAGTTTAAATATAAGTTTTGATAAAGATAATAGCTTTGATTTTATATCTACTTATGGTACTCTACATTATATAATCGATGATAAAAAAAAGAAATATGATATGAAGTTTGTCAATATAACCCCAAGTAAGTATGATAAAGATGACATCTTTATTGAAGTATATGATGAGGTTCTTAACGCTAATAGTATTTGGTTTGAATTTAACATTCGTGATAAAAAATACAAATATATTTTAAAATAACATTGAATAAATTTCTATTTTTTGGTAAACTATTAATAGGAGATGATTAGAATGATAAAAGCTGCTATCAATGGATTTGGTAGAATAGGAAGATTAGTATTTAGAATAATGGAAGAAGACAATGATTTTGAAGTTATAGCTATCAATGATTTAACTGATGCTAAACAACTAGCATATTTACTTAAATATGATACAAATCATAGAAGTTATCGTGTTGATGATATTAGTTATGGAGACGACTATATAATTGTAGGTAACAGAAAAATCCAAGTCTTTAAAGAAACGGATCCGAATAACTTACCTTGGGGTAAATTAGGTATCGATGTTGTATTTGAATGCACTGGTAAATTTACTAACCTAGATACTTCAATGGCTCATATTAATGCTGGTGCTAAGAAAGTTATTATCTCAGCCCCAGCCAAAGGAGACTTAAAAACAATAGTATATAATGTTAACGATGATATTTTAGACGGAAAAGAAGAAGTAATTTCAGCGGCTTCTTGTACCACAAACTGCCTAGCACCAGTTTTAAATGTTGTCGACAAATATTTTGGTATAGAAAAAGGATTCATGACAACAGTACATGCCTATACAAACGACCAAGTTGCATTAGATGTACCTCATAAAAAAGGTATTGAATCAAGAAGAGGAAGAGCATGTGCCGTGAACATTGTACCTTCTTCTACCGGAGCTGCTTCAGCAATAGGATTAGTATTACCTAACCTAAAAGGAAGAATGGATGGAAGTGCTTTAAGAGTGCCTGTATCAGATGGTTCAGTAGTAGATTTAACTTTAGAACTTAAGAAAAAAGTAAGTGAAGAAGAAATAAATAAAGTTTTTAATGATAATCAAAATGAAACCTTAAAATTTACAATGGATCCAGTAGTATCTTCTGATATTATTGGAAGCACATGCGGAGCCCTAGTTGATGGCTTACTTACAAAAATATTAGAAGTAGATGGGAAACAACTAGTAAAAATAGTAGCATGGTATGATAACGAATATGGCTATTCTAGCCAAATGGTAAGAACTGCAAGAAAATTAATGCAAAAATAGGAGTATTTATGATATGTAAAAAATGTGGTACTAACTTAAAAGATAAAGATATCTTATGTCCAGGATGTGGTAGTAGAGTAGAAGAAGTAAAAACAGAAAAGTTAGAAAATATCAAAATAGATAATAATTCCAATATCATGATAACGGATAATAATATCAAGATAAATAACGAAATTCCTCATAGCAATCAAGATATCATGCCAATAGATATTAAAAATAACAAAAAACTAGATACCAACCCAATAGAAAAAAAGAACAAGAAAAAATATTTAATTATAATACTAGCAATTATATTAATAATTGGAAGCATGTATGTTGGCTATGCCTATGCTAAATCTTATATCAAAAAAACAAAAATGAATGTAACATATGATATCTATTATAAAAATTATGTTGTCAGTATCCTCAATAGATACATTTATGATACTAGTAATATAGAAAAAGGATTCCTCACATTTTCGGATGATATTGATAATTATGTAGTTTTAATTAACATAAACGAAGGTAATTATAATAATCTAAATGATGAATATTTAAAATTAAAACCTATATTAGAAAATCAAGGCTTAATAGTAAAAAATATTTCTAAAAAAGCATTATATAATAGGGATTACATTGCCATAGAAATAGTTAATCATGGTGAAGAACAGATCCTCATGTATACAAAATTAGATGACAATAATTTAATAACTCTATTACTTATTAACAAAAATCATACTTATGATTATACTTATGTAAAAAACATAACACCGCTTATTAAAAATATAAAGAAAAACAATAATAACGAAACATTTACTAATAACGAATTTATATTAGTAGATATTAGCACATTAACCAGTTAGTGCAAGGAAGGAATTTAGTTTATGAATAATAATATAAATAACATGAATTTTAACAATAACATGAATTTAGGTAATAATTCTAATGAAGAATCTCAAGTAGTAACACCAAAGAATAACCATATTAAACTAGGTATGTATAAGAATGAAAATGATATGTCAAACATAGTATTTAAAAGAACAATGTATGTTATTGTAGCTATCTTAGTAATAATCATAATAATTTTAATAATAAAAAGGAAACCTAGTAAAGTAGTATGCCCTTGTGATAACGAATTATTTACATCTAAATTAGAAGTAGCAGAAAGCATTAACAAAGATTTAGGTTTAGAAATGTATTATAAAGCAAGAGATATTTATGGAGATATCGCCTTAGATACGACAAGAATATGTGGAGAGATGTCTAATGATACCTTAGTAGATAGTTATTTCATGGCATCTGCTAGCCCTAAATTTCAAACCTATACAGAACTTGCTAGTTATATAAGAAGTAATTTTTATGGGGTACCAGCTTCAACACTGCTAACCTCTAATAAATTCAAAAATTATGGAGGTAAGTTATATTGTGTTAAAGAATCACGTGTTAAAAATATAAGATATATTGGTGTTGAAGACTTCAAAGTAGAAGATATCAGTGCTAGTAAAATAACATATAAAGTAAAAGAAAAATATTTTGCTGATAGTGAATCTATAGACTGTTTAGAAAATTGTAATTATATTTATAAAGAAAATGTCTTTATCATAGAGAAAAAAGATAATAGATGGTTAGTAAGTGATTTCACTCTACCATATTAACTTTAGTGGTAGCAAATAAATACTTAAGGTATAAACTAATAAAAATTAGTTTTATATATTATAATTAATAATTGTTGAAGGGAGGAATGTTCTATGCCATGGTGGATTAAAAGATTATTTGGTATTTGCTAGTAATACTCTGTCAACTTCACGTAAAATAGAAAATAAAAAAGTAAAAAAATTGCTTTTTTGTTTTCTTTTTAATATACTTAATTTAGGTGAGAAAAATGGTAAGAAAATTTAGGGAGTTAATGATTTATATAATTGCTATGTTGTTATATTTTATATGGCCTTATTTAACACAATTTATTATAAACCAAGTATTAGTAAGTAATATTAATACCATATATTTAACGTTTGCCAGTAACATGATAATTAGTTTAATCATTATAGGCATTTATAAAGATGAATTAAAAGGAGAACTACTTAAATTTAATGAACATTTTTCTAAAAACATACTCTATGTAATAAAATGGTCATTAATATCACTTGCCATGTTTTTAGTAGTTAACCAAATCATATATATGTTAATCCCTAATATTAACCAAGAAAATACTAATATTATTTTAAATATGTTTAAAGATAATAAAATATTATTATTCATAAACACATTTATCTTTTATTCTGTAGTAGAAGAATTAGTATTCAAATTTCCTTTTAAAAAAATATTAAGTAATAAATGGTTATTTATAATTATAACTGGTTTTCTTAACGCTTTCTACACCGTATATTTTACCAGCACAAGTAAATTATCTTTAGTATTTATAATACCATATACCATATTATTATCGTGTTTTTCTTATGTGTATTATAAAAAAGATAATATCATATTTCCTATTATGACTAGAATAATATATAATCTAATTACAATATTAGTATTACTTTCTTAAAAGGGTGATGTTTTATGAAAAAAAGAATAAAAAAGATTTTAACTTTAACAATTACTTTTTTTGTTATGCTTTTTCCCAGCAAAATGGTAGTCAACGCAGCTATCGTTCAAACCGGAGCCATAGTAAATGATGGGAAAAGTTCTAACAATTTAAATGTAATAATAATAGGAATGCTTGTAGTCATAGTAATATTAGTAGGAAGTATCCTCTTCTCAAACAAAAAGTAACTCAATTGATTTTTTTTTGCACTTTTATTTCAAATATCAAAGAAGATAAAAATTCAAAAACATATTTACAAACAACATAATTATGTGATAGTATATTAATATATAACGTAAGGAGTGAAGTAATATGGCCTTAATAAAATGTGAAGAATGTGGCAAAGAAATAAGTTCAAAGGCGAAAACCTGCATTTACTGTGGATGCCCAATTGAAGAAATCAAAGAAGAAAAAGAAGTAATAGTAAAAAAAGAAACTAATAGTAATAAAAGAAATAAAAAAGAAAAGAAAAACAATAAAAAAGTATGGTTAATCATATTAGGAGCAGTATCATTTATAATTATAATAATATATATAGCCAACATGAACAAAGTAAAAGTACCTTATTTAATTGGAATAACAGAAGAAAATGCCATCTTAACCATTCAAGGCAACAACCTAATACCCAACATAGAATATGAATACAACGATTCGTACGAAGAAGGCAAAGTTGTCAACACATATCCTTACGGTGGTGATAAAATTGACAAAGGATCAACAATAACAGTAATCATATCCAAAGGGCCATCAACAGTTTACAGTGAAAATTCTACCATCAGATGGTATAACATCAGCAATGGTGAAGACAATTGGAAATTTACCAACCCTTATATAACAGAAGACTATCTATATATAGAATGTCAACCAACATTTGCCACAACCTTCAATTGGAAAGATGAAGGTTTCGGCAACGCCTCAATCACTGATACATTTACCAAAACAGTACCAGTTGAAATAATATACGAAAACAAAGATGTAAAAGCAAACGAAGAACAAAAAATCAAACTCAAAATATCAACAAAAGATTTAGACGTTAACAAACCAACAACCCTATACACAAGATTAGCAATAGAAAAAAATAACAAATATCAAGAAATAGATGTTAATTTCTCCATATCTTGGTAAATATAAACAAAAAAATAAAAAAAATATTCATATTTTTATTGACAAACTAATACATTTATAATACAATAACTATTGAAAAAACGGAAAGTAGATTATTTATCTCACCTGATTGCCATAGCTTTAGGTTAAATGCTAATTATTATAAATAATATTTAGGTGTTTTAAATGAGTGCTTCGTTTTTAAAGTATTCATTTTTTTTTGGAGGTGTTTAATATCGCTAAATCATTTGAAAATCCCATCAACGAGCAAATTCGTTACCATGAAATGATGGTCATTGGTCCAAACGGAGAGCAATTAGGACTTAAAACAAAGCAAGATGCTTTAACTTTAGCTGGATATGCTGGTTTCGACTTAGTATTAATGAGTGAATCTTCTAATCCACCAGTATGCAAAATAATGGATTACAATAAGTTCAAGTATGAAAAAAAGAAAAAAATCAAAGAATCACAAAAAAAACAAAGAGAAACTTTAGTAGAAACAAAAGAATTCCGTTTATCAGTAACAATTGATACACACGATTTCAATGTTAGAGTTAACAATGCCAAGAAGCATTTAGAAAAAGGTAACAAAATTAAGGCAAGCATTCGATTTAAAGGAAGACAACTTGCTCATCCTGAATTAGGAAAAGAAGTATTACTTAAGTTCGCTGATAATCTAAGCGACTTAGCAGAAATTGAACTTCAACCTAAATTAGAAGGAAGATCTATGACAATGGGATTAACACCTAAAAAATAGAAGGAGGAAATAATATGGCTAAGAATAAACTAAAAACTCATAAAGGTACAAAAAAAGTATTAAATGTACGTAACAGTGGTTCTATCACTATAGGACATGCTGGTGGTAGACATAACAGTGGTAAGAAAACTACAAAAACAAATAGAAATAAAAGGTCAAGCAGTGTCTTAAGTAATGCTGACTATAAGAGAATTAAAAGCATTATTTAATGCTTATGAGGAAGGAGAGATATTATGCCAAGAGTTAAAGGTGGCACAGTAGCGCGTGCTAGAAGAAAAAAAGTATTAAAAGAAGCAAAAGGTTATTTTGGTAGTAAACATAGATTATTTAAAACAGCTCATGAACAAGTAATGCATTCAGGTCAATATGCATTTAGAGATAGAAGACAAACAAAGAGAAACTTTAGAAAGTTATGGATTACAAGAATCAACGCTGCTTGTCGTGAAAATGAAATCAGTTATTCTAAATTTATTAATGGTTTAAATAAAGCAGGAATCATAGTAAATAGAAAAATGTTAAGTGAACTTGCAATTGATAACAAAGAAGCTTTTGCTAACTTAGTAGTGATAGCTAAAGATGCTTTGGATGGTAAAACATACACACCAAAAACTACTAAAACTAAAGAAGTAAAAGAAACTACTAAAAAAACTGAAGCAAAAAAAGATACAACCAAAAAAGTAATCAAAGAAAAACAAGAAGTTGTTAACAAAAAGTAGATACTGAAAAATATATTTAAAACCCAGTTAAGTTCTATATTTAACTGGTTTTTTAGATACACTATAAACTTTTTATTTTATTAATTTTTTTCTTCAAACATATTCGTATTCCAATAATTAAAAATAGTATTAAAATAGATCCTCTTAAAATAGGCAAGTATTTATACGCATATACATTAAATCTAGTATTATTAGAAAAAATATATAAAGAAGTAAATAAAATTATTAAAGTAATAACACTAGGTAACAATTTAGAATTATTATTAAACTTAATTGTATTAGAAATATAATAAACTGTAACACTAACCATTGTATATAAACCAAAGATCCACTGAATAATAATAATATTTTCTATTCTATCTAAAATGCTAAATAAATTTATTCTTTTAAAAATAATATATTCTGGATATTGATAGATACTAGCTAGATGAATACCTAAAGTTCCTAGAGTAAGAATTAAGGCAATTAGTATTATGATAATACTAATAATATAAGAAACAAATAGCCACTTATTTACTTTTTCATTTTGAATAATATTATTCTTAGGTATTATTAGTAACAGGTATATTGGGGCTGTATTCATTGTTAGAAGATACAAACTTCCGATAAGTGGTCTTTTCATTCCAAACTCTAAAACAGGTTTTAAGTTATAGAAATCAAAGTGAGGAATTAATCCTAAAACAGCTATAAAGAATAAAGATATATTAATTATTAAGATAATAAAAATAACTCTTGACATTACTTCAATACCTTTTATGTTAATATATATAATAACTAAGGAAAAAAGAATTCCTATAATAAGCATGGGTGTTTCAGCTAAGAACTGTGATACTATAAAATTAATTAAATTATACATTGAAAATAAACAAATAGTAAAAAATAAAATACATATAATTAAATTAATAACAAAACCAAACTTTTTTCCAAATAGTATAATTATCTTATCTCTTATTGATATATCTCTTTTATAATTAAAAATATACATAAATAACAATAAATTCAAGATACCAATAATACCTCCTATAATTACACTGAAATAAGCATCTACTCCAGCACTTTTAAATAATGAGAATGCTCCTCCTCCAATAAAAGGGACTACTATTAAAACGATTAACATACTACATAATTGTAACTTATTAAAATAATTATTATTCATCTTTAATCACCCTTGTAATAGTTCCTTTTTCAATTAATTTAATATCTGTGTTAACATTTATTTTTATATTATTAAAATATTTCTCATAATAATCTTTTTTTATTGTGTTATAAAATTTAGGATTAGTTTTATAAAATAGTTCTTGGAAATCATATATATCACTTTGAAATCTATTGTTTAATGAATCAATACTACTTTTTATTTCTTTAGTGATATGTTTCTCTAGATTTTTTTCTAAGGTTTCAATAGTTTTAATTTTTTCTAAATTATAATCACAATAGATTTCGGTAATACTGCCACTGCCAGTAATATCTATGGAAACTTCTAATTTGTTTTTACTAGCTTTTTTCTTAGTTTTTACACCAATTAATTCAATTGAAAAGTATTTGTCTTTATTGTTTGGACATTCCATAGTTACAATGGTGTTATTTAGTTTTCCTCTAATATAACTTAGGGCTATGCTTTCTTTTTCAGTAGCATATCCTACTAGTTTATTATTTTTAAATATTGCCATTTCTCCTAAAATTACTTTAGCACTTGTAGTAGAACTTTCAATATTTTCTTTAGAGGAACTTATATCTTTATTTCCAATTAGTTTGATGGAAGGAAGAATTATTTCTTTTTTGGAGTTAATTAGATTTTCCATTAAGGATTCTAGGGTAATATTTTCGCTCATGCCATAGTACTCACTATCAGCAATGATACTTTTTACAATGTCTTGAGCGTTTACGACTTCTAAAGGAGTTAGTGTTTGTAAGATTTCTTTTGCTGTTGTTTCTTTGCTGATTAAGACCATATATTGCTTTCTTGATTCAGCATCTCTAAATAGTAAATCTAAGACGTTTTCGATACCTTCTTTAGCAATGTTTTCATCAATTACTAATAAAACAACATGATTGGCATAAACTCTTTTAGGGGATTCTAATATTATTTTTCGGGCAGCTTCTTGTGTTGTTTTACCAGTTTGTTCATAAATAATAATTTTAGGATTGCCTGAATCATTATCTTGGCTACTAGATTTTTTTGTATTAACTACTTGAAATGTCATCTTGTATCCGTTTTCGTCTTTGTCTATGCCAAAGGCAGTAGTAATGGCTAAATCATTTAGTTCACGATAGTTATAGCAACCTGTTAGCATGAAGATTATTAGTAATAAACATAATTTATTTTTTATTTTCATTATTTAC
>CAJKHY010000031.1 GCA_905199855.1 uncultured Clostridium sp.
TGTATCAAACTTATGTCTTTTTATAAATAAAAGATAGTATTGATGTATTTCCACCAACACTATTTATAATACAACCATAATAGTAGGAAGCAGATTTTTTATAAATTTGCTTTTTTGTGTTAATTTCGAAGTTTTTAACTTTTTTTTATTCTGTTTAGATTTATAATAAGGTTTGCAAAATGTAAAGCAATGGTGTACAAAATTGAGTTTTTATTGTTGTTGGTGAAGGGGTGTGAAAGTTTTATAGTGGTTTTATGTATTTTATAGATTCTTTAAATTTAATTTATGGGTGTTAAATAGTAATTTGGAAAATGTATACTACAGATGTACAAAATTATTAGATCAATATTTTATGGTTGATTTGATTTTAACAAAATTATTATTATTACATAGACTAATATAGGTGATAAACATGGATAAATCTTTAGTGGGTGTTGTAATTGATCCTGGTCATGGTGGAAGTGATTCGGGAGCATTAGGAAATAATTTGAAAGAAAAAGATTATAATTTGATGATATCTAAGTATATGTATGATAGGTTTAAGGAACTTGGGATACCTGTTGTTTTGACACGTGATAGTGATAAAACGTTAGATTCAATTAAAAGAACTAATTTGGTGTTGGATGCGTTTGGTAATAATCCTAATGTGATCGTGGTGTCTAATCACTTGAACGCAGGAGGTGGTACTGGTGCTGAGGTAATCTACGCACTTCGCAATAGTGATGTTCTTGCCAAAGATATTTTAAACAATATTGCTGATACTGGTCAGTCGGTTCGTAAATATTATCAACGTAGACTTCCATCTGATACAAGTAAAGACTATTATTTTATGCATAGAAATACAGGACGTACACAACCGGTCATTGTCGAATATGGTTTTATTGATGATACTCCAGATAAAGTTAAATATTTACAAGATAACTATAAACAATTGGCTGAGGCAGTTATAAAAGCTATTGCTGAATATTCTGGCTATAAATATACTTCTCCATTTGCAGTAAGTGATGAAACATACACTGTTAAGGCAGGGGACAGTTTATATGCTATTTCTAAAAGATTTGGTCTTACCGTTGATGAACTAAAAAAACTAAATAATCTAACTTCTAATACTTTAAAAATAGGGCAAGTGTTAAAAATAAAATCAAGTACTACTTCAACAGTAACACCAGGAACTATTAATTATACAGTTAAAAGTGGTGATAATCTTTATGCTATAGCAAAAAAATATAATACAACTGTAGATGAAATCAAAAAATTAAATAACCTTACTTCTGACACTCTTAGTATTGGTCAAAAACTTAAAATATTAACAACTACGCCGTCTCAAGAGTTGCCAAGTGAGACCTATGTTGTCCAAAAAGGAGATAGTCTTTACTCTATTGCAAGAAAGTTTGGTACTACAGTAGATTCGTTAAAAAGTATAAATAATCTTACATCTAATCTATTAAGTATTGGTCAGGTTTTAAGAATTCCAACTTCTGAAAAACAAACTACTTATACTGTTCAAAAAGGAGATAGTTTATATTCTATTGCTAAAAAGTTTAATACTTCTGTTGATAATCTAAAAGCACTAAATAATCTTTCTAGTAATCTTCTTAGTATTGGTCAAATCCTTGTTATTGAATAATGTAGTGTTGATGTTTAAAAAAAAAAGAATCTTTATTATGATATAATTCTTATTATTGATTCTTTTTTTAATTATTTACTTTCATTGTGACCATTGGAGTGTTATCAGTAATTTTTTTGAAAATATAACCGTTTTCTTTTCCGTAAGTAATAATATTTTTTAAAGCATCTTTGGTATATGTTTTGCTGTTTAAGTCATGCATTAGAACTACATTAGCACGATTATATTGAAGACCGTTAACGACGTTGTTATATATTCCTATTGCATTTTTTGTACCTCCAGCATCACCACTGCTGATATTCCAGTCAAAATATACATATCCACGATTAACTACTTCTTTTATTAATGTAGTCATTATTCCTGGGTTAAAGCGACTAACAGTGTTTGAACTTCCACCAGGGAATCTTGTTATCCTAGTATCTACTCCAGTTAATTTTTTAATTTTTTCATTCATATAATCAATATTATACATATAGTCGTCAACAGATTTATATATTTCTTTGTAGACGTGTGATTTACCATGAATGGCAATGCTGTGGCCTTCATTAACTATTCTTTTTACTATGTCGGTCTTTGTACCACCAAAATCTACTATAAAAAATGTAGCTTGGACATTTTCTTCTTTTAAAATATCTAGTATTTGAGGTGTGATATTCGTGCTAGGTCCATCATCAAATGTTAAGTATATTACATTTTTGCTAGTATCTGGATTAATTACATTCACCTTTCTGTAGGTGACAACTTCGTTTCCATAGCTGTCTTTTACTTTGTACGTTATGGTGTAAGTTCCTACTGTATTGGTATCAACCTGTCCAGTTATTGTAACTTTATTGGATATATCTCCATCACAATTGTCAAAAGCTTGATATCCTGCTTCTTTGTATTTGTATCCTTTTAATAAATTACGATTTGTTTTTCCAGTTAATTTGATAATTGGTTTTTCTTTATCTTCAATGGTAATATTTCTTGTTTTTGTAGTGGTGTTTCCTGAATTATCTTTGACATTATAAATGATTTTATAGTGCGATGAATCAATTTCTTCTTTGGTTATTTCTACTTTGTTAGTTATGTCTTTGTCATAGTTGTCTATGGCAGTATATCCAAGTGATTGATAATTACCATTTGGACACATAATAATATCTATTGGTTCAGTTAAAGTTAGTTCTGGTTTTATATTGTCAATTACTTTAATTTTTCTTTTTATTTGATAATTTTGATTATTGTATTTGAATTTGTATTCTATATAATAATTACCTATTTTGGTGTTATCTATGTTATTAGTGGTTTTAATTTTTAATTTTTTGGTAATGTTGGTATTATGCCATATTACTTTTATTCCTTCATCTTGGTATTTTCCTTCTAAAGCGATTGTTATTGTTTTATTACCATTTAATTGTATTTTAGGAGGAATGAAAAGGTAGAATATAATGCCTCCAACTGTAGTTAGTGCCATTAAAATTGTTGCTATAATAATTAATATTTTCTTTTTCATACTACCATCTCGACTTTACTATTTTTATTATACATCAGTATAATAAAAAAATAAAGGTTTTAACTTTATCTTTTTTTAATTATCTAGTTTATTTCCAATTATATATCCTATGATGAGGAGAATTATGGCTGGTATTAACATTGTATTTTGATGTGGGGTATTTAGGGTTTTAATGATTAGAATTAATAGGGTTGATAGCGATATGCCTATAATGAATGACATTGTTTTTTCACGTTTATTTTTAAAAAGATAGTGCATAAATTTGGTAAAAATAATTAAACCTAAAAACAAACTGATTGTATAAGGTAGGAAAATTTCTAAATTAGAAATAATTATTTCAATGTTAGTAATATTGCTAATTAATGTAATGATTTGATTGTATGTTCCTATTAATAAAAGTAAAGCTGTGCCACTTATTCCTGGAATAACTGTGGAAGCAGCATCGATTAAACCTGAGATGGAGAAGATTAAAATTTTTGTGAAATTATTTTCAATGTTTATATTATTATTTTCAGTTAGAGTTGATATTAAATAGATGATGATGAATGATATAAGTATAATAGAATAAATTTTGCTTTTATTTTTTTTAATTATAAGGATAACGCCTCCTCCAATTAAACCTATAAAGAAGAACATTGTTAGGAAGTAATAATATTTGAAAAAATAAGTGATTACTTTACTAAAAATAGTTATTCCTAAAATAATACCAAATCCAACTTTGAGAAGAAAGGATAAATTTTTTTTAGGGTTATCAAAGAAGTTAGTAATAGCATTAAGCCCTTCTTCGTAGAGATTAAATGTGATTGCTAAAAGTGCTCCGCTGACACCTGGAATAATTTTAGCTATACCAATAAAAAAACCTTTTATAATTAATATTAATGATTTCATAATTAATATTATTCTAAGAAAATGTATTTTATTATTTAATTCTAAATTTTAGTTATTGATGTTATAATATTGTTTGGATGATTTTATGAGTGAAGTGGGAGAACCTATTAAGAAAAAAATCTGTTTCTAAGAAAGAGAATAATTAAAAAAGGTTTTCAATTAATATGTAATAAGGGTTATCATAATGTTAGTTATGCGGATATAACTAAATAAGCAGGCGTTTCTGCTGGTATCATATATCAATATTTTAATGATAAGAGAGATATATTTATCGATGGTATTAAAGATTATGTTTCCTATGTTAATTATAATAGACAATAAGAATGTAGATAAAAAGAATATTAGGGAAGTTCTTGTGAAAATGATAGATAGTTATATTAAAACTCATACTATTAAAAAGGAAGCACATGAAGAGTTAATGGCAATGAGTTGTTTAGATAAAGATGTTACTAATATATTTAATGATAAAGAGATGCTTTTAACTATGAAAATCTCAGGTATTTTAGTTAGCGGAGGTTTAAACTGTAATAATATTGAAGAAAAGGTGGTATAATCGATAATTATTGGCATGAAGTGGTATATCATAAAGATAAGGCTTTGAACTGTGATGTTATGAAAGAGAAATTGTTAGATATACTTGCAAAAATTTCAGATTAAATAATCAAACAAATGTTGAGAAAAGTATTTACATTTGTTTTTAAATATTATAATTATAAATTACAAATGTTTACTATGGTAATGGTGATATGATAAAGTTGTTTTGTGAATTATAATGCGTTATAAGTGGGTAAAATATTCAAACTTTTTTGAAAAACATATTATTATATGATATAATATTATTGAATAAATTTTTTTGAGGTGAGATGATGATAGAATTAAAGGATTTTGATAAAATTGATATGAGAGTGGGAACTATAATTGAAGCCTCTATCAATAAGAAAGCTAGAAATAAGGCTTATAAATTAAAGATAGATTTAGGAAGTGAACTTGGTGTTAAGAAATCTTCGGCTCAAATAACAGATTTATATACTTGTGAAAATTTAATTGGTAAGCAAGTTATTGTTGTTACTAATTTTGAGCCAATATATATAGGAGATGTTAAAAGTGAGGTGCGTGTTTTGGGTGCTGATACTGAAGATGGGGTGGTTCTTTTGAAGTTGGATAGAACTGTTTTAAATGGTGCAAAAATATTTTAGGAGCAATTATGCAAAATGTAATCGAAGTAAAAAATTTAACTAAAAATTATAAAAATTTAAGGGCTATTGATGATTTGTCTTTTGAAGTAAAAGAGGGAGAAATACTTGGTTTGTTAGGACCTAATGGGAGTGGTAAATCAACTACTATTAATTGTATCTTATCTTTGTTGAGTTTTCAAAAGGGTAGTATTAAAATATTTGATAAAGTAATGAAACCTAATTCTTATGATATTAAGGAAAAAATTGGTGTTATTTTTCAAGAAGTTGCAGTATTTGAAGAATTATCGGTATATGAAAATATTGATTATTTTTGTGGTTTATATATTAAAGATAAAGCAACAAGAGAAAAGTATGTTTTGGATGTTATTGATTTGGTGGGTATTAAAGATTTTAAGAAATTTTATCCTAAGCAATTATCGGGAGGATTACTTAGAAGATTAAATATTGCTTGTGGTATTGCTCATAAACCAAAGTTGATTTTTTTAGATGAACCAACTGTAGCGGTAGATCCACAAAGTAGAAATAATATTTTAGATGGTATTAAGAAACTTAGGGATGATGGGGCTACAATTGTTTATACGACTCATTATATGGAAGAAGCTGAGATATTGTGTGATAGGATAATTATTTTAGATAAGGGGAAAATTTTGGCTCAAGGGACAAGTGATGAATTAAAGAAGAAAACAAAAATTGAAGAGAAGATTACTGTTGAATTGAATGATATTGATTCTATTGATTTAAATAAAATTAAGAAGTTAAATAATGTTTGTAATATTGATGTGAATATGAATACTTTAGTAGTTACTTATGAAAAAGGTAAAAATAATTTGGAGAATTTAATCTCATATTTAAAAGAAAATAAGATTACTTATAATAGGATATATGCTGAACGTCCTACTTTAAATGACGTTTTCTTGGAACTTACAGGGAAGGAACTTAGAGACTAATGTTTTTACACAATTTTAAGTATTCATTGAAGATATTATTACGTAATAAAGAACTTTTGTTTTGGACATTTATTTTTCCAATTATTTTAGGGACGTTTTTTAGTATGGCTTTTTCTAATATTGAAAAGGAAGAGAGTTTAAATATTATTGATATTGCTATTGTAGATAGTGGTTTTTATCAGGATAATGATATTTATAAAAAGACATTTGAATATTTGAGTGATAAGAATAATAAGGATAGGTTATTTAATACAGTAGTAACCAATTTGGACAATGCTAAAAAGTTACTTATTGATAATAAGATAACGGGTTATTTACTTTTTGGTTCAGATGATGTTAGAATAGTAGTATTTAAAAATGGTATTAATGAGACAATTTTAAAATATGTGGTGGATGAGATAGAAAGTCAAAAAGAGGTAAGTAGTAATTTAATAAAGAAAGAGATTATGGATAATAATGGTGAAGTTAATTATTCGGATTTAATTAATAAAATAAATGGTTTATTTAATGATGATCAAGTTAAGTTAAATAATATATCTAATAAGAATTTAAGTTATACTATGGTTGAATTTTATACACTTATTGCTATGGCTGCTTTATATGGCTCGATAATTGCTATGACCGCGACTAATAAGGCTATAGCTAATGTTAGTAATGTAGGTATGCGTTCATCAGTTGCTCCAATTAAGAAGAGTATGATACTTTTAGGTGGTTTTCTTGCTAGTTATATAGTGCAGGTAATTGGGTTGAGTTTGTTATTTATATATACTATATTTGTGTTAAAGGTTGATTATGGAAATGATTTTTTGGCAGTTGTATTACTTTCTCTTGCAGGCTCTTTAGCGGGATTATCTTTAGGTGTAACTGTTTCTACTCTAATTAAATCTAGTGAAGGAACCAAAACAGGAATTATTATTGCTATTACGATGTTTTGGTGTTATTTATCAGGTATGATGGGAATAAGTACGAAGTATCTTTTTGATAAAAATTTACCTTTTTTAAATAAGGTGAACCCTGCTGGTATGATAACAGATGGTTTTTATTCGTTATATTATTATGGTGTGGGAAGTCGTTTTGAGAAAAATATAATTAGTTTAATTATTTTTTCATTATTGCTTTTCTTAATATCTTTAATAAGTTTAAGGAGGCAAAAGTATGACAGTATTTAGAACTTTTTGGAAACTAGTAAAAAAGCATAAGGGAATGATTATTTTATATACAGTTATGTTAGTTTTATTTGGTAGTATTAATATGTCTTCAAATAATCAGTCTTTGATATTTACGGCTAGTAAACCTGATGTTTTGATCGTAAATAATGATGTTGATGAGGGTATAACTAGGAATTTAATTGATTATGTAGGTGAAAATGCTAATTTGGTTGATATTAAAGATAACGAAGAAGCAAGAGACGATGCATTATTTTATCGTGATGTTAGTTATATTATTTATATTCCTAGTAATTATAGAAATGATGTACTTAGTGGGAAGAATCCCATTTTAGATATCAAGAGTGCTTTAGATTATGAAGCAAGTTTTATGGAAATGATGTTAAAAAGGTATATTAAAATACAAAACATTTATGCTAATTTTTATGATAATGAGAGTGATATAATTGG
The DNA here is from genome assembly GCA_905199855.1 of uncultured Clostridium sp. GTDB lineage: Bacteria > Bacillota_I > Bacilli_A > RF39 > UBA660 > CAG-762. The sequence goes on from CAJKHY010000031.1 coordinate 7,767, forward strand.
GGCGATTAATAGTAGTTTGGTATCTAAAAGTAAAATAGATATAACTGCTAAGGTGGATACTAGTAAAACAGAGAGAATGTCATTTTATTTTAATTTTGCTAGTTATAGTATTATGGCTGTTATTCTTTATATTATTAGTTTAGTATTAACTAGTTTTTATGAACATACTATCAATAAGCGAATTGTTATAAGTAGTATGGATTATAGGAGACATAATTATTTAATACTTGTTGCGAGTTTTACTTTTTCAGTAATTATTTGGCTTTTGTATTATTTGCTTAGTTATTTTATTTTAGGTAATATTGTGTTTACAGAGTTAGGTTTAATCTGTGCTTTAAATTTATTTATTTTTACTTTTTGTTCTTTGACTTTGGCACTTTTAATAACGTCTTTAATTAAAAATAAGAATGCTATAAGTGGTATTGTTAATGTTGTGGCTTTAGGTTCGGCATTTTTGTGCGGTTGTTTTATTCCTGCAGAGATGTTACCAAATATGGTTTTGAAGATAGCACATTTTTTACCAACGTATTGGTATATTAATTCTAATGATTTGGTTCAAGTGATGGAAACGGTAAATATTTATAATGTGAAACCAATACTGGTTAACATGAGTGTGATGTTAGTATTTTCTTTATTATTTATATGCTTAAACAATATGGCAATTAAATACAAGTTAAAGGGATAATAAAATGAGTCATTTGTGCTTTTGAATGTTATATTTTGAAACTTTTTAAGATGTTAAGAAATGAGAGATAAATATTAATATGATAGTTTTAAAAAGAATTAAGAAAAGTAAAATGTGCATTGAAAAAATTTAAACTTTAATTTACTTATTTTAATATATATGATAAAATAATTTTTGCGAGGTGATACTATATGAAATTACCAACTGTGGCTTTAGTTGGCAGGCCTAATGTAGGAAAGTCAACAATATTTAATAGATTAGTAGGCAAAAAAATTGCTATTATTGAAGATACTCCTGGTGTTACTAGGGATAGAATATATGGAGATGTTAGTTATAATGATTATAAATTTCATTTAATAGATACTGGCGGTATTGATGTAACTAAGGAATTTTTTAATGATGAAATTAAAATACAAGCAGAAATTGCTATCGATCAAGCGGATACTTTAGTTTTTGTTATTGATGGGAAAGAGCCACTTAATCAAAATGATTTTGTAATTAGAGATATGCTTAAGAAGTCAGGAAAAAAAGTAATTGTTGCGGTTAATAAAATTGATAATGAAAAAAGAAATGATAATATTTATGAGTATTATGAGCTTGGTTTTGATAAGGTTATTCCAATAAGTGGTGAACATAATGTTGGAATAGGAGAATTATTAGAAGAAATTACTTTAAATTTTCCTGTTTTAACTGATTATGAATATGATAATGATGTTACTAAGTTTTGTATTATAGGTAGACCTAATGTAGGAAAGAGTAGTTTGATTAATGCTCTTTTGAATGAGGAAAGGGCTATAGTTAGTAATAATGCTGGAACAACAAGAGATGCTATAGATACAGAATTTACATATAATAAGAAAAAATATGTGGCTATTGATACGGCTGGCATTCGTAAGAGTGGTAGAATTATTGAAAGTATTGAGAAGTATAGCGTTTTAAGGGCTATGAAAGCAATTGAGAGAAGTGATGTATGTGTTGTTGTTATTAATGCTGAAGAGGGGATTATTGAACATGATAAACATATTGCGGGTTATGCTTTAGAATCTGGTAAGGCAATGGTGCTTGTAGTTAATAAATGGGATACTGTTATGGACAAGAATGATATTAAAGGTTTTACTAAGTTGATGAGAGCTGAATTTCAATTTTTATCTTATGTACCAATAGTTTTCTTGTCTGCTAAAACTAAGAAGAGAATACATACACTTATGCCTGAGATAGATAAGGTATATGAAAATTCGAAGAGAGAAGTAAAAACTAGTGTTTTGAATGATGTTATTAGAGATGCAGTTTTACTTAATCAACCACCTTCATATAAGGGTAAGAGATTAAAGATATATTTCGTTAATCAAAGTGGTGTTATGCCTCCTAAGTTTACTTTTAGTGTTAATAATAAGGGTTTAGTTCATTTTTCTTATGAGAGATATTTAGAGAATAAGTTAAGAGAAAATTTTGATTTTGAAGGAACTCCTATAACTATTCAATTTAAGAATCGTGGTGAAAAAGATATTTAACAAATAATGAAACTTAACATATTATATGTTAGGAGGTAGTTTGATGGCTTTTTCGGATAGTTTTTTTAAAAGGGTAGAAAAAAAGACTAATGTTGATAAGGATACGATTTTGTCTTTAGCGGCTAAATTGCAAGGTAATATGAAAGACGAAAAGGTATTACGTGAAGTAATTGGAGATTTATCTAGGATGACTGGTAAGGAAGTAAGCAAGGAGAAGGAACAGAAGATTATTAATGCAGTTTTGAATGATAATGTTCCCAGGGATATGGATAAGTATATATAAAGGTTCAATAAAATCTAGTGTGAAGTAAAATTTGCATAGATTGATGCAATATAAGGGAAAAAGTAAGATTTTTATGTA
>CAJKHY010000032.1 GCA_905199855.1 uncultured Clostridium sp.
AGCAGGAATTGTAATACCAACAATCAATGCAAACGAAAACTATAAAGCAAACGGTTGGGACAAAGAAATCAACACAAAAGTAACTGAAAACGCAACATACACAGCACAATACTTCGCTGATTTCAATAATAATGGTATTGATGATGAAACAGAAAAAGTAACAGTTAAATTCTATAAAGGCGAATATGGTAATTTCAAAGAAGAAAGTACAACTGAATATCCTAATTTATTACCAGGATATGATAATTATCCAACAGCCCCAGAAGTGGTAGCAAATGATAATTATGGCTTCAAAGCATGGAATCCAAATTATAATGCTAACACAATGATACCACTAGAAAACGCATCATTAGAATTTACAGCAACATACTTTGAAGATAAAAATCATAATGATATTGATGATGAAACAGAAGATCATTATACAGTTAAGTTTAATGCAGGACTTCATGGTACATTAGAAGGACAAACAACATATGAAAATATCCTAACAGGCTTAACATTTAGTGAAGCAGGAATTGTAATACCAACAATCAATGCAAACGAAAACTATAAAGCAAACGGTTGGGACAAAGAAATCAACACAACAGTAATTGAAAATGCAACATACACAGCACAATACTTCGCTGATTTCAATAATAATGGTATTGATGATGAATCAGAAAAAGTAACAATTACATTTGTACCAGGCGAACATGGTAATTTTGCCGAAAACTCTCAAACATCTTATGTATTATTACCAGGATATGATAATTATCCAGAAGCTCCAGAAGTTATTGCCAACAATAAATATGAGCATACCGGATGGACTCCTACATTACCACTAGGACAAATTGCTATTACCGTAAATAGTGATATTACTTACACAGCAACATACACAAAAACAACTGCCGATATCACAGTAAATGTTACATCAAACATCACTCGTAATGGCACTGCCGTAGCAGGTAGTATTGTAGAATATGGTGATAAAATCAATTATACAATAACTATCAAAAACAACGATACAGTAGATGGTTCAGTTAACCTAAAAAATATCATTAATGGTAATTTAGACACAACTGACTTACCAGAAGAATATAAAGCCTTATTAACCAATGAAGGCTACACAGTAAATGTAACCGCTAACAACACTGTAACTATCGAATTCAGTTTAACAGTAAAAGCTAATGTTAATGAAACAGTAAGAGTTGATCTTACATACAGTGTAGATGGAAATGGAACAAATACAATTGAAGGTACAGAATATAATACCGAAAAAACAATTACTATCATTGAAAAAACTGAGACAGTAAATGGAACCAATATCGTAATCGTAATTGACCGTTCAGCAAGTATGGATGGCAACAGAATCGAAAAAGCCAAAGAAGCTACAAATAGTTTTATAGATAAAGTATTTACTAAAAATAGTAATACACATGGTTCTACAGTTACTGTAGTAACATTTGGAACAAACGCTAAATGGGTTGGTGGTTTGCTATTTGGTGGATATGAACACACCCCATATGCTAACCAAATTGGAATTACCGCAACAGATTACAATACAGCACAAAACTTAAAAAAAGCTGTTAATAATATAAAAAATCAAACTACAAATCCAGGCGGAAGTGGTACACCATACTTCAAAGGATTAGAAAAAGCTTATGGCATTTTATACGATGAGATAACTGGCTTATCGACAAACGGCAACCAAAATGCTGTAATATTCCTAAGTGATGGAGCACCAGATGATAATGACAATGTAACATCAAGAAAAAACATCATTAATAACTTAAAAGATAAAAACACAATTATGTATACAATTGGTTTTGGCGTAACAAAAGATTCAGACGCACATAAAGTATTGAAAAATGTTGCATACGACAATGCTGACAACACATATCTTGCAAAAGATGATGGAACAAATGACCTGGTTAATGTATTTAGTGCTATTTCTTCTAAGATCGCCGACAAAAACAAATCAAAACAAACAACAAAAGGTGTAGCAGAAATAGGACAAACAGTCGTGGCAGATGCAACACACCAAATCATTGTCAAAGTAAATGGCACAGAAACATACAAATTTAATTCATTAGAAGAAGCACTTGCATCAGGAGTCATCACAAGCAACACCACAGGATACAAAGTAAATGCTACAAAGTTCCAAGCTGGCGACAAAATAGAAGTTAGTTATTATGCTTCAATTAGTTAAAAAAATAATGAAAGGAAAAAAAGGAATAAATTATCAAATATTTATTTCTTTTTCCTAAAATTATGTTATAATTAACATATATAGGAGGGAAAAATAAAATGGAAAACAAAGAAAAAGATAATTTTGAAGTTAAGAAAAGTGATTTAAACAAACCAAACAACAAAAAAATCTTAAGAATAATTGGCAATATAGTATTTTGGTTAATTTTCGTAGTTTTTCTAGTATGTGCAGTAACAAGTTATGTTAACTTTACCAAAGTAGAAGACAACAAAGAGCCAAGTTATTATCATACTAAGAAAAATTATACTGAAGATGACCAAAAAGTAGTAGTATATGACTATTACGTTTACAAAATCGTAAGAGTAGATGATAGTAAAGGCACCAAAGTAAGTTTAAAACTATGGTTCCTATCAGACTTAAACAAAAAAGAAAATAAGTAAAAAAATATAAGACACACTAACAAACCCACAAGGTCAAAGATTGTGTCTTTTTTTCCATCTATTTTTGATGACAAAAATTAAACTATGTGTTACAATTATACTAGAGGTGTAAAAAGGATGGCTTATTTAAAATATAAAGAACTAACAAAATACTTTAATTTCTTTGAAGAACTAGATATGGATAAACTACCAGAATATGTAACCGACTACATATTTCCCCACGAAAAAATCATTGGAGCATATCGCACCAGTAGGGACAAAGGCATATTCACCGATAGAAAAATGCTACTTTTCGATGTTACACCATTTTCTCGCACTAAACAAATCCATACAATCCCTTATAATTCCATATCAACAATAGCTATTCTCTTTAAAGGACCAATAGCACGCATCTTGGTCTATGTTGACAGTGGTTATCCTCTTACCTTAAAATTCGTAGGATTAACCGCAAAAGAAAAAACAAAACTACGAATCATGTATAACGAAATATGCAAAAAAGTAGTAGATCGTTAGAAAACAAACTAAAATCTAACTATTTTTTTTAATAAAACACACAACAACGAATATAATTTATTAGTAAAAACACAACTTTTTTACCTCAAAACATGATATATGTAGTATAATTAAGATAATACAATTTAGAAATGGAAGTGGAACAATGTTAACTTTAACAAAATCTTTATTTGCACTAATGATAGGATTTATGTTAACAACAATATTTGGACTCATCATGATTCCAATACTAAAAAGAATTAAAGTAGGGCAAAGAATAAGCATCTATGTAGGAGAAACACATCAGAAGAAAGCCGGAACACCAACCATGGGTGGCCTCATCTTCATAATACCAACCCTAGCATCAACTTTAATTCTATTATTCATGGGCAAAATTAATTATTCAACCAATTTATTAATTATCTTATTTGTCATGGTAGGTTACGCCCTAATCGGCTTCCTCGATGACTTCATAAGCATAAAAAAGAAAAGAAATAAAGGATTAAGCATATTACAAAAACTGTTTTTACAATTCATTGTCGCCCTAGCATTTTATTACGTTTATTGCAGGTATGGGAGAGGTGATTCAACATTAGAAATAACATTATTTAATTTCAAATGGAATATGGGTTGGTTCTACGGCATATTTATACTATTCATGCTTGTAGCAACCTCAAACGCAGTAAACCTAACCGATGGCTTAGATGGCTTAGCGGGTGGATTATCAGCAATGGCCTTTCTATCATATGGTCTTCTCGCCTGGGGCAGTTATGGCATCCAAGGAAACCAAGACATTGCCATATTCTGTTTCATTCTAGTAGGTTCCCTCATGGGCTTCTTAGTTTATAACACACATCCCGCCAAAGTATTCATGGGCGACACAGGAAGCCTAGCCCTTGGAGCCACCCTAGCCACCGTAGCCATATTAACTTCTCACGAACTAAGTTTAGTAGTTATCGGTGGAGTATTTGTCATAGAAACATTATCTTCAATCATTCAAATTCTATCATTTCACCTATTTAATGGTAAAAGAGTATTTCTAATGGCTCCATTGCACCACCATTTTGAAAAATTAGGCTGGCAAGAAACAGACATAGTCAAACTATTTTGGATAGTAGGATTTATGCTTAGTTTAGTAGCCCTAATATATGGTGTATGGCTATAAAGTGTAACATAATACAAAAAAGAAAGAGGGGGGAGAATACTATCAAGAAATATGATTTAATATTATTAATCTCAGTGATTATACTATCACTATTTGGACTTTTAATGATATACTCCTCATCGTATATATGGGCCGAATACAAATATGGAGATGCCCTAAAGTTTGTCAAAGCCGAATCATTATTTTTAATTTTAGGAATCGTATTAATGCTTATAGTATCAAAAATAGATTATATGAAATATTACAAGAACGCAAATAAAATATTAGTTATTTGCGTTTTACTTTTAATTTTAGTATTAATTCCTGGCATAGGCACTATTAGAAATGGTAGCCGTAGTTGGTTTGGAATTGGTAGTTTTGGTATCCAACCTAGTGAATTTACCAAACTATCATTAATAATATTCACCTCCAAATACCTAAGTAACAACGACAAACTACTTAAAAACATCAAAAAAGGAGTATTACCAATTTTAGGACTATTACTCACAATATTTGGACTAATCATGCTTCAACCAGATTTTGGTACAGGCACAGTCATTGTCATATCTATTGTGGCCATATTATTCGTAAGTGGAGTAGATTTCAGTTTTTTTGTCAAAATAGCAATCCTAGGTTTACTTGGAGTTGTAGCCCTGATAGTAGTAGCCCCATACAGAATGCAAAGAATTCTATCATTTATGAACCCTTGGAGCGACCCCCTCGGCAGTGGTTTCCAAATCATTCAAAGCCTATACGCCATAGGGCCAGGCGGACTACTAGGCCTAGGCTTCGGCAACTCAATACAAAAACATTTCTATCTACCCGAACCCCAAACAGATTTTATCTTTTCAATTATCAGTGAAGAGTTTGGCTTTCTAGGAGTAGTCATAGTTACATCTTTATTCCTAACAATTATCTATAGAGGAATAAAAATATCATTAAAAACAACAGACTTATTCGCCAAATACGTAGCTTTTGGCATTACCTTCCAGCTAGCATTCCAATCCGTCCTAAACCTAATGGTAGTCATTGGTCTGATTCCCGTTACTGGTGTAACCTTACCATTTTTATCCTACGGTGGATCCAGCTTACTCATCAGCATGATTAGTATGGGAATCCTTCTAAATATTAGTAGAAGTAGCAACTAAGAATACCATTTAATTAGCTAACATTCCTTTCCTTTCTGTTGCGCTTGCGTTATAATGCCAGAGAATACACCACTTTATAAATAATTCCAATTTGAAAGTAGAAATACTTTCTTTTTTCATCATAAGGCGCATAAAATATTATGAAGCGCCATCAAAATTAAAAAATGTACAATACTTTACACTATAAATAAAAACATTATTGACAAAACAAAAAAACATGCTAGTATATATAGACAACAAGAGAAATATAGGGGAAATTTAAATTTTAGTAACATATTATGCTGGGGGTTTTTATGGAAACAAAAGACTTAAAAAAAATAAAAAGAAAAGAACTTTTAGAACTCATGCTTGCTCAGGCAAAAAGAATTGAAGAACTAGAAAATAATTTAGCAAAAATTACCAATGAACTCAATTCCAAAAAAATTAAAATTAAAGAATCAGGTTCAATAGCCGAAGCCTCACTAAAATTAAATTCAGTCTTTGAAAATGCCGAAGCAGCCGTTAATCAATACTTAGATAACGTAAAAGAAAATTGCAAAAAATTAGAAACCACAATCAAAAAAGAAGCTACCGAAGAAAAAAACAAATTACTCTTAGAACTTCAAGAAAAATATAAGAAAAAAGAAAGCCTATTAGAAGAAAAATACAAGAAAAAAGAAGAAGAACTAACCAAACAAATCAAAGAAAACAACAAAAAACTAAAAGCAAGCGTTAAAAAGTCCAGTAAAGAAAAAAGCAAAACCACCAAAGTTAAAGGAAAACGCTTATGAAAATAAAAGATAAATTAAAAAACTACAAAGAAACCTTACAAAAGAAAATTAACAAAATACAACATAAAAATAGGAAAACATTAAGTTATAAAGATATATCTGTCAGTGCCTTAGAAAACGAAATTCACAGAGAAAATTATAAACACAGCTTTTCTAATTTACTAAAAAGCACCATATACATATTAATTATAATCTTAGCATTATCTTCCATCTCAGCAACCTTATTCATGCCAGTTATCGAAATAACTGATTCCAGCATGAAACCATTACTAAACGACAATGAAATAGTTTTATCACTAAAAATAGGCAAACTCAAAAAAGGAGATATAATAACCTTCTACCATGGCAATAAAATTCTAGCAAAAAGAGTCATAGCCACGCAAGGAGATTTCGTTAACATTGATGAAAACGGCATTGTCTATGTTAACGGAAATAAAATAGAAGAAAATTACGCAAAGAATTTCCAAAGAGGAGACAGTGATATCAAATATCCATTACAAGTAAGTGATAACAGTTATTTTGTTTTAAGTGATGAACGAGATAACATGACTGATTCACGCAACGAAGACATCGGCTTAATAAAAAAAGAAAATATTATTGGTAAAATAATTTTTCGCATTTGGCCATTCAAAAAAATAGGAACAATTTAATAATTATTTTTCAGGGGGATATTATGAAAAAAATTAAAAAAACATTATATTTATTCATAGCACTTCTTATGTGCTTAGAACCTATAAAATTAATCGCGGAAGCAAATAACAGCAATCAAATAGTTAATACTGGTGGAGAAACAGTCGGAGATGGAGTCAAAGTAAGTAAAACCATCGAACCTACAGAATTAGAAAACTATTTTGACATTACATTAAAAGTACAGACCAAAGAAGAAGCTAAAAGCCAAGATTTAGCGGTAGTACTTGTAATGGATATTTCTAATACAATGATAGAAAATAAAGTAGATGGCAATCAAAAAACAAGACTTCGCTCGGCGATGGATGCTGGTGAATATTTGATTAACAATTTTACCAAAAATTCCTTAAACAGTACAGCTAAGAGAAAAATAGGCTATGTTGCTTTCAACTCCAATGCCAATCAAATTTTTGCTCTTCAAGAATGTAAAAACACAGAGACAGCAAATAATTTAATTAGTTCAATGAAAACTCAAACCAAAAAATTAGTAAAAGATATTGACAATTTAAATTATAGTTACAAAAACGATCATTCACGTTTTACCAATATTGAAGCAGGACTTAAGATGGCATACAATATGCTTTATGGAAATGATGAAACCAAAAACATTGAAAATAAATATGTAATCGTCTTGTCGGATGGCTTTCCAACCACATATGACCAAACTGACTATAAAGGTTACGATACATACGATACAACTGGAAGATTTTATGACCATGTAAAAAATAGAAAATGCTTATATGGAACCGATTACAGTGAGGAGGGTGCCAGAAGAGCTCAAATACAAGCAACTAAATTAAAAAATTCTGGAACAATCATATATGCAGTTGGTTCGGGAATAGACGCCAACGCTAAAACAATAGATGACTATTTTAACGGCCATAAAAATGATAGTTTTTCAACTATTGATAGATATGATACTAATTACGCAATAGGTAATACCCTTAACGATTTTAAACGTTGGTTAGGCGGAACAGGCAACACTGCCAAACCTGGTATTGGTTCAGGTTATAGTGGTCATTACTTTGATGCCACAGATACTGCTTCATTAAAAGTGGCTTATGATAAAATATTTGAAGACACTAAATACTTGTCTGAAGCCTCATGGGTAGCGGAAGATCCAATGAATTCTAATCAAAGCACCATTAAAGATGTTATTGATTTTGTGGGTCTATATGACAAAAGCAATGATAAGAATAAATTAAAAGATTTCATCACCTATGATTCTAGTCTAACTGACATTGAAAATACTTCTAACAATACAGCAAATTATAACAGTACCGATGATAAAATCAATTGGGACTTAAAAAAATCCAAATATCAAAAAGAGACTATAGGTAATACAACTTATTATAATTACGAAATAAAATATCGTGTAAGATTAAAAAATGAAACAACTGATTTTATAGAAAATCAAATACTCGATACCAATGGGAAAACAACCTTATCTTATGTTGTTAGAGAAAGTGGCAAAAATCCACGAATAGAAACAATAGATTTCAAAATACCTCAAGTCAAAGGCTACCTAGGTAAATTAGAATTCAACAAATTATCCAACTATGGCAACAAACCATTAACTGGAGCCAAGTTTGTCTTAGTACATGACCATGACAATTGCCCTTGCAAGAATGAACGCAAATACATGGATAAAAATTATCAACAAACAAGCACATCCAATGAAGAAGGAAAAGTAATATTTACAAATATCCCTTCTGGACATAAATATAAACTAAAAGAAGTAGAAACTGACAAATATCATGACATAAACACTAGTGAATATCAAGTTACAGTTTCCTACGGCAATACCAAAACCAATATAACAGATAATCAAATAGTTAATAACTACAAAACCAAAGAATTAACTATCATGAAAATAATAGAAGGCAACATATCAAACAAAGAATTCATTTTTGAAATTGAAGCAACCTACCAAGGTACACCACTAGTAGGAACTTATAGTGTACAAAGAAAACTAGGAACAACCATAAAAACCGAAAATATTGAATTTATAAATGGTAAATCCACATTTAAATTAAAACACAACGAACAAATCAAAATAAGTGGTTTACCTTATGAAACCAAATATAAAATTAAAGAAATAAATAGAGAAGGCTTTATCGTTAAATATCAAGTTGACGGAAGAACCTCAAAGATATTTGACGGAAGCAACCTAGAAGAACTCATCTTAGAAGATAATATGGAAGTAAAATTCATAAACACTTCCGGATATCTCCTACCAGCTACAGGTAGTTCTTCAATGTTAATCTTGGTAATAATAGGAACATTCTCACTGGGAATACCTATTATTTATACAGCATTTAATGTTTTAAAAAAAAGGCTGATAATTAAACATTAAAGCAAAAAAAGAAAGGAAAATCGAAATGAAAAAAATCAAAAAAACATTAAGTCTATTACTATTACTAGTACTTAGTCTTGTACAAGTAAACTCAGTAAAAGCAGAAGGAGTAGGAACAATTACTATCAACAAAGCTATAGTAAATGAAACATATTCTATTTATAGAATCTTAGACCTAGAAACATATGATGTACAAAATAATCATTACATTTACAGGGCTAATTCTAATTTTGAAGCATTTATCACTGATGCTACAAAAGGTGGTAAATACTTAGAAGGAAAGAATGAAAACGGGAATACATACTATGTATGGAAAGAAAATGCTGACAAAGTAAAATTTACTGAAGAAGCACTTGCTTATGCAAAAACAAATAACATTAGACCAGTAGAGGAAAAAACAGCAAATTCTACTACTGTAGAGTTTGAAAAACTAGACCTAGGTTATTACTTAGTAAGTTCAAGTGTAGGTTCATTACTACATTTAACTACAACCAA
>CAJKHY010000033.1 GCA_905199855.1 uncultured Clostridium sp.
ATAATCAAGTTCACTCTTCGTATAACTATAATCTCTTGTAAATAAATCATCCAAGAATCTTGCCTTCTCACACATACTATTTATATATTCATCTATATCATCATATACTCTATCACTTTGTTTATATTTAATAAACTCATAGTTTTTTAAAACCAAGTATATTTTTTTAAAAAAACAAGATTTTTTATCTTGTTCCGTATTTATTTATAATCAAATCATATAAAGATTCTAAGTTGTTTATTTCTGATTTATTAGGAATACTCCCCCATCCTGTTTCATAAATATAAGTAGATATCATTCTATCTTTATCGTGCATTGCTTCCTCTATTAATTTAATAATTAAAGTATCATGTCTATCTAATCCTACATATTCTTTATCATAACATAGTTTATCTAAAACTATATTTAAATCATCTACTAAATCCCTTAATTCTTTAAATTCATTCATATATTCTAAAAATTTATCTTTACTTAACATAATTAGCATCCTTTCCCACATAAAACTGATTCAATCCATTTTTTATATCATAAGCTGGATATTTAGTTTTATAAAAACTTTCTTTAATTAAAGGCATAACTAATTCAATATCTTTTTCTTCTCTAACTTTAAAAAATCTACATAATGGTTCTAAAGTACTTCTACCTACTACACCTAATATATTATCTTTATCCTCAACAGGTAATAATCTAATATGTAATCCATATTTTCTTTTTTCAATCATTGTAAAATTTCTATTAGCACAAAACATTATTCCTTTATTTAATTTTTTTGTTTTAATACTTCTATCAATCTCCTTTATATTATTAGAAATTTCTTTTAAAAGATTATTAACATAATTATCCTTATATGGATCTATTATAACCTCATATAAAGAATTAAACAACTTTAGAGCATAATTTACTGATTCAGCATTATTAACATATATGGCATAACATAAAGCACAATTTTCATATCCTTTACGAATAAATAATCTATTTTCAGTATCATATGGTTTTACATCTTTTAAAAATGTAATAAGAAGTTCTTTTTCTTTTATCATTACTTCCATTATTCTTTTATTGAATTTAAAGGTTACACCTTTCTTTAAATAATTCCTAATTATCTTACTATCTTTTCTCAGAACATAATCTTCAATCTCATTATAAAATCGTACTATTTCGGCATCTTTATTGGTAATTAAATTTTTATAACTATTGGTATTAATATCATAAAGTTTATTATTTATCTTCCTGTTCCTTTTTACATGATTTGACACGAATTGCAAACATTTTTTCGGTGTTATAAAATCTTGAGCGATGTTATAAATCTCCCCATTATAGGTAAAATCACTAGTAGTATGCACTTCCAAGATTTGGGTTGATTTCTTACCATTTAAGGGGTTTTCTATAAACTTGTAAGTGTTCTCGTATAGACTCCAAGATTGCACGAATTTTCTACTACTTCTAAAAATGTTTGTTGGCCATGTCCTCCATGTTTCCAACATCTTATTCTGGCTCCTTCAACATTTACTGAGCCACCATCATAAAAGGTATCTTTGAAGATGTCAACTTTTTTTTCTTCAATGGCGGTTGCTAAGGTAATTATCTTGAACGTACCTACCATTTGGTGATTAGCAAATAAAAAAGGAATATATTAATTACATTCCTTAATTGTATTCCATTCTATTTCTTTGAATCCTATTAAAACTATATCATCTAATTCTAATAAAGGTCTTTTTACAAGCATACCATCTGTACTTAAAATTTGTAATTTTTCTTCATATGACATAGTTTGAATTTTGTCTTTGAGTTTTAATTCTCTATATTTTAATCCACTGGTATTGAAAAATCTATTAATGTCTTTTCCTGATTTTTGAATTAATCTATGTAATTCTTTTTGATTTAATTTTTCTTCAACAATATTTCTAGTTTCAAAAGCAATTTTTTTTGAAACTAAATATTTTTTTGCTTTCTGACATGTACTACACTTAGGATATTCAATTAACAACATATTTTTAATCCTTTCAAATAAAATTAATCTTCAACTAATTCAAAATATTCTTTACCAACACCACATATTGGGCACTTAAAATCATCAGGTAATTCATCAGCTTCGTGGATATATCCACAAATAGAGCATCTCCATTTTCTTTTTTTACTTTCTTTATCAACCTGACTTGTACTTGTTTCTTCATATGTAGGTGCATTTTTAGGTGAACTTCCTTTTAAATTTTCATGATAATACTTATATGTCATAGCTTTTTCAGTACTATAATCATCAGCTTCTATAACTTCACCTAAAAAAATCGTATGGGTTGAAGTTTCCATAGTATCAATTACTTCGCAAACGATATAACCGCAGGTCTCTTCTAAAACAGGTATTTCTAAAATTTCTTTAAAATTGATACCATTAAACTTATCAGTATCCTTACTTGATTTAAAACCAAAAGTTCCTATAATCTTTGCATCTGTTGTTTCTTTTAATATCGAAATTCCAAATTTATTAGTTTCTTTTATTACTTTATTAGTATAATTATCATGATTAATACTAACTGCTATCACAGAAGGGTTTGAGGTAACTTGCATAATGCTATTGGCAACACAACCAATATTTCTATCTTTAGTTTTACTTGTTACAACATAAACCCCATAAGATAGATTTCTAAATACTTTCTTATCCATAATTAACTCCTTGCTGCTCCATCTACTGATAAAACAACCCCTGTTATATAACTTGCCATATCACTTGCTAAAAATAGAAATGCATTAGCAATATCTTCTGGAGTACCAATTCTCCCTAAAGGTATTTCTTTAATAATTGGTTCAATCACACTATCAGGTACATTTTTCATCATATCTGTTGATGTAACTCCAGGAGCAACAGCATTAACTCTTATACTGTCCTTACCTAATTCTCTAGCCAATGATTTTGTAAGACCATTGACTGCAAATTTACTTGCTGGGTATCCACAACCAGATGGTTGCCCATAAATACTAACCATTGAAGAAGTATTTAAGATTACTCCACCACCATTTTTTTTCATATAATCTACAACAGCACGTGAACAATTGAATACAGCATTTACATTTAAATCCATTATTTTCTTAAAGTCTTCTTCTTTGTAGTCATAAATCTTATCCATTGCACTCATTCCTGCATTATTAACTAGGATATCAATTTTGCCATACTTTTCTATGATATGACTAAATGTTTTTTCAATCGAAGCCAAATCACATAAGTTTGGACAATCTCCATCTACTTCATAATTATCATTTATATCCTTAAGTTTATTAATTGCATTATCAACGCTTTCTTTTTTTGAACCTAGTAGAAATACTTTAGCTCCATTTTCTAAAAATTTTTCTACCGTAGCAAATCCGATACCACGAGTGCCACCTGTTACTACAGCAACTTTTCCTTCTAACATATTATTCCTCCCATAATAAATATTAACTATAATATTCTATATTTTTTTAAATCTATTCAACTTCTTTTGCCCATAAAGAATGTTTATTACAATAAGAGTATATTGTTGCACCTTTTACATATTTAAATGTTGTAATTGGCTCATCATCCGGAACAAAATAAACTATTTGTTCATTTTTATCATATACATAACTAATCCATTCTATATAATGATCTTCATTCATAACATGATTGACTCTTACTTTAATATTTTCACCATCTATTTGATATTCTGGTACATGCTTTTCAAATGCAGCATCTACACTATTAGGTTCTATATTTTCTAGTAATTCACCACAACATGTGATCACACAGTTATCACAATTACAATCTTTTAATACTTTTACAAGTGTACCACACTTATTACATCTTTTTAACATATCTTTCCTCCTTATAAATATATTATACCACAATTTAAATAAACGAAAAAGTAAAAAAATTAAATTAGATAGTTTCTACATAAACATTGTATGTAAATCTATTTAATTTATCTGTTGTTTTCTTAACCTCAGTAGTATCATTGGTTTTATTTTTTAAATAAAGAATATCATCAGCAGTTGCTCCGCCAATATGTCTTGCGCCTTTTATTTTTGACAACTCACTACCTAATAGATTCAAATATATATCAAGTTTTATATTATATCTATCATTATCTATTTTTGACACAATGATTTCATCAACAAACTTCCTAATAAAATCTTCCAAAAAACCTCCACTGATTTCTTCTTGAATAGATTTTGTAATCTTTTCAATATTATTGTCCCTTTCATTTAATATGCTTATTTGTTCTAAAATCTTTGATTTCTTATCATTTAGATCTTTAATTGCACTCTCAAAGTTAGCAAATTGCACTTTAAGTTCATCTTTTCTAAGTTCTTCAGAAAGAACCAAATCCAGCGCTAATGACTTCTTGTCTTCAATGATTTTTATTTGTTTATCTATTTCATTTAATTCATCATCATATTCATTAGATTTGTCTATGCTATCATAAATTCTTAACATATTATCTATAATGTGATTTTTGTCTGAGATAATAGTGTCCATTATTTTTATAAATATGTTATATAAATCTTTTTCGGCAATAATAGGTGAACTACACGATGCAAGCCTATATTGTAAGTATAATCCACAACTCCAAGTTGGTCTATTTTTTCTTCTACTACCATGCGATCTTTGAAAGTTTGTATTATGCTCCTTACAATAGATTTTTGAACTAAAAGGATACTTAACACCACCAGACCAATAGTTACTGTTTGCATAGCCTTTGATTCTAGCATTTAATACTTCATTTGCTTTGTCCCATAATTCTTCAGAAACAATTGCTGGAACGCTTCCATCTTCACACTTGTATATAATTTGATTTTCAATACTATTTTTCTTTCTTTTTTTTGTTCTATAGTCCAAAATTTCATATGTTCTAGCTCTATAAAAACCTTTGTATTTAGGATTTTGTATCATTCTTTTTAATGTTTCTTTATCATATATTCTTCCTCTTTTATTGACATAACCTTCTTCAGAAAGTTTTTTTGCTAGTTTATGAAATCCATATTCTCCAGTAGCATATAGTTCAAATATTCTTCTCACTAATTTGGCTTCTTCGGGAACTATAACTAAGCTACAATTGTCTTTTTTGTAACCAGTTATATTAGATGAACCAAGTACATGACCTTTATCTATGGCTTTTCTATATCCAAACTTAACGCTTGCAGAAATCTTTCTTGATTCTTCTTGGGCAATATTGAAAAGCATATTTAGCACCAATTCAGCATTTGGGTCAAACGTATTAAGAGCTTGATTTTCAAAGAATACTCCCACACCAGATGATTTTAGTTCTCTAATGTAGTGAATACTATCTTCTAAATCACGAGCAAACCTTGATACATCCTTTGTTATAATTAAATCAAATTTATTTAATTTTGCATCTTTAATCATTCTCATAAATGAAGGTCGTTTATCTGCTCTTGTGCCGGTGACACCTTCTTCGATATACCCTTCTACAAATGTCCATGCTGATTTACCTTTTATATAATTTTCATAGTAATCTAATTGATTATCTAGTGAATTAAGTTGAACATCACTATCGGTAGAAACACGACAGTAGTACGTAGCTCTTAATGAAAGATCATATATCTTTTCACCATGAGTAATTGCACTTACAATATCGTAATAGTTCATAATATCCTACCACCTTTGCTATATGATTTATTATTCTACTCGTAACATCTTAATCATTTTTAGTAATCTTTCATTGGCTTTTGAAAATGTATTTTTATCTATAACATGCTTTTTGTAAAGATTTTTATTGATGATTAGTTCTAATTGTAACTCTGTAATTGTATTTAATTTCATATAATAAATAACCCTTTCTTTATGATTTACATACGTTTCTTAATCTTATGAAAATGTAATATATATTATGATAATTAATAGATTCTATATAGATGATTGTATGGTAGCTATGTTCTTGAATGTGGAACCTGGTTCATAGGTCATCCATATTGGTAGGTTTCTATTTATTTCTTCTAGGGTATAATTTTGGTAATTATTAGGATCGAAGTTGGGACGACTGCTCATTCCTAATATTTCTCCAGTATTGGGATCCATTGCTAATGCTAGGGCATGGTCGGGATTATATTTAGTTACAACGTTATCTAATTCTCTTTCAATCGATGCTTGTATATCGAAATTGATCGTAAGTTCTATATCAATGCCATCTTGGGGCTTAACATAAACTTCTTGCATATTCAGTTTGTTTCCTTTGGCGTCGGCATAATATTTGATGGCCCCATATTCGCCCGTTAAGTAACTATCGTATTGTAATTCTAATCCTGATAAGCCTTGATTATCAATACCTACATAGCCTAATACGTGAGATAACATGGTACCATATGGGTAATATCTTTTTGATTCTTTAACTAGATATACTCCTTCGTATTTATAACTATTTATTTTATCAGCAATTTCATAACTTAATCTTCTGCCTTCTGGGTGTACTCTTTCTATTGATGTTTTTTTACTTACATGTTTGTGCATTTCTTCGTAGCTAACATTTAAGATTTCACTTAATGTTTTGGCTACGGTTTCTTTATTTTTGATTTGGTTTGGTATTAAAATTAGGGATGTTGTTGTTAGGTTATCGGCAATGACTTTATTATCGCTGGTTTTTATTTTACCACGGTTGGCTTCGATGGGAAGATTTCTACTCCAAAGGGCATTGGCTAATTTGTTTAATTTATTATAGTCAATTACTTGGATGTAGAATACTTTGCATATTATCAGGATAAAGCATAGTATTATTATTAGGAATATTATTTTTTCTCTTTTATGAATTTTTTTAAAGAACATATAAATCACCAATAAATAATATGATGATTTTAGAAAAAAAAGCACTTGTTGAAAAAGGACTTATTTGGTTATAGGTTTATTTTCTTATGTGTTTAGTTTTTTCTATTTCTTAGTACTATTTATTTTACTTTGTTAATTAAAATATGATTATATGATTTTATTTAACATGTTAATTATTTTATCAATAATTTGTTTTTTGTTATCACATCTATTACTATTTGTAACTATTATTTTATCACTATAATATTGGTCGTTGTCTTTATCATATATGCTAATATAAACTATGTTATTTTCTTTGTAGGGGTTAAATTTATCTTCTTTATTTAATTTACCTGTTACTCCTATTCCATAGTTTGAGTTAGTATACTTTGCTATGTTATAGCTCATTTCGTTGGCTATTTCTATGCTGTAGACTGTGTATTTGTTAATTGTGTCTTTGCTAATACCCATTTTTATTTTATATTCGTTAGAATAAGTTATGGCTCCAAAGGAAAACACTTCACTTGAACCTTCTATGTTGGTTATAGTATTGGCTACACCGCCACCTGTACATGATTCCATTGTACTAATTGTTTTTTTTAGTTTAGTTAGTTTTTCTATTATTTCTTTCATATTTACCTCGATTCTTTTTTCTATTAATATTATAGTATTTAACTTATTTTTTGTCAAAATTATTACATTTTCTTTTATGATAGCATTATAAATTATCTTCTATATTATATCATTAAAGTGAATATGAAAAGACGCCTCATTTTGAACTGCTTTATCTTATGATAATCTAACAATATTTAGATATCCATTTATGTCATCAGCAGGATGGTTAATGTGTTTGAGTTGTGGTAGCAAATGGTACTACTTGGCTGGTATTTGCTGTTATATTAATTGTTTCAATGTCGCTTAAATATATGCTTCTATATATAGATTCAACAGATGTTTTGGGAGGATCTGCTCAAATACTAAATGTTAAAACAGTTTTCTTCTTCTAAAATACATTTTATTTTTGAAGAATAGTATTTTCAATATTCAATTCTTCTTTATTTTGTGTTAAAAAAAGTGATTATTACTAAATACTAGTAATAATCTTATTATTGTTAATTATCTTATTTTTCTATTTTTACTTTACCGAATCTAGTTATTGGCCATATTCTAATACTTGTTGATCCTTTGATATTTTTCTTATCGATTAATCCTATTCTTCTACTATCATTTGATACTTCTCGGTTATCTCCTAAAACTAGATATTTATCTTTAGGTATGATATCATAACCTAATTCGGTAAGGTCAAAATCGGCAGTTACTTTGGAA
>CAJKHY010000034.1 GCA_905199855.1 uncultured Clostridium sp.
ATTTAAACTTAAATCATTCTTATTTAAGAAGCTTCTTAAATTATTCATTATTAGTAGGTATTATTAATTTATCATTAGCCTTAATATTAGATATATCATTATAGTTAGATAATTCTTCCTTAGTTACCTTAAATTCTTCTAATATCTTATCTATAGTATCACCATCTTTAACTATATAAACATAATAAGTAGAATATGTCTCGGTATTAGAAATATTATCAAATAGATTAACACTCTCATTAGTATTAATATTCTCATTAGTATTAACATTCTCATTAACATTCTCATTAACATTTTCTATATTTATAGTAGGTTCATCATTATCTTCTTCCATACCAGGTAAGACTTCTTCCTTTTTTTCTACTTTAATACTATCTAAAGTTTCTTCTTCAATACATCTTTCTTCTTTTATTTCATTTAATCCATCTACATAAACATCAATATTTACTTTTAAAGTATCTGTATTGATTATTTCATAATAAAAATCATCGATATCAAACTTAATCTTACTAGTATCATACCTAGAATCTAACGCTATATCAAAAGGTATTTCAAAATTAAATGACTCTTTATTAATACTAGTCTCGGTCATTTTATATTCTCCAGATACATAGAAAATTCCACTTATTAAATCATTCTCTTTTTCTTTAATTGTATGTTCTAAAGAAATGCTAGAAATTTCACTGATATTTGTCTTAAACGGTAATTCTTTTTTAAATGATATTACTTTTTTCATATATTCACGCCCTTTCGGTAAAATATATGATTATTTTTTTATTTTATGCTATTTATTATTATCTATATCAAAAACTTTTAATATTTTTTTAGTATAGTAAAAGCACCTCTGTTATAGGTGCCTTACAAAGAAGTTTACAAATAGATTATACTTAATATCATACACCAAATATTAAGCAATCTAGTTCTATGCTATGTTAGAAACATAGAACAGTATGAAAAGTAAATGTAGAAAGGAAATCTTGCATATTATATAGGCAATTACAAGAACTACTCTTCCTCACTACAGGATGTATTCTATCACAATAATATTCATATGTCAAAGAAAACTTGACTTTTTTTGAAGATATTAAAATCGCACTCTCGTGAATTAATTCGTGAGTTAGATTTTACCTTTTTTGCTTCCAAAAGCATTTACTTTTGTACTTACATATGGTATTATTGTTATGGTGATAATATGATTATTTCTAAGGGAAGAGGGTATGTATATGGTATAGAGTACCATATAGTATTTTGTACTAAGTATCGTAAGAAAATATTAACTGATAGTGTAAAAGATTCACTTTTTCAGACAATTATATTGCTATCTCAAGAAATGGATTTTAAAATAATAGAAATTAATACAGATTTAGACCACATTCATTTGTTAATTAGTTGTAAGCCTCAGCATTATATACCTACTATCGTAAAAAGGTTAAAAGGTACAAGTGCAAGACTATTGTTTAAATTATATCCAGAATTAAAAAAAGAATTATATGGTGGACATATGTGGAATCCTTCTTATTTTGTTGCTACTGTTAGTGATACACTAGAAAAAAATATTAAAGAATATATTTCTAATCAGGGAAAGTAGGTGTTATTTATGGAGTATACTTATAGTTTTAGGATTTATCCTAATGAAGAACAAATTGTTTTAATTGCTAAAACTTTTGGGTGTTGTAGATTTATCTATAATTATTTTTTAGATTATTCTAATAATAATGGCTATGGATCAAAGTATACAAATAATAACACATGTAATAGAGAGTTAAAAACATTATATCCTTGGCTTAAAGAAGTAGATAAATTTGCTATTACTAATGCTATTTATAATTTAGATAATGCTTATAAAAGATATATGAACAAATTAGGTAATAAGCCTAGATTTAAAAAGAAGAATAAAGGAGAATCTTATCAAACTAATTATACTAATAATAATATAGAAGTGTTAGATAATTACATTAAATTACCTAAACTAGGTAAAGTACCCGCTAAAGTACATAGAAAAGTAGAAGGTACTATTATTAATGCTACAATAAAAAAATATAGTAATAATAAATATAAAGTAATGATATTAGTTAAAAAAGAAATTAAAAAGTTAGAAACTAATAGTTACATAGTAGGAATAGATATGGGAGTTAGTAATTTTGTTCATGATAGTTCTAATAACATATATAATGCTCCTAAAGAATTAATGAATACTTATGATAAAATAGGTAGATTACAAAAAAGTCTTTCTTTAAAAATGAAAGGCAGTAATAATTATAAAAAAATAGAAAATAAGATTGATAAACTATATGATAAATGTAATAATGTTAGAAATGATTTCTTACATAAATTAAGTACTAGTATTATAAACGAAAATCAAGTTATAGTAGTAGAAGACTTAAATGTTAAAGAAATGTTTCAAAATAAGAATATAGCCAAAGTACTTGGAGATATATCTATATCTAAGTTTATTAATATGTTAGAATATAAAGCAAGATGGTATGGAAGAAAATTAATAAAGGTTGATAGATATTATCCTTCTAGTCAGTTATGTAATAACTGTGACTACCAAAATAAAAAAATAAAAGATTATAGTATAAGATTTTGGCAGTGCCCTAAATGTGATAGCAAACATGATAGAGATTATAATGCTGCGAACAATATACTAGATAAGGGAATAGAATTATTACTTGTCTAATTAAATTATATATAGGGTAGGAACTATCCGAGTTTATGTCTCTTTACATTAATAATGGTATTATTAAATGGAGAAAATTCTAATAGTGATATTAGAAGCATGCGATTTTAAATCGTGTGAGGTTCACTACCTATTATAAATGTTCCTAAAAAACCACCAAAAAAACTCTTAAAATTAAAAGCACTTTTAAATATTAAACCTATAATACTAGGCATAATTGCAATATTCTTAATGACTATAAACATGCCTATTATTATATATATAATCCCCATTAAAGGAACAATAAATGAAGAAAATGATGCTATTTTTTTAACACCCTTAAATATTACTAAATAAGTACATAATGAAATGATTAAAATAATTATTAATGGTTTAATATTAATTATAGTATTTACTGATTTAACTATAGTATTTGACTGTATTGTTAAAAAACCCAATATATAACTAATAATAATCATAATAGCATAAAATATAGCTAAACTATTATTTCCCATACCTTTTTTTATATAATAAGATGGTCCCCCTACATTAATATTTAAAGTATCCTTATTTTGATAAATTACTCCCAGAACACTCTCTGCGAATGTATTAGAAGAAGATATCAATACAGTAACCCACATCCATAAAATTGTACCTGGACCACCTAAATATATTGCTAAAGCCACCCCAGCTAAAGAACCTACTCCCACTCTAGCTCCTAAAGATAAAGACAATGCTTCAAGAGTACTAACACCATCATTACTTTTATCCTTACCCTTTAAAGACCTTAACATGCTCTTAAAATTAAGTTGAGGAAATCCTAATTTATAAGATAAAAACATTCCTGAAGACAGTATCCCTATCGTACCAACAGACCATATAAAAGAATTTAAATGTTTAAAAATACTTAATTTTAATAAGAAAGATATAGTAATTGCAATACTAATAACATAAATAAAAATATTAAACAATTTATTCTTCATATATCTATTCCCCTTTATATTTAACTAAAATATCCTTATAAACTGAATCTACATCTAACTTTAAATACTTAATTATATCTTCCTTTTTACCATGAGTAATATAATTATCAGGAATATTATATAAATATATTTTACTCTTATAATCATAATTATTTATAACACTAATTAACTCTTCACCTAAACTACCTCTTGTAACTACCTCTTCATAAATAAAAATAGGCTTATTAGTCTTAATTAATTCTTCTATAATAACCATATCTATTGGTTTAATAAATCTAGCATTTATAATACTCAAATTAATATTATTATCACTTAACTTTTTATTAATAGAAATAGCATTCTCTAAAAAATCTCCATAAGAAATAATTGTCCCATCACTTCCATGATTAACATATTCCCATGAACCTATATCAATTATCTTATCATAATTCTCCTCTATATATTTAATACTATTTTTAGAATATCTTATGATAAAAGGATGCTTATTATGATAAATCGCAGTATATAACATATGAGAAGCTTCAACACTATTCTTAGGACAAGCTATGATAATATTTGGTATAGCATTTAAAAAGGATAAATCATAAATACCTTGATGTGATTCGCCATCTTCTCCAACAATACCACTTCTATCTACCCCAATTATCACATGCAAATCCATTCTAGCAATATCATGAATGATCTCATCATATGTCCTTTGTAAAAACGTAGAATAGATTGATATAAATGGTATTTTACCACCCAAAGCAAGACCTGAAGCCAAAGTCATAGCATGTTCCTCACAAATACCTACATCAATAAAATTATTAGGAAACATATTAGCATATTTAAGCAATTTACTACCCCCAGTCATTGCTGGAGTAATTACAAAAATATTCTTATCCTTCTTAGTTAATTTAATTAAAATATTACTTATTACCTCACTCCATGATATTAAATCGTTATTACTCTTTACAATTTTACCAGTTTCCTTATCAAATTTACCAACACCATGCCATGTACCTTCCTTATCATTTAAAGCATATTCATAACCTTTACCCTTTTCAGTAATAACATGAAGTATGAGAGATTGTTTCTCCTTCTTAGCCATATCTAAATACATCAGCATTTCGTTATAATCATGTCCATTAATAGGACCATAGTATTTTAAACCAAGTTCTTCAAACAAAATACCATTCCTATTATATAAATTTTTAATACTTTTCTTTAAATAATGATTAATCTTATATAAATAACCTCCTATCAAAGGAATATTGTTTAAAATACTTTTTGTTTTATCTTTAATATTATTATAGTTAGAATTAACTCTTATTTTATCTAAAGTATTATGTAAAGCCCCAACATTTTTACTAATACTCATCTCATTATCATTTAAAATAATTATTACCTTAGTATTAAGACTACCCAAATGATTAATAGCTTCGAATGATAATCCATTAGTAATTGAAGCATCACCTATTAAAGCAATAACCTCATATTTATTATTACTATTATCTCTTGCAATGGCACAGCCTAATGCTGTTGAAATAGAAGTACCAGAATGACCTGAGCTATAAGCATCATAAATACTTTCATTAATATTAGTAAAACCACTTAAACCATTAAAAGACCTTAATTTCTTAAAATCTTTAGCTCTTCCTGTCAAAATCTTATGTGTATAACACTGATGTGATACATCAAAAAATAGTCTATCCTTTTCTAAATCAAATACCTTATGTAAACATATAGTCAAATCTACTATACCTAAATTAGAAGATAGATGCCCACCTGTTTTAGAAACACTATCTATTATAAAATTTCTAATATCATTACTTAAATGAGTTAATTCCTCTACATTCATTTTTTTTAAAATTTTTGGGTTTTTTATATCAAGTATATTCATCAATACCACCTAATAAAATTTTACTACAAAACAAGAAAAAAAGAAACAAATATGTTTCTTAAATAAATTTCTATCAATTATCTTTACTAGCACATTCATCATCAATCGCAATAGTATAAGCTCCTGAATTACTAGTTGGCGTTCCACTAGTACCATCACCACCTACCCATTTAACACATGATTTTAATGATAATACTGGTCTTACTCCACCATCCCCATTAACATTATAATAATCACGAGTCATAGATTTATCTGCCTTCATTTGAAACATAAATACAAAATAACCTTGATAACTTCCATAATAATTCCACCAACTAGCAGGAGACATTGACCACCAGAAATTTGCTCCTGAAGAAGCATTATCGTATATATATGAATTACTTGCACTTTCCATTGTAGCTCCAGCATAAAGCATCTCATCAGCGGTAATTAAAGCTACAGGTTTATCTGTCAATTGCTGATTACCTATGCTACTTGAATTTGTTCCTGTAAATTGATCGGCAGTTGTATTACAAACAAATGAAGGAGTACTATCAAAGGCAACTCTTTGAATTGGCGAAAATCTAACGTATTGATTTGCTCTTTGTGCCCATGTTCCTTCATAGACATTTCTATCATTACAATATATTGCTGTTTTACTTATATACTGGCTGTAATTTTCTTTAATATTATTTGTATACCATGTATCTATAACAGTTTTAATATTACTATCATTATTATTAGCATGTTGACTATTACCATATTTATAACCAACATAATATGTGTAGTTATAATTGTTATTAAATTTAGTTGAAGTTGAAATAAAACCACTCGGATCTGTTGCATAGTTACCAGCATATATTAATCTAACACTGCCATCTTCATTTATTCTAACAATTCTCCAATACTTGTTAGCAAAATATACATAGTTATTAGAAACAACACCTGCAAAATAATATGATAATTTAGAATTTTGACCTGTTGCTTTATATATAGTATTACCATTATTGTTAGTATTAAAGGCACTGGAAAAAGAGCCACTATCTCTTGTTAATTGGTTAGGATTATCTTGTAGTATTTTTTGACCTAAAGTAGGTACATTTTCGATAGTTTCTGTTAAACAATATTTATTTAAATTACTACCTTCTAATTGAGTAATGCAATTATTTTGATCAGCAGATGTTCCAGCACCTTCACATGCATTTGTAATATCACTACTATTATAAGTATTTGTTATCTTAGTACCATTAGGATATCCATTACTACCATATGTAATTGTATTACCTGCATAACCTGATGCTACTCCTATTATTATATCTATGTCATTATCACTATTATTTGCTATAACTAAAGGTACATCTTTACTTACTCCAGTATCTATATTACCACTTGTATTTGGAGCTTTCGTAGTAACTGTTTTATCTTCTACTACTTCTCCTATTATTACATTAGTTAAATCACTATTAGAACTATAATATATCTCATAATGGATAGTACCATTACTAGTATTATTAATTGTAGCATAAAAACTAGCTATACTATTCTTACCTATATGAAAACTTTGTGTACCACTTATATCAAAATTATACTTTAATGTTGTATCCATATTAACAACATTACCAGAATTTACATTCGCAGTAAACATAGCATATGTATAATATAATCCTACCGATAATAATATAGCAATAATAGCACTTAATACATATATATATTTAAGTGGTATTCTTTCTTTTAATTTCTTCATTCTTATTCCTCTTTTCCTTTTAAATAGCAAAAAAGCTAAACAAAATAACTAGTAATAAAAAGTACTAATATTAGTTAGTTTATCTTTTAAATTTATTTTTTTAATGTTTAAAATAATAGAATATTTATACTGCTCTCTCCCCATACAAAGGTTTGAATATTGCAGTTAATTGAATACGTTCTATTCATTTTAAACACCTTCTTCTTTTTCTATTCTTATGTATTAATTTTACTATTTTTATATTTTATTGTCAATATTTTTTATTTTTTTATAATTTATTAAATAAAATTACTTGTTTTATCCATAATACTATTAGGAGAAAGTGTGAAAAGTTTTATGGAAAACTAGTAGCATTATAAGAAAAAGATATTAAGATGAAAATCTTGATATAAAT
>CAJKHY010000035.1 GCA_905199855.1 uncultured Clostridium sp.
GCATTATTTGCTTTTTCTAGCATTTCCTTAGAATAAGTTAATTCCTTAATAGTCTTAATATCTGGGTTTTCTATAGTGTAATATAACAAAGTAGTTACTAAAGCAAAAGCCGTATTCGCAAGTAATAAACTAGGATTAATTTTTTGTATTATTCCTATAATGGTTAATAGAATAACAAAAAATATTATTGGAACATATCCGCGATTTTTTAAATTTTTAATATTCTTAATTATATAAACAAGCATAATTATTGTGTATATAGCTGATAAACTAAAAACTATATTAACACTAGGACCATAAGAATATTTCATTCCATTTTCATTAAAGAAATATATTGGCAAAAGTATTATTAAAACAATAATCATAATAGTAAACATCCAAAAAATAATATACTCTTTTTTATATCTTTTTTGATAATCAATCATTTCTTTCATATGATTATTCCTTGTAACAATAAATACATATTCAATAAAATAGCTTAACCACAGAATACACAACACAAGATATACCTTTAAAGAAATTACAAAAAGGAAAATCGACATATCCGCAGGTAATAAAGTTATATATATTTCTGCAAGTAAAGAAAAGAAGGAAACGAATAAAAGCCTTCTAAATATATTGTTCTCACTTGTATGTATCCTTGATTTAGAAAAATAAATAATTAATAACATTATAATGTATGCCAAAGATGCAACTGATAAGAATATAGTACTACTATTGTTCAATTAAAGCACCTACTTTCTATATCATTGTATCACAAAATTGTTATTTAAACTATATTTTTTTTACCAATACTTTACCTTTTACTATTTCATTTCCTATATTTTCTAACATTCTAAAATCTTGTTTATCGTTCTTGGTATATGGAATTTCTTCTATTTGTTCATAATAACTAGGTACTTCATAATCAGGTAGTTCTTCCATACATTTTTCTTCGATTTGTTTTCTAGCTATTTCAAAATCTAAATTATTATCCTTTAACACAACAAATGCCATTGGTACACTTATAGATTTTTTATCATTAACACCTACTACTACACATTCTTTGACACACTCTACCGAATTAATTACTTCTTCTATAGTATCGGGACTTATTTTAAATGCTTCTTTTTTAATAAGTCTACGATTTCGTCCTTTAGGTATAACATAACCATCATTATCAACATAACACAAATCACCAGTTTTTACCCATTGATTACCCAAAATATCAATTTCTTTAATTTTATTTGTTTCTTCTTCATTATTTAAATATTTAACAAATAAGTTATCTGCTGAAATATATAATTCACCAACACTTAAAGGTGGTAATTCTTCTCTTGTTTCAGGATTCACTACTTTAATGTTTATACCATTCATAGGTATTCCAATACTTCCTGGTTTACTTGCAAACATTGGTGATACTATTGTAGCTCCAAGACATTCATTATTTCCATAACCATTAACTATAGTTTTATTAAATAATTGTTGCATTTGAATCAATTCAGGTGCACTAATCTTATCTCCTCCTGAAACGAAAACTTTAACTCTTTCTATGCCAGAGAATATTTTTTTCATTTCATTTAATTTATGCTTTAGTTCTTTTTTTGCTTGAGATGAACTATCTTTTTCCAACATATCAATTTCTTCATTTAATTTATTTAGTTTATCATATATGAAACGATAATGCACTGGTGCAGCTAAAGCAATATCAAACTTACCTAAATCATCATATACCGTATGATCTTCCACATATGGATTCATCAATGCTTTCATGGTAAATGCTAAACTACCATATATTGAATTAGCTAAACCATAAATGATAAAAGGAGGTATTGATATATGCATAGTTGTTCCTTTATAAAAAGGTAAATCGGTATATGCCATTTTTTGTACTGCTGAATTAAAATTATATTCAGTATGAAGTATTTGTTTAGGCTTACCTGTACTACCACTTGACTGAACAATCAAAGATGGTCTATCTTTTTCAAAACTAGCTGGTTTTATCATAACATTATTAGCACTATTATTAATAAAATCATTAAATCTTATAAACCTTTTATCATTAGGTAATATTATTTTTTTTCCCTCTTTTTTATCTTTCATATTAGCTAATATTTTAACAATTGGTGATAAATAATCTTTGGGAGAACTTACTATAACCCTTTTAACGTTAGTTTCATCAATAATACTTTTAATTAAAGGTACCATGTCCTCAAAAACAATTAAAGTTTCACAATAAGTATTATTAATATATTTTATTAAATCTTTTTCTTTAGATCTTAAATCAATCCACGACATCGTTGCTCCAATTTTGCTTAGAGCTAATAAACATTGCTGTACTATAGGCATACTTATCGTTAATATAGAAACATTATCCCCTTCAGTAACACCATGGCTAGCCAAAGCATTAGCTAATTTATCTACTGTCATAAACAATTCATTATACGTCATATTATTCCCCATAAATTCAGTAGCATATAATTCCATATCATTTTTACTTTCATTCTTAATAAATGAATACATTGTTTGTTCTAAATCAAATTCTTTAATTGGTTTTTCTCTCCAAAAAAATTTCTTATTATTTTCCATAATTACTCCCCCATATGTAAATTTTTTTTCACTACTAATTTAGTATAACATATTTACGAAAACTAAGCAACTCTTGTTACTTAGTCAAATATTTCTTTAATATTTTATTTAATTTTACTTCATCAATTGGTTTTAAAATATAATCTATCTTTGCATTCTCATATCTTTTTTCTATCCCTATCTTATTTGGTGTTAACATAATAACAACACTTATCCTATATCCTGCTATTTTTTCTATTCTTTCAAATACTTGATTGTTTAAATGATTATAATCTAAGTATTCAAACTTTTTAGAATCTGGCATCATATCATCTAATAATATTAAATCCCATGTTTTATTACTATATAATAAATCATTATACTCTTGATAATCATGTGCTACACTTACATCTATATTATAAGGTGTTAATAACCTTACCATTTCTTTTATCTTATTTCTATTATCATCTACTATAAGTACTCTTTTATCACTAGCATTAAAAATATCTATCTTACTTCTCTTTTCTTCTTTTATATTATTAATATTATTATATTCCAAAACATCCTTTTGATCTATTGAGATAGTAAATGCTACTTTATTATTACTTATTATTACATCATAACTTCCATGTAATAAAGTAATTAATTTTTCTAATATCTTATAATCTAATCCCTTTAAGTTTATTATCTTTTTACCATTTTTAATTTCTAAATATTCTTCTATTTCTTTATAATCTAAAATTAAACTTATCTTTAAACGACATAAACTTCTTACCTTTAAAGTAAATACTCTATATTCTATATTACTAATATTATAATTAGTTATTAAACTATTAAATAAATAAACTGATGCTTGTTTTATTTTTTCAGAATCTCCATATAAAATATTAGGCATATTATCTTTAATATTATCTTTAATTTTTATTTTCTTATTACCCAGTTTAGAATTAAATAAATCTTTTATTTGAGTAACCAACTCATATAAATTATAATTATTCTTAACAAGTTTATACTTACTACTTTCTATCTTAGATAAATCGATAATACCATTTATTTGGTCTACTAGTTCAACTGCCATCTTCTTCATATTATCTGTCTCTTCTATTACTTCTTCAATATTATTTTTATCTATCTTTTTATTACTTAAACTTAATAGTTTACTTAATGAATTAGTAGTACTTAAAGATAAATTATTTAAACTATTCATAGTAGCATTATTTGCTTTTTCTAGCATTTCCTTAGAATAAGTTAATTCCTTAATAGTCTTAATATCTGGGTTTTCTATAGTAAAATACATGAATATAACCGCGATAGCATGAGATGGTACAATAAACATAAATTCATGATGGTAATACTGAACAATAGAACTTAAAATACCTAGAATAAAACAAGCAATTACAGGAATCGCTTCCATACCCTTTAATTTATTAATATTTTTTAAAATACATCCTATAATAATCATAAAACCTATTGATACAATAAAATATTGCATCAAAGTACCAATTCCATATGGATATATATAAATATCATTGATTTCTATATTAATAGGCAAAACAAAAGATAATATTAATGAAATAATGTAAAAAACACTTATTACTATCTTAAACCCTTGAAATTTTCTATCATTTTCCTTAATTCCAATAAAAACAGAATAATTATAAAGAACAAAGTAATACATCCAAAATATATAATAGGCATATAATAACTTAATTAATACTTCGTATAAAAACTTGTAATTAATATTAGTACAAAGTATTATGTAGTATATAGATATTTCTATTAATAGTCCTATGATTGTTGTTATAATCAATATTTTAAACATCTTATTTGCATAATTAGATAATGTTTTTTTACTAAAAAATATCAAAGTTATAATCAACAAAACAATTAAAAATGAAATTCCTACACCTAAATTCATTAACATAAAATACACCCACTTTTTATTCTTTTACTTTATTTTCTAATTAATTTCTTAACTTTAGTATCAACTAAGTTTTTTGGTACAATTTCTCTAATTGGCTCTTGCCCAATTGGATAAGATATTTTTAATAAATTATCTTTATCATATGGTGCATAATAATCTTCTTTATCATTTTTTAATTTAATAAAATCTCTTTTCCCAGTTACCTCACTTGACTCAAAAGCATCATATATCTTTATAGCATCTAAATTATATTTTCTAGTAATATTCTCTATTATTTGAGATTCATGACCTATTGCCTCATTCTTTAAAACAACTTGTCCTACTAAAGCATAATTATCATTTGTTTTATGTGCAGTAATTTCCCATTCTATAATAGGATCATCTTTATCTAATGAGTATTCAATATCAAATAAATAAATAGTATTACCTTTTTTATCTACATATGAATCAGTAGCTCTTCCTAATATGTTATAAGATTTATCTCTATTTTGAACCGCTATATCGCCTGTAACACCCCATCTAATACCTTTTTCATCATAATACCATCTTTTTTTGGTTGCCTCTTCATCATCTAAATATCTATCTGCTGAAGCAGGAGAAGATACATGTAAATTACCGCGCATACCTATTCCTAAGATATTACCATCATTATCCACTATTTTAGCCCTGATACCAGGTTCAACAGGATGTCCCGTTTCGTTTGTTTTAGTTTTATCATCCATAAAATAACTACAAATTGTACTAGAACCGTCTTCAGCAGCTCCTCCACCGATAGAAAATCTTACTTTACACCCATTCATCTTAAGCCATTCATCAATTAATTTAACATTACTTTTTGTAACAGGTTCACCGCCTGAACTTGGTCTTGTTACATTAACGAAAGCATCCTTTTTAATAAATCCTTGAGCAACACCCGCTAAATAGAAACTTGGCGCAGCGGTAATCCAATTACATTTTGAATTCATAACATCTATTCCAAAACTATTTTTGTTATATATTGGCTGAGGCACCATCGTTTTTCCTCTTGCCATTTGTAAATAACCACAAAACCTTTCTCCAGTGGCATGAGTCAAAGGTATTACTTGAAATACCCTTTCGCCAACATAATCTTTAGTATTAACTCCAATATGTAATTCTATTAAAGCATTTGCAGACATTTCTTTATATACAATACACTTTGGCACCCCTTTTGTAGTACCACTTGTATATGAATAACTAACATCTCTATCAATATCTACTGGTTTTGATATCAATTCTTCATTAATGTTTTTACCAACTTCTATTAGTTCTTGCATTCTAATAAAATTAATGTTTCTCATTTTAGCCATTTTCTTTAAGCATTCCTTTTGCTTTTCATAATCTCCAAATACTTCTTGTAATTTTTTAGGTAATTTGGATATGTCATCAAAGATATGCTTTTTCTCTTCTAATAAATAATCACTTAAACTGGTAATAATTACATTTTTCACATTACTACTTTCTAAACTATCTATAACAAATGGCAAATATGCATCTAAAATAATTAATGTTTTAGAATTTTTCTTATCTGTATAAGTATGAAAATCATTTCTTAAAAATAAGAAGTTTGGACTATTAGATATTGTCCCCAAATTACTTGATGCCAATAAGGTTAAGATATTTTCTGTACTAACTGGCATACATAACGTAATAACATCACTTTCCTTAATACCTAATGATTTCAACCCATTAACATAAGTTTTAACATGATTTGGTAGTTCTTTAAATGTTATAATATTTCCAAAATAATCAATTGCCGGAACTTCTAAATTATGTTGGTTCCACGACATAATATTATCATAGACATTCATATTATATATTGGTATATCATTTACTATTCTTACTACTTTTGCCCAAGAAGGCAATTCTCTCACCATTTTATGTGTTGGTATTTTCTTATTATTTTCCATAATTATTCCCCCATATGTAAAGTGGTAGTGTGTAATGTTTTATACACCACCCTTTGTTTTTCCTTTATATTTCAATCATTTTTTACATTTTTATTAATCA
>CAJKHY010000036.1 GCA_905199855.1 uncultured Clostridium sp.
TAGATTGTTTAACATCTCCTACCATATAAGTATTATTATTACTAATATTAGAAATAAATAATTCCTGCAAATCATTAGTATCTTGATATTCATCTATCATTATTTCATTATAACAATTCTTAAGTTCTTCCTTAATATCATTATTTTCGCTTACTATCTTAATTGCTAGTTTTGCTATATCAGTAAAGTCATATAACTCATTTTCTTTCTTATAATCATTTAATTCCTTATCCAATTCCAATAAAATAGATACAATAATCTTAGCATAATCTTTGGTTAATAAAATTGTTTCTTTTATATGATTAACATTATCATATATAGCATATTCCTTTAATTTATCTATATTATTTTTTATTTCTTCCTTTAATTTCTTAACCTCTTCACTTGTACCTCTTGGAATCATAGGAAGTTTTATATTAATATTATTCTTAATCGAATCATAATCATTAGCATTAAGCAAATTAATCATACTAGTTTCTAATTTTAAATAATAATTACTATCTACATAACTAGATATAGTAGTAAGTAATTCCTTTATTTCATCAATTATCTTATTTAACAACTTAGTATATTCTAAAATCATATTATCTAAAAAAGAGTCACTATAATAAGTATCTAAATAACTATTTAAATAATTTATTTTATCATATTTCATATCTAACTTATTACTAATCGTTAGAATATAGTCCTTTATTTCCTTATCATCTTTAATACAAAAATCTGTAATTAATTTAATAAATAAAGCATCATCTTTACAATAAAAAGAGTTAAATATCTTATCCATTAATTCAATCTTTTTTAAATCAATAATACTACTCTCGGCAATCTCAATATTATTACTTACCCCCACCTTGTAGTGATATTTCTTTACAATAGATAAAGCATAACTATCAAATGTTGTAATAAATGCTGTATCTAACAAATTAAGTTGTTCCTTTAAACTTTCATCATTCTTAATAGATTCCCTTATTCTATCCTTCATTTCCTTAGAAGCCATATTAGTAAATGTCAAAATAAGTAATCTTGTAATAGGTACTCCACTTTTCAACTTTCTAATTACTCTCTCGGTAAGTACTGCTGTTTTTCCACTTCCTGCTCCAGCAGAGACTATTATATTTGTCCCTTCCTTATTAATGGCATCAAGTTGCTCATTTGTCCACATCGTAGCCATGTTATCACATCCTTAAAATCATTTTATCATAATTAAAAGAAAAATGATAGTTTAATATCTATCATTTAATACATTAATTAATCAGTAAATCCTAACTCTTTATTATCCCAACTATTAGTACCATCACTGCTAGCCCACATATATTTATAACTTTCGTTTTTACTAACAGCATCTCCTAAATAGAACTTACCATTTTCATTAGCAACAAGTACAAATTCCACTGCTCCATCTTTCTTATAGTAAAATGAACATCCTTCACTTACCTTTGTACCTAATTTAAATTGAGCGGAACTTTGTTTTGCTGCCTTAAAGAAACCTTCATCTAAGCATTGCTTTGCTTCTGTGGCTTCATAACCTGTTAATATCTTATCATTTTCATTAGCAACATTATCCGCTAATTTTGTTTCATTGTACCAACTTTTTAATGTTGATGCACTAGAATCAAGTGCACTCTTCTTAGAATTATCAACCGCATTAAATATTCTTGGAGCAGTAATAGCAATAATAATAGCCAAAATAACAATAACTGATAATAATTCTATAAGAGTAAAACCTTTACTATTTAATTTTTTCATTATTAAATCCTCCTTATCCTAGATAAATTATAGCATTATATTTCATAAATAGCAAGATTATTTTTACTTTTTTTAAATATTATAACATTTGCTATTCGCGTTATTAGTAGAAGATTTTTGTTCTTATAAACTACCTTTATAGAAATATAGTTTCATATCTTCTTTACTATAACTAGGTTTAGATACGTCAATATCATATATCTTACCCACATAATAAATTAAATATTGAAAGGATATCAATAAATCATATTCGCATAAAATTCTATCTTTAATGATTAAATTATTCCCCTCTTTTAAATAATCTAATAAAACCTGTTCACACTCACTAGTAGTTTTACTCTTGAAATATATTGAATTCTTATTATTTAAATTTTATAATTAATAAATCTATCATATATAATATTAACATAACTATATTTTATCAAAATTACATTTAAAGGGGTTCACTTTTATATATTTTAATGCACTAAAATAGCAATAGTAAAAAGAAAAAAAGTAGGCATATGCCTATTCAGTTCTAAGTGCAATAACAGGATCTTTCTTACTAGCCATATGTGCTGGTATAGAACCTCCTATTACTGTTAAAGTAACACTTATAATTATCAAAAGTAGTGCATGTAATGGATTCATTTTAGCAACATTAACTAAACCTGTAGCATCTAATATTATCTTATTTGTTGGAAATACTAAGATTCTAGCTATAACTATACCAAGTAATCCTGATGCCGTTCCAATAATAAATGTCTCCGCATTAAATACTCTAGCAATATCCTTTTTTCTAGCACCAAGAGCTCTCAAAATACCTATTTCCTTAGTTCTTTCTAATACTGAAATATAAGTAATAATACCAATCATAATAACCGCGACCACTAAAGAGATAGAAGAAAATGCAATAAGTACTATCGTAATAGCATCCATAATACTACTACTCATAGAAGATATCAAAGCCCCTAAATCAGTATATATAATCTTATCTTCCTCATTTAAATTCTTATTATACTCATCCAAATAATTTAATATCTTATCCTTAGCATCAAAGTTTTTTGGATAAATATTAATAATAGCAGGAATACTACTACTACCTAAATATGACATCATAATCTCTTTAGTGTTAGTACTATCCTCCCCTTCTTCAAAAGGTTGCCCACTTAAAACATTATAATTTAATTCACTCTGTGTTTTTACAATATTAGATTTAGAATTAATTTCTATTACATAATCAAGCAAATCATTTGTATAAGATAATCCATAGCTACTACCCAATATCTGCTTCTTTTCTTCCTTACCTCGTATAATACCAACTATTTTTAAATTCAAATTATTTTCTATATTATATAACTTTTCATAATCAGTATTAACAGTATAAAAATTACCCATCTTCTTATAATAATCGTCATTAAATACTAATTTAAGATTAATTTTATCTATCTCATTAAAATCAATTTTATCATTAGAAACATCTAATCCTAAAGCCATAAGAATTTTCTTACTAATACGATTATTCTTATCTACCACTAAAACAAGTTCCTCTTTATTCTTAGGTAATCTACCATATAATAAATCATAATTATCTTCTAAAACTCCATTTATATCACTACTATCTAATTTCTTAGGTATTGATACAAACTCTGACATAGATAATCCCAAAGGAGCATATATATCATTCTTTTTAGTAATAATGTTTAAATTAGTATATCTAGTATAACCAATTCCATTAATTAAAGTTTTGTCTAAATTCTCAACATAATCAATATACTCTTGATTAAAAATATTCTTATGTGTTAAAGTTTCTTTATAATCTTCCATTGGATATAATTCCTTCTTAGAAGTAAAAGTATTCTCATCATTCTTATTTGTATCCATTAACTTGTTAACAGTTTCCTCATCCATTGATACCGATGTAGAAGATATCATAATAGGCATCGAAGATAAAGTATTTTCCTCAAACTTATCTACTTCAATATTAAATCCATTTGATAAAGACAAAATCAAAGCAATACCAATAATACCAATTGATGAAGCAAAAGCTGTGAGTAAAGTCCTACCCTTTTTAGTAACAATATTTTTGAATGATAATTTCAAAGCAGTAAAAAAACTCATTGATGTCTTTCTTATTTGATAATTACTATCACTTTGTTCATCTTCCTTAAATGGATTACTATCACTTATTATTTCACCATCTTTTAAGTTAATAAC
Source organism: uncultured Clostridium sp. (assembly GCA_905199855.1). Lineage (GTDB taxonomy): Bacteria > Bacillota_I > Bacilli_A > RF39 > UBA660 > CAG-762. Next base: position 3,943 of record CAJKHY010000036.1, read on the forward strand.
ACGACTAGCATAAGTATTAGCCAACTCCTCATTATGAGTTACCATAATTACTAATTTCTTCTTACTAATCTTCTTAATTAATTCCATTATTTGAATAGATGTATTAGAATCAAGTGCTCCGGATGGTTCATCTGCTAAAATCAAATCAGGATCTGTTACTAAAGCCCTAGCAATTGCCACTCTTTGAGTTTGCCCGCCTGATAATTGATTAGGCTTTTTATTAATATGTTTCTCCAAGCCAACACTTCTTAAAGCCTCAATCGCTTTTTCTTTTCTAATACTAGCATTTACTCCACTTAATGTCATTCCCATCTCTACATTTTCTAAAATAGATATATGACTAATCAAATTATAACTTTGAAAAATAAAACCAACACTATTATTACGATAAGCATCCCAAGTACTATCTTTAAACTCTTTAGTAGATACATCATTAATAATTAAATCACCAGTATCATATCTATCTAAACCTCCAATAATATTAAGTAAAGTTGTCTTTCCACTTCCAGATGGTCCCAAAATAGCCACAAACTCATTTTCCCTAAACTTTAAATTAACATTATGTAAAGCCTTTTGATAATAATCCCCTGTTTTATAACTTTTACAAATATTCTTTAACTCTAACATAATATCCTCCTTGTTATTCATTTTAATACCGTATCAAGTATAACATATTTATCTTTTTTTTACTATTCATTTGGTACAATATTTTCAACTTTTTCTAAAACCCCAATACTTTCAATAACACTAAAAAATATTTTTAAAGTAATTCCACTTTCATTTTCCACCTCTTCTAAAATATAATAATTCTTAATATACTCATCTTCTTCTAAATTTTTACTTATCTTATTCTTAGCAATATCTACTATCTTATTAATTAACTCTTCCTTTGTATAATATTCATCAATTACCTTTAATTCATATTGTTTTTCCTTAACAAACCTTATAATATTATAATTATCTTTTAAAATAATCTTTTCATTATATTTAAACGTATCAAAATGATTAAAATCAAATATTGAAAATCTTTTATTTAAAAACTTAATAACATAAACTTTTTTCTTCTTACCTGTAACACTTTCTTCTTTATAAATATATGGATGAGTAGCCTCAACTTCATACCACACTTCTCCATATACATCCCCACTAGCATTGGTTAAATTAACACTACCATTAGGTAAAATAACATTAGAAGATATTATAACTTCTCCCCTTTTAACATAATCATTAGTATTCTTTAATATAACTCCATGACTAGCCTTAACCTTACTAATAATAGCATTCTTTGAAGCCACAATATTATATATATTATTATCAACATTATTATCATTTAATTTTCTTTCTAATACCTTAACAATATATTTAGTACCACTTACATTAATCTCTATCCATTCCAATTTATCTTTATTATCACTAAATTCAGCATTTTCTCTACTCTGATAAAGCATGAAAGTCCTCTTTCTATGCATATATACAACTATCATTTTAAATCAATTGGGAAATCAAAAGATTGTAACTAAAAATATGATGTAAACTCGAAAAAAAATCTCTTCTTCGCATCAAATTATTAAGACGAATCAGAATTGTCTTTTCTATAATAGCACAAACTGGGAAGAAAACAAC
>CAJKHY010000037.1 GCA_905199855.1 uncultured Clostridium sp.
GGAACACCTACAACAAGTGCTACATCTCTAGGAAACCGTGCACCATCTACAAATAATACCGTTAAAATAATAAGAAATGATGCAATAGGAAGTTTTACTTGGGATAAAGATAAAACTAATAATTGGACAACAGCAGAATTAAATACTAATATCTTAAATAATCTATATTTAAATTCTAGTACAGGTACTTGTAATTTCTATTCAACTTCAGTAACAAAACCATGTAGCTTTACTAAAATAGGATTAAAGAATGTATTAGATTATATAGAAACCGCAACATGGAATTTAGGGGGAAGCGAACATAAAAAAACAGCAGAAGTAACATATAAAACGGAAAGAGGCACAACAGTAAAAACAAGTGGCACACCAATAGTAACAACAGCTAAAGTAGGATTAATGTATGCAAGTGATTATGGATATTCAGTAAAAAATTCTAGTTGTAATCATTCTAGTACATCACTAGGAAGTAATAATAAAACAGCTTGTGGAGGAAGTGCCTGGATACTAAAAAATGGATATGAATGGACATTGTCTCCTGACTCTAGTAGTGCTTATTACGTGTTTATTGTCAGCAGCAACGCGCTCGTGAACTACAGCAATGCTAGCCGTGGGTTTGGTGCTCGCCCAGTCCTATATCTAAACTCTAATGTCTATTATTTAAGTGGAACAGGAAAAATAACCGATCCGTTCCAAATAGCCTTAGGAAATTAAGAAGGTGTAAAAATGAAAAAGAAAATAATATTTAGTTTTACAATATTACTAGCAATAATTACAGGATTAATTATTGCCAGTAATAAAGATAAGAATTATTTTAAAATAGAAGGATATCCTAATTTAAAAATAATGGTTTCTAATAATGGAGAAATAGTTGATGTTTTTCCAACTAAAGATAATAATTTATATTATAATGTTATAACTACTTGTGATAATGCAGATACTTATTGGGATTATGATAATTGGGAAATGGTAGTTAGTAATTTAAGTAAATCTAGTAAATGTAAAGTTAGTTTTACATCTAATACTAAAAGTAAAGCATATGATAAAATAATATCTTTATGGAATAATACAGATGGAACAAATAATATCTTTAAAGAAGATCATACTTTTGATGATGGAGAAACATATACAGAATATAGATATGAAGGAACAGATACAGAAGTAAATAATTATGTATGGTTTAATAATGAGTTATGGAGAATAATTGGAGCATTTCCTGGAGGTACTCCAACAACAAGTGATGCATCACTAGGTAACAGGGCACCATCAACAAATAATACAGTAAAAATAATAAGAAATGATGTAATAGGAAGTTTTGCTTGGGATAAAGAAAGTACTAATAATTGGACAACAGCAGAATTAAATAATAATATCCTAAATAATCTATATTTAAATTCTACATCAGGAACTTGTAATTTTTATTCTACATCAGTAACTAAACCTTGTGATTTCACCGATATAGGCTTAAAAAATGTATTAGATTATATAGAAACAGCAACATGGAATTTAGGAGGACAAAGAGGTACTTCAAATGCAGAAACTATGTATAAAAATGAAAGAGGAACAACAGTAAAGACAAGTGGAACACCGATTGTAACAACAGCAAAAGTAGGATTAATGTATGTTAGTGACTATGGATATTCAGTAAAAAATGCAAGTTGCAACCATTCTAGTAAATCACTAGGAAGTTATGGAACAACTTCATGTGGAGGAAGTGCCTGGATACTAAAAAATGGATATGAATGGACATTGTCGCCTCGCTCTAGTGGTGCTTATAGTGTGTTCTATGTGAGCTACTATGCGAACGCGGGCAACGGCACTGCTGACTATGGGTATGGCGTCCGCCCAGTCCTATATCTAAACTCTAATGTCTATTATTTGAGGGGGACAGGGACAAAAACTGATCCGTTTCAAATAGCATTGGGAAATTAAACTGGATTTAAGTGCGTGTTGGAGCATGTATCGCTCCCACGCACTCTGTAAATCAAAAAAAAATAGAAATGTAGAGTATTACTTTACAAAAGAAGGAGAAAAAATGAGGAAAGAACAAGAAATTGATTTAAGTTTTGAAGAAGTCAAAAAAACTGGACTTTATGAATCGGTCGAGGCTTTTTCAGGGTATGAGATTATAACTCTTACAAGCGAAGAAACAAACAATTGTATGGGAGGGGGCTTTATACTACTAAAGAGGGAAAGAAAAAGCATAAAGGCTCTTTGTTAATAGTCGAAGATGGACTATTTTATCGTGTTTATGGTGATGATGCTATAATATTAAATTACTTTCTTGGCTATAAGATAACCAAAGGTAATGTAGTATCTTTTCCTAAAGAAGCATACTCTAAAGTTAAAAATATGTTAATAGGAAAAGGTATTAGTTTACAAATTAATTCTAAAGATAATAGATTACTCTTAATATGTTTAGTTAAAGGTAATAATTATTTTAAATATTTAGATATTGCTTTAGAAAATTATAATCTTAATACTAGAATTGAGAATATTGTTAGTAAAATTAAAGATTTAAATCTAAATAAGTTAAATAATTTACTATCATTGATTGAGGATTATCTTAATGATAGATAATAGTACTAATAAAGAATTTAAATTAATTATTAAATTAAAAGAATATATTTTATCTTTAGAAAAAGTATTAGTTCATATACCTAATAAAGATTATTATAATAAACAAGCTATGAGAGAATATGTAGATAATATTTTATATTTAGTTTTCTTGGCTAATACTTGTGAAGATAAAATATATAAGAAAAAGATTAAATATGAAATTATTGCTAAATTAAATATGTTAAACTTTTATTTAGAAAGATATTATTTACTTAAATATATATCTAAAAAAGAAGTTATGATAAATTCTTCTAAAATAGAAGAACTTACTAAAATGACATATGGTTGGATTAAATATGATAGAAAATAAATATAATTTTTTCGATATTTTAGATACATATAATAATACAGTAAGTAAGAGAGTTAAAAATAAAAAAAGTTTAATTAGATTTGAAAGTAATAAAATGGCTTATATATCTAATTTATATAATAATTTAATAAATAATAGATATATGTATAACAAATATAATATATTTGTTATACATGAACATAAATACAGAATTATCATGGCTCCTAATATTTTTGATAAAATAATAAATCATTATATAACTAATTATTTTTTAAATAAAAAACTAAGTATATATTTAGATAAAAGAAATATTGCTACAAGAAAGAATATGGGTACTGATTATGGTATTAAATTAATAAAAAGATATTATGAAATATATAAAAAGTATAACACTTTTTATATATTAAAATTAGATATAAAGAAATATTTTTATTCAATAGATCATAATGTTTTAAAAAAATTACTTATTGATAAATTAAATATAAGTGAATATGAGATAATATGTAATATTATTGATAGTACTAATGATAGTTATGTTAATGAAGAAATAAGAAAAATTAAAAATAATTATAATAATAAAGAAATAGATAATATTCCATATTATCTTAAAGATAAAGGTCTTGCTATTGGATTAATGACTAATCAATTATTAGCAATATTCTATTTATATAAATTACATAATTTTATAAATAAAAAATTAAAATTAAAACATTTTATTTCTTATATGGATGATATTATTATATTTCATAAAGATAAAGAATATTTAAAATATTCTTTAAAAGAAATAGAAGAATACTTAAAATCTACTTTAAAGTTAGAACTTAATAAAAATAAAACTAAAATAGTTAAATATAATGAATGGTTAGAATTTTTAGGATATAACTTTAAAGTAGATAATAAGAAAACTATTATTAAATTAAGAAATAAATCATTAAGAAGAATCAAAAATAATATTAAAAAAACTAAATATTTATATGATAATAATAAGATTAGTTTTGAAAAAAGTTTTTGTATAATTAATAATTATAAATATAGTTATAAATATATAAATAATAAAAAGATTGATAAAATAATTAATAAGTATTGGAGGTTAAGATAAAAAAATAAAACATTTACTTGATTATTATTAAATAATAATATATAATGTATGTATAAGGGTAATATGATATATGTGTCTCCTAACTCTAGTAATGCTAATAACGTGTTTAATGTCAACAACAACGCGAACGTGAACAACAACAATGCGAACAATGGGTTTGGTGCTCGCCCAGAACTTTATTTATTTTGTTATTTTAAGGATAAGTCTTTAAAATCTATAATAATAAAGGACAAGTATTATCCTAGATATTTATATCTAAATATAAGACTATATATGAGGAAGTCTATGTTACTAAACTCTATCAATATAGTATTTGATAAACACATACATTAATGTATGTGTTTTAGGAATTATGAGTATAATTAATAGATATAAATTTACTAAAGATATATATTTTAATTATATAATATTTATAAGAAAAAAAAGAAGATTAAAGACATATTTTATTGATAATAAAATATGTATGGAATTAAATATAAAAAAATATTATGAATTAGATAAATATCAAATAAATTATTTAATATTAGATAATTTAGATATTAATATTAAAAAAGAATATAGTATAAATAATTATAATAAATATTTAATTATATATTTAATAAAAGAAATAGGTAACAATTTAAAGGAGAAAATGAATTATGAAAAAGAAAATAATATTTAGTTTTACAATATTACTAGCAATAATTACAGGATTAATTATTATTAGTAATAAAGATAAGAATTATTTTAAAATAGAAGGATATCCTAATTTAAAAATAATGGTTTCTAATAATGGAGAAAT
>CAJKHY010000038.1 GCA_905199855.1 uncultured Clostridium sp.
TATGATGAAAAATATTGAATGGGGAGCAGTAGCATATTTAAAACAAAGTATATATGGACTTGGAATAACAGATATAACAATAAATAGTGATGGTCAATTTACTGGTGGTGGTTCAGGAACATCATATAAAAATAATTTAGGACAATCAACAACAGGAAATATTACAGGGGTATATGATATGTCAGGTGGTGCTGATGAATATGTTATGGGAAATTATAATAAGACTGCACAATATTCTGGTTTAACAGTAAGTAATTTGCCCAGCCAATATATAGATATATATGCCGGAGATAGTGAAATTTATAGTCATTTAGGAGATGCAACAGGTGAAACAGCTGGTTGGTATAGTGATAGTGCAAACTTTGTTGGACCTACCTCGTGGTTCCGACGTGGGGGATCTATCATGAATGGTCCCTATGCAGGTGTGTTCTACTTTCACAGAAACAATGGCGGAAGCACCGGCGATGGTTTTCGCGTTGTGCTTTCTACTACGGGAGCGTAAGCGACCAGTTACACAGATAATGCTAAATTAGGTCAAAGATGGGTCTCGTTATCTTAACTGTGTCTCGTATAAAGATACATGATAAATAACAAATTAAAATATTTATCAACAAAAAAATGTAACCTAACAAGTTGCACAGTATTCATGGACATTATGCAGTACGGTATGAATATATATTCATACTGTTTTTTAATACTGATAACAGCATAGTAAAAGATAAGAAAAAACATTATTTTGTAAAATGATGTAAAATTTTAAAAAAAGTATTTACAAATATGTTAAATAATAGTAGAATATAGTTATCAAGTGGTTCAAAGTGGGAGAAAGTGGGGGATTTCAATGTTGATTGGAGAGTATCATCATAATATTGATGAAAAAGGTAGATTAATTATACCTTCTAAGTTTCGCGAAGAAATTGGTAATTCATTCGTATTAACAAGAGGACTAGATGGTTGTTTATCTATATATTCTATGGTTAATTGGAATAAACTAGTTGAAAAACTAAAAACTCTATCTTTCACTAAAAAAGATGCCAGAACATTCATGAGATTTTTTTTAACAGGAGCCACGGTATGCGAATTTGATAAACAAGGTCGCATTAATATTCCGTCTAATTTAACAGAATTTGCTAATTTAAAAAAAGAATGTGCCGTCATTGGGGTTAATGATCGCCTAGAAATATGGGATTTACATAATTTTGAATGCATGATGCAAGAAAATGAAAAGTCTTTAGAAGACATATGTGAAAATCTATTTGATATTTCGTTGGAGTAATTATGCATTATAGTGTTTTATTAGAAGAAAGCATTAGCAATTTAAATATAAAAGAAGATGGAATATATGTAGATGCAACTTTAGGATTCGCAGGACATAGCAGCGAGATTTTAAAAAGGATACAAAAGGGGTATCTTTTCGCCTTTGATCAAGACATTGATGCCTGCCAAGCTAGTAATCTAAAACTTAGTAAGGTAGGCAACAATTTCAAGATAATTAATGATAATTTTGTTAACATAAAAAAAAGACTTGAAGAAAACAACATATATCATGTTGATGGAATATTATATGACCTTGGAGTATCTAGTCCTCAGTTAGATATCGCCAGTCGTGGTTTTAGTTACCACAATGACGCTAGATTAGATATGAGAATGAATCAAAATAGTAGCTTAAGTGCTTATGAAGTAGTAAATAATTACAGTGAAAAAGCATTAACCGATATATTTTATAAATATGGTGAAGAAAAATATGCTAAGAAAATCGCCTCAAATATCGTAAAATATAGAGAAAACAAAGAAATTGTTACTACCTTAGAATTAGTGGACATCATTAAAACAAGTGTGCCATTTAAAGCAATGAGAGAATCACATCCTGCTAGAAAAGTATTTCAAGCTATTAGAATTGAAGTTAATGATGAATTAAATGTGTTAAAAGCCTCCTTAGAAGATGCTATAAAATTATTAAACATAAATGGTAGAATTTGTGTTATTACATTCCATTCTTTAGAAGATAGAATAGTAAAAGAAATATTCAACAAATACACTAAAGTTAATCAAGAACTAAACAATTTACCTTTTATACCAGAAGAATATTTACCAAATTATAAACTAATAAATACCAAAGTAATAATACCAAGTAACAAAGAATTAACTGAGAATAATCGCAGTAGAAGTGCTAAACTAAGAGTGATAGAAAGGGTTAAGTGATACATTATGACTAAGACAAAAAGAAAATATTTTTCTAAATTAGAAAGATTTTTACTACGTTTTTACATATTTCTAGTAATTGTTTTAGTTGTTGGTATAATATTTGGACAAACCACATTATCAAAAGTAAATTTTGAAGTAGAAAAACTAAAAGAACAAGTTAATAAAAAAGAAAATAACAATCAAAGCTTAAATATGATAATAAATGAAATGGTTTCATTGGAAAATGTTTTCAACGTAGCATCCAATATGGGACTTGCTTACAATAATGATAACATCAAAACAATCAAAGATTAGGGGGCATATCTATGAAGATAAAAGTGAATAGAAATAAAGTAAAAACTAATACGTTGTTTTTAGTTTGTGTTCTTATTTTATTCCTTTTTTTTATTATGCGCTTATCTTATTTATGTCTAGCCAATTTTAACATAGGGGATGTCACAATCAAAGAATTTATAAAAAATAGAAATACCTCAAGAGAAATAATCATGCCTTCCAGAGGTGCCATTTATGATAATAAAGGTGAAATACTTGCTCAAGACGTAGCCAGTTATACAGTAATTGCTTACTTAAGCGAAAAAAGAAGTGAAGGCAGTAGTAAACCAATGCACGTAGTTGATAAAGAAAAGACAGCTGAAAGCCTATCACCCTTAATCAACATGGACAAAGAGAGCATCTTAGCCTTATTAAACAAAGAAGGAGTATATCAAGTAGAACTTGGTCCTGGAGGAAGAAATTTAAGTGAATTAGAAAAAGATAAAATAGAAAAACTAGAATTACCAGGAATAGATTTTATTAAAAGTTATAAAAGATATTACCCTAATGGAGATTATGCATCTTACACCTTAGGCTATACAGTTAAAAAGAAAGATAGTAACAATTTAGAATTTCAAGTAGGAGAACTTGGTATAGAAGGATACTACGATGAAATCTTAAAAGGGAAAACAGGATATGTTGAATATGAAAAAGATAAATATGGTTACAAAATACCAAATGGTCGTGAATATAAAATAGATGCCCATGACGGAGATAATATCTACCTAACAATAGATAGTAACATTCAATTATTTGTAGAAAGTGCGGTCAAAACCATTCAAGATAATTCCTTGGCCGAATGGGCTTTGATGATCGTGGCCGATGCTAAAACTGGAGCCATCCTAGCAAACTCTTCGACCCCTTCATTTGATCCCAACCTAAGAAATATGACTTCTTACTTAGATCCCTTCGTTGCTAACACCTATGAACCAGGCTCTACAATGAAAATATTTACCTACATGTGTGCTATTGAAAGTGGAAATTATAAAGGAGACACCACCTACTTATCAGGAAGCAAAAGTTTTACTGATATGAAAACTAATAAAGTATCTATCATTAAAGACTGGAATAAAAAAGGATGGGGCGTCATTACTTACGACCAAGGCTTTGCACTTTCTTCCAATACAGCAATTGCCGACATCCTAGAAACAACAATAAATAAAGACAACCTAAAAAATTGCTTCACCAAGTATGGCTTTGGCCAAAAAACAGGTTACACCATAAAAGGCGAACTAGCAGGAACAATAGAATTTAATTATCCCATCGAAGTTGCCACGGCAGGATATGGACAAGGCATCACCACAACCCCAATGCAACATATCCAAGCTCTAACTTCCTTAGCCAACGGAGGTAAAATGTTAAAACCATATATTGTCTCTAAAATAACTGATAGCAGTACCAATAAAACACTATATGAAGGCAAAAGAGAAGTAATAAATACCATTGCCAGCATCGAGACCGTTAATAAATTAAAAGATTTAATGGCCAATGTAGTTAACAATAGAAATGGCACAGGTACTGGAGGAGCCTATAGAATAGAGGGAATCGACCTAATTGCTAAGACTGGTACAGCCCAAATATTTGATTACAAACAAGGCAAATACCTAGATGAATATATCTACTCATTCTCAGGAATGTTTCCTAAAGATGACCCAGAAGTAATAATATATACAGCCTTAAAAAGACCTAAAGATTCTGCCACCAACTATCTAGCTGAACCAACCAAAGAAGTAATTAAAAATATCAACAATTACCTAAATATCGATAATAAAGATGTTGTATCTAAATCTTCTAATGAAGAATATACAGTAAAATCATATTCCAGTGCCAACACTGCAAATACTAAAAAAGAATTAGAAAACATGGGAATAAACGTTGTCATTCTAGGTGATGGAGATAAAATAATCAAACAATATCCTAGTCAAAATAACATAATATATAAAGGAGATAGAGTATTCTTACTTACTAATAATTATGATAAAAGGGTACCTAATTTAATAGGATACTCATATAAAGAAGTTATTAGTCTATTAAAATTAATGGATATCAATTACACCATAAATGGAAATGGCTATGTCTATGAACAAAGCATCTTAGAAGGCAATATTATTGGTAGTGAAGATAATCTAGTTATAAATCTAAAACCTAAATATTAAAGTTTAGGTTCAATAAAATCTAGTGTGAAGTAATTTTAAGAATTATCTGGTGCTTAATTTTACAAAACAATAAAATCTAGT
>CAJKHY010000039.1 GCA_905199855.1 uncultured Clostridium sp.
AAATTAAGGGGTTTTTAAAGAATTTTTTTGATTATATATGTAAGTATAAGGAGATTATTTTACTGGCTTTACCTTTTTTGATACTTGATTTAACTACTAGAATATTCTTCCCTACTTCTTTTGTTTCTTTTTGGTATATTGTACCTAATTTATTTACTATTCTTTGGTGCTTTTTGTTTTTAGGAATAGTGTTTAGTTTTAAGAGTAAAATAGGACGCAAAATATATGTTTTAATTTTGGTTTGTGCGATGTTTATCTTTTTACTTAATAATGTTTATTATTCAATGACTGATAATTTTTTCGATTTTAGTTTGATTGAGATGGCTAGAGAGAGTACTTCTTATATATTTGATACGCTCTTAAAAGCTAAAATATGGATTTATTTGGTATGTTTAGCAGTTATGATATTTGGTATCTGGGTGTTAAAAATGATTCCTAACAAAAAGGAAAATGATTATAAAAATTTAATAGTGATTTTTGTACTTTTTTTAGTTTTTCATAGTTTTATTCCTTTTTTGTATGGAAAAGCCAATAATGAATTAACTTGGAATACATGGAAGAATAAGAGAAATGTTTATATTAATGATAATAATAAGAGTATGGCTATTACGGGTTTATACGAATATACATGTAGAAATATTTACGTAACATTCTTTAAAACAAAGAAGACTAATAATCAAATTGAACTTAATTTTTTGGAAGAGGTTTTTAATAATGACGATGCAAAAAGTTCTAATGAATATACTGGTATTTTTAAGAATAAGAATGTGATATTTTTACAATTAGAAGGTCTTGATAGTTGGTTACTTACTGAGAAGGATACACCTAATTTATATAATTTAATGAATAGTTCATTCAATTTTACTAATCACTTTTCATATTATAATGGTGGGGGATCAACTTTTAATTCCGAGTTTGCCGTGAATACAGGATATATTACACCTTTATCTTATAATCAAAATGCTTATACTTTTAATAAGAATTTATTTAATTATTCAATGGCTAATATGTTTAAGGATGCAGGTTATTTGGTTAATGCTTTTCATATGAATTCTAAGGAATTTTATTCTAGGGGGATTAATTATAGTAACTGGGGTTTTGATAATTATTATGGTTTAAAGGATATGGTTAATTATAATGATAATAGTTATATGTTAGACACGGAACTTATTAATAATGATACTTTTTATGATTTAATGTTTCATAGTGATAAGAGGTTTGTTGATTATATTATTACTTATTCACCACATATGCCTTTTAATCAATCAAAGGGTGTTTGCAAGTTAATTTTAGATAAAGAAAAGGAGACGTCTTTAGATAGTGAAAAATCAGAAGAATCAATTCAGCAAGTAGAATTAACTGAGGAAGAATGTGCTAGGTTACAGGCTAATGAGACTGATAAAATGATTGGTTTGTTAATTCAGGCACTTAGAGATAATAATTTATATGATAATACGGTTTTAGTTGTGTTTACTGACCACTACTTATATACTTTGGATGATATGACTATTTTAGATAAGTATAAGAAAACAGATAATAATTTAATTAATCATACGCCATTCTTTATTTGGAGTAGTAACATTAAGATGAAGGAAATTAAGGAGGTTACTTCTCAATTAAGTATATTGCCTACTGTGCTTAATTTATTTGGGATTGATTATAATAGTAATTATTATATTGGTACTGATGCATTGAGTAACGATTATAAGGGTATAGTTTTATTTAGTGATGCTTCTTGGTATGATGGTAATGTTTATGTAGATGGTGGTATGGTTACTAATAATCAACATATTAGTAGTGAAGATTTGGAAAGAAAGAATAGTTATATTGACTATATTATTAAGAAGAATGATTTAGTTTTAAAATATGATTACTTTAAGATTCTGGCTAATAATGCTAAGAATTTAGAGTAAGAAAAAAACTGGCTTAAGATGAAATAAGTCAGTTTTATTTTTTCAGGTACTCTTCTAGAGTTTGATTTGTGTTGTATAGGTATGGTGCTAAATCGCCTACATATCTTAAATGCCATGGTTCATATGCATAATTGGTGATTTCTTCTTTATCAAGTGGATATCTTACGATAAATCCATATTTATGAGCGTTTTGATGAAGCCACTTAGTTTCAATTAAGTTTTCAATGTCATGTTCGATATAACTTTTGTCATCTTTGTATACCACGATATCTAAAGCTAGACCTGTTTGATGTTCTGTATATCCTGGTTTGGCTATGTATTTATACGCGTAGTTATAACCTTTTTCGTTGACTAATTCATTGAATATTTTTTCTTGGTAGTTATAATCACGATAACCTGAAGAGATATCAAAATGATAATTATATTTTAAAGCATCAGTTTGCAATTTTTTAAATTGTTCATAAGTTTTTTCTTCTAAATAAATATTATCTTTATATTTACTATCTGTTTTAACTAAGTTTAGGGGGGCATAATTGTCTTCTAGTTTATTATCTTTATTAACTAAAATTTTATAATCCATAAACTCACCTAATTTATTATATGCCAAATTTTTAGGAAGTTTAAATTTTTGTAATGCTTGGGTGATTTTTCATGAGTTTTTTGATACCATGCGGATGAGCAAAGGCTATGGTAACAATGGATTTATCAATTGATACAACTACCCCTTCACCAAATACTGCATGTTTTACTAAGTCGCCTACTTCGTAGTTAGTATCGGTATTAGTTACGGTGTTTTTTACTTTTTTAATAATATGTGATAGTTTTGATTCGTTTTTACTTGGTTCTTTTTCTATGTATTTTGAATCTATTTCTTCTATGAAACGGCTTGGTCTATTTATTTGGGTATTACCAAAGAGCATTCTTTTTTTTGCATTTAATAAGTATAAGTGTTTTTTTGCTCTGGTGATTGCAACGTAACATAGTCTTCTTTCTTCTTCGATGTTGCCTTCGTTGATGGAGTTAAAGTGTGGGAATATGCCTTCTTCTAATCCTATGACAAAAACATTATCAAACTCTAATCCTTTGACAGCATGCATGGTCATTAGGCTTACTTTATTGGTAGAATCAGTATATTCTTCTTTATCGCTGACAAGAGTTAATTCATTTAGAAATTCTTCTAATGATACAACGCCATATTCTTCTTCATAGTTTTTGGTTATTGATTTAAATTCTTCTAGGTTTTCTAGTCTTATATCACTTTCAATAGTTTTTTCTTTTTGGTATTCGGATTTGATACCTGTTTTATCTAGCACCATGTCGACTATTTCGGTAAGGCTCATGTTTTCGCTTAAGATCCGCATTTCTTCAATTAGTCCTTTAAAAAGAAGTTCTTTTCCTGTAGATATGGCTTCATAGATGCTAATACTTTCACTTGACGCTTTTTGTGATAAGTTTTCTAGGGTTTTTAGGCCAATGCCTCTTTTTGGTTCGTTGATTATTCTAAGTAAGCTAACATCGTCTTTGGGATTATGTATTAATCTTAAGTAGCAGATTAAATCTTTTATTTCTTTGCGATTATAGAAATAGAAACTGCCTATGATACGATAAGGAATGGCATTTTTTAGCATTTCTTCTTCTATGACACGGCTTTGGGCGTTAGTTCTATATAATATGGCTATATCTTCATAGTTGTTGCCATTTTTAATTAATTCTTTTATTTTATTAGAAATATAAGATGCTTCTTCTTTTTCGTCGTCTGTTCTTATGTATTTTATTTTATCTCCTTCTTCGTTTTTACTCCAAAGATTTTTATCTTTTCTTTCTTTATTGTTTTTTATGACTGAATTGGCCGCGTTTAGAATCGTTTGAGTGGAACGATAGTTTTGTTCTAAAAGGATAGTTTTTGTATTTTTATAGTCTTTTTCAAAGTTTAAGATATTTTTGTAATTGGCATTTCTAAAGCCATATATAGCTTGTGATTCATCGCCTACGACAAAGATATTTTTATATAAGTTTGATAGTAGTTTGGTAAAAATATATTGTGCTTCGTTGGTATCTTGATATTCATCTATTAGAATGTATTTATATTTTTCTTGATAATATCTTAAGATAACAGGATTTTCTTTAAATAAGGTGATTGGTAAAAGGAGTAAGTCATCAAAATCTACGGAATTACTGTTTTTTAATTTTCTTTGATACTGTGAATAGATGCTTACTATGGTTTTATCATATTCGTATTTGGAATAGCCATCTGGATCTAATAGTTCATTTTTGGCTCCGCTTATCTTATTTTTTATATTTTTAGCATTATAGTACTTGGGATCTAAGTTATTTTCTTTAATTAGTTTTTTTATAACGGTTAGAGTATCATCACTATCAAGAATAGTGAAGTTTTTTTGGTATCCTAGGATTTGGTAATTTTCTTTTAGGAGTTTTAGGCCAAATGAATGAAATGTTGATATTTGAATGTCGTTTGCCAGTTTGCCTACAAGTTTATAGACACGTTCTTTCATTTCTTTAGCCGCTTTATTGTTAAATGTAATGGCTAAT
>CAJKHY010000040.1 GCA_905199855.1 uncultured Clostridium sp.
AGCTAGTTTTTATGCTACAATTAATAATACTAGTAATGATACTATCTATTATGAGATATATTATAGTACAACAAATGATTTAACTAATGTAATAATAGGAGAAGTAGTAGAAGATAAAACAGTTACTACAACAGCATTAAATACAAGTGGTAATATAGATACTGGAGTAAGTAAAGATGTACCTTTAGTAATAGCTAATAACTCTAATAATGATATAGATATAATAATAGGAGTAGCATCAGGTTATGTAGGTAATACAATTACATATGGTAGTAATGGTTATCCAAATGGGACTAAAATAACAAGCACTTATAATAGCAGTGATATTACAAATAGTTGTGCAAGTAAAATAGATACTTCAGGAACAGATTGTACTAAAAAAATAGTGAATGGTCATTTAATTACATATTGTCCTGTTGAAGATGTAGAATTACAAGAAGATCCTTCTGGGGCAAATAGACCAGTTTTAGCAGAGGGAATGATACCAATAACATATGATAGAACTAATTGGGTTAAAGCAGATCAGTATGGAGCATATAATGATTGGTATGATTATGGTAATCAAAAATGGGCTAATGCTGTAATGGTAACATCTTCAAAAAGAGATACTTATATGAATGCAGATATAGGAACTATAATTCCAGAAAATGATATATTAGCATATTTTGTATGGATACCAAGATATAAATATAAATTATTTAATGCATCGTATGCAAATGGAACTTCTCCTCAAGTAATAGATGTAACATTTGAAAATGGAACAAGTACTACAGGAACAGTAACATGCACATATGCATCAAACGGAGCAGAAACTTGTCAAAATAAAGCAAATGGGAATTGGTTTACACATCCAGCTTTTACTTTTGGTGATACAGAAGTAAAAGGAATATGGGTAGGAAAATTTGGAACGACAGGAAGTACAACTATTCCAACAGTAAAACCTGGAATCAGTGCTTTGAATATTATATCTACAGAGATGTCAAGCATGTATAATACGGGATTATCATTTAGGTCAGCAAACTATCTAACGTCAAATGGAGTAAATCAAGCTGATTCACATATGATGAAAAATATAGAATGGGGAGCAGTAGCATATTTAAAACAGAGTAATTATGGACTTGGAATAACAGATATAACAATAAATAGTAATAGTTCGTATTATACTGGTGGAGGAACAGGCACTAGTTATAAAACAAATACCAGTCAATCAACAACAGGGAATATAACAGGAGTATATGATATGAGTGGTGGAGCCTTTGAGTATGTAATGGGAAATATAAAAAAGCAATCAGGGAATTCAGGGTTAACACCAAGTGGAGTACCAGCAGAGCATATAGATATATATTCAGGTACAAGTGTAAGTGCTAGTCATTTAGGAGATGCAATAGGAGAAACAGCGGGCTGGTATAGTGATTATGTGGATTTTACTGGTTATTGGGTCTGTCGTGGGGGTCATTATAGCTATGGAGATAGTGCGGGTATTTTTAGTTTTGGTCATGGTGGAATTGGAGCTTATACAGGGTTCGGTTTTCATCTAGTTCTTACTGTTGTAGAATAAAAGATCCCATTCAATTAACTGTGTCTAAACAAATATATTAGTTGATTAAAGGAGTCTTTTCTTTAATGATAGTCTTTACAACCTTATTTATTTTTAGTAAAATAAGACTGAAAGGAGTACTTTTATGTTAAAGGAATTTAAAAAGTTTATATCAAGAGGTAATGTTTTAGATTTAGCGGTAGGTGTTATTATTGGAGGTGCTTTTTCTTCAATAGTAACAAGTTTAGTTAATAATATCTTTACTCCTATAATTGGTCTTATTTTAGGGGGAGTGGACTTTTCTAATCTAAGTATTAAATTTAGAGATACTTCTATTAATTATGGTTTATTCTTACAAAGTGTTCTTGATTTTTTAATAGTTAGTTTTTGTATTTTTATATTTATTAAAGTATTTAATAAATTATTTAAGAAAGAGAAAACTGAGGATAAAAAGGAAGAAACAAAATCCAAAGAGTTAGTGGCTTTAGAGGAAATTAGAGATATTTTAAAAAAAGGTAATAAATAAATATTACTTTTTTTTCTATTATATGGTACAATGTAGGTAAGGATAGGGATATTATGAATAAGGATATTTTATTGGAAGAAGTAAATAATTATTTAGAGAAATATAAAAAGTTTATGACTAAAGATATTTATATAACTAGTAATATGTATGATACGTTTACTAATAAATATAAATATTTATATGATTATTTAGATAAGAATACTTGTGAATATAAAAATATCTTAAAAATAATTAATGATAAGAATAAATTGTTAAAGAAACATAATCGTAAATATGTAGATAATAAATTAATTAAATATAAGCCTTATTTTGATAATATGTTTAATGATATTAACAAGAATATAATTTTAGATAAGAGTCAAAGGGAAGCAATTATTTGTGATGAGGATAATTTGTTGGTGTTATCTGGGGCTGGAAGCGGAAAGACTACTACGATAAGTGCTAAGGTGAAATATTTAATTGATATTAAGAATGTTAAGCCGGATAAAATATGTGTTATTACTTTTACTAAAAAAGCTAAAGAAGAACTTGATTATAAAATAAATAAATTATTTAATGCTAATGTAGATATTTATACTTTTCATTCTTTAGGATTAAAGATAATAAAATATTATTATAAGAATAAGGATATAGATATAATTGATGAAAAGGGGCAATATAAAATAATATGTGATTATATAAAAAATAATTTGTTTAAGAATAAAGAAAAGTTTAATTTATTTTTTGAGGCATTTAAGAACAAGACTTCTTTTAGTGAAGAATATAAATTATTTGATAATTATTATGATTATCATAATTATATGTATAAGAGAAAATATATTAATTCTAATACTACGATGGATAATTATATAAAGGAACAGGCTAAAAGAAGAAGAAATTATTTAAAAACATTAAATGGAGAATATTGTAAGAGTAAAGAGGAAGTTGATATTGCTAATTTTCTATATTTAAATAATATTGATTATCAATATGAAAAAAGTTATAAGAAGTTAGATAATTTAAAGATATATAAGCCTGATTTTTATATTGAACAAAATAATAATTATAATTATATAGAACATTTTGGGATAGATAAAATTAATGAAACTAATAATCATTATACTAAGGAAGAATTAACCAATTATTTAAAGAATATGAAATTAAAAGAGAGCTATCATAAAAAAGAAAAAATAGAAGATTTATTTATTATAACTTATTCTAAAGTATTAGGTAAAAAGAATTATTTAAGTGTATTAAAAGACTCTTTAATAAAAAAAGGTTATGTTTTATCTAAGAAAGATAATGATTTAGTATATGAAAGATTAAAGGATACTAGTGAGGATAAATATATAAATAATTTTGTTAATAGAATAGTTATTCCATTTATTAGTTATTTTAAAAGATCTAATTATAAATTAGAAGAATTTATGAAAATTAAAACTGATAATGATTTACTTAATAAACAGATAAAAGTTATTAGTGATATATATTTGAATTATGAATCAAAATTAAGAGAGAAGAATTTAATAGATTTTGAGGATATGGTTAATATTTCTTATAAGGTGATGCCCTATGTTAAGGAAAAGAATTTAGGGGTAGATTATAAATATATAATAATAGATGAGTATCAAGATGTATCTATGCAAAGATTTAATTTAACTAAAAGAATAGAAGAATTATTTAAATCAAAAATTATTGCTTTTGGTGATGATTATCAAACTATATTTGGTTTTTCTGGTTCAAGAATAGATCTAATGACTGAGTTTAAGAATTATTTAACTGATGCTAAACAAATACCAATACCAAATGTATATAGAAATAGTCAAGAATTAATAGATGTTGCTACAAAGTTTATTAA
>CAJKHY010000041.1 GCA_905199855.1 uncultured Clostridium sp.
ATATAAAACCCCCATTCAGTATAGAACTGAACAGGGATTTACGTAGTTTTTTTGTGTCTACTTTTTCTTGACTATTTCAGAGTCTGTTTATGTCATTTTTGACTATAGTAATACTCAATACTATTATTATAACATATTTTTTATATCTTTCAACAAATATAGAAAGTATTGGAGTAAAATCAAGAAAATTATAGTCCCAAAAAAAAGCACCTACGTATAAGCTTATTGCCAGATTAGCAAGTGCTGATTTAAAAAAATAAGTAGTTAATATACCAATATAGTTATAAAATTACATATACTGTAAGGTGTATTTTAACTCTTGAATTTAGTCTATATGTACCTTCAACTTCAAATGTCATCCCTTGTGCACTTGGCTCTGCATAAATATATCCCCAATAATCAATATTTAATAAAGGAGAACCTGACCAATTATAATATTGTGTCATATCAATTGGCACATTTAAACTACTTAAATTAATTAACTCATTTTCTCTAACTTCAACTGTCATAGTTAAATAATAGTCAAGTGGATCAGTTGCATATGTTTTTGTATCATTAATAATTGTAAATGTTTTTCTATACACTATACTTGGATCTGTTTTTAATACTGCATAGATTGTAACAATTATATCTACATTTACTGATTTTGCGATAACTGTTCCGTAAGGTGTTACTGCTGCCACATTTTCATTACTGGAATACCAATCATATTCAAGTCTTGACATTGGGTCACGTAACCTGTTTTCAACCATTAAATAAATGCATCTTGTAAATCCTTCTGTAATTGTATCACTATTACATATGCCGTTATTTACTGTTACTTCACTACCTAGTGTATAGCCCTCATTTGTTGCAGGGTCTGCTACTAATGTATTATTCATATCAACTTCTTGATTTACAAGTCTTCTTAATGCCATACTAATAGATACATGATTACTATTATTAATAAATCCAATATAATATGTTCCTGGGTCAAAGATTATATCAAATACAGGTGATCTATTTATTGTTGTAATATAATCTTCCAATTTTACAACATTATAGTAATGATTATCTCCTGGTTCATATCCAGGTTCTTTTATCTTTTGTAATACTACCACTTTGATATTCTGAAAAATGCTTCCGCTTGTAACAACATCTAATTGTATTTTAGATCTATGACTAATCGTTACTTCTTCAAAATTACTAAATAGTGAGTTTCCTTCAAATAAAATATCAAAGCAAATGTTTGAAAGTGAAGTTGTATAATCAATATGATTCGTTTCTGCCTTTTCAATTTTTAAAGTAACTGATGAATAATTATTTGTAGGTAATACTACATCCATATAATAATATCCACTTGATGGAAGATATACAAACATTACATTTTCATTTTCAAGTGATGTTGCATATATAGTTTCTTCTGGATTATTATATCTATTTAATAAATTCGTTCTATTCGAATCTGTATATATCATTAGTGATTCAACTGGATAAGTAATATTTCCTGCATTTAAAGTTATTTTATATAATCCTTCACCTTGATTATTTAAATAACAGAATTTTCCATGTTTAGTATCAATAGCTGTATTATGAAGATTTGATAATATATTTGTATCAACATTATAACTTATTTGTGTAAAGTTATTAGGCCATCTGAGTGAAAAATTTACATTGATTAATCCATTTAATTCTATGTTTTCATACTCAAATAATACGTAATATGTTCCAACATTGAAATACTCATCAAGCATATTAGTATTTTCATTTACAAACATCATATTTTCGTTATATAGTTTAATACTAACATCATTATTTGAGATAACACTAGTTCTATATGATTTAACACAATCAACGTTAATTTTATAACATTTATTTAAACCTTGTTGTAGATTATAATTTACTGTCCTTGTTGTTTCACAGTCAATATTAATTTCTTCAAAAGTACCATCTGAAGTTATTTGGTTTCTATAACTAGACCAATATTCTTTATTTTTATATTCAACTAATCTATTGATTGGAACTTTTATTTCTAAATTACTATCACAGCCTGTAAAGACATTTTGTCCTAAATTTGTAATTGGGGATGTTTCTTTTAAAATAGTAACATATCTCAATGAACTACAATTTCTAAATGCTTCTTCATCAATATATTGTACACTTTTTGGAAGTGTAACACTAGAAAGAGCAGTACATCCTTTAAATGTAGATGTTCCTATTGCTTGTAAATTATTTGACAATGTTATATTTGATAATATTGTACAGTTCTCAAAAGCACTTGAATCTATATTTGTTACACTATTTGGGATAGTAACACTTGCAAGGCTTCCACATCCTTTAAATGCAGATGATCCTATTGCTACTAAATTTGTTGACAATATCACTGATTGCAAATATGAGCAATTTTCAAAGGCACTTGAATCTATATTAGTAACTGTATTTGGTATTGTTATTGAAGGCAAACTTGCACAACCCTTGAATGCTGAACTTCCTATTGAATTTAAATTATTTGATAAAGTTACACTCTGTAAATATGAGCAATTTTCAAAGGCACTTGAATCTACGTTCGTTACACTATTTGGGATAGTAACTCTCAGTAAACTAGCACAGTCTTTAAAAGATGAATTACCAATACTTGTTAAATTATTTGATAAAGTTATACTTGACAACCTATAACAATCTTCAAATGCACTAGAATCTATATGTGTCACACTATTTGGTATAAGTATTTCTTGTAAATTAGTACAATTTTTAAATGCTTCAGAACCTATTCCTTTTACTTCTATACCGTTTATATTACTAGGAATTGTAATTTTTTCAATTAAATCATATTTCGTATCAATAATAGTGTTACCAGAAAGAACAAATAATTCATCAAGTTTTCTGTGACCACATTCTCCACATCTTAATTCAATTTTTGAATTGTCTATAATGTTATCTGTTACAACATTATAATTATGTGTATGATTCATTTGTAATGATATATATCCTTTACACCACGAAGAATTAACCCATACACAATTATTTTCTGCCCAACCAAAATGTACTATATATCCTTCATACGTATCACTACTTCCTGGATATGTATAATTTTGATATCCATAACCAACAACTTGATGATCTACAGCACCTAGATTTGAACTTAAACTTATAATCACAGGACGTCCTGCATTAATTTCACTTTTAATTTTTGACGAATCAACCGGTGAATAACCAAAAAACCATCCCTTTAATTCGTAATCAATTGTATAATCATTTGCTGATAATTTTTCATTCAAAATATCAATAATACCTTCATATGTTTCATCTAATGATGCACCACTAGTATTTGGTTCCATAATTGTTGTTATAACTTTAGAATAGAAACTATTTTCACCAGTATCCTCACTTCTTGTACCAATAGTATACCTTGTCATATAATTTGGATCAGTACAATGATTAGGATTTCTATCTGGATACTTAATACTATTTGTACTATCATCATATCCATTAAGATATCTATCTTCTATAATTCTTCTATCATTATAATAGTTATTATAGCCTAAGAATATTTGTGCTGCAACTGAAGCACAAGTCCCACTATTTCCACTTCCATATATACCGCCTGCATAATTATTACCATGAGTTGGATTCACAATAAAATACTGATAATTTGGAATTACTATCCCTGTTCCTAAAGTTGGTATTATTAGATTATTTGTGTCTATATTAGGAGAACTCAAATCTAATGACTCACTATCATAAAAGTTTGATATAGAATTGAATATTTCATAAGCATTAATTTTTTCATCTAAATTTTCATTATAATTTATTTTTAAAATATTTCTAATTTTTCTAGAATATTCTGTAATTTTATCTTCAGCCAGAACAATTGAATCTTCCGTTAATAAATTAATATAATTATTAG
>CAJKHY010000042.1 GCA_905199855.1 uncultured Clostridium sp.
ATTCACTTCTTCTTTTGAAAGGTCTACTTCTTCAAGTTCGTACACCTGATCTTCCAACATCCAACTATGGAACCCAGAGTCTTTCTGTGTCTTCAAAGAAATACATACTTCATCTATCTTTTCGATACAAAAGAACTTGCCACATAATTTTTTCATGTTATTTGTGAATGCAAAAGGGCCTTCGACAGTCACAGAGCCATCTTTTGTTTTGTTACTATTGTACCAGTCAAGAGATTTGACCTTAACAATATCACCTACTTTAAATTTCATTTCTTTCATTGTTTTCTTCTTTTTCGTTATCACTAATATTTCCATTATCATCTTCTTTAAATAGTTGTTTTATGTTCACGCCTAAAATTTTTGCTATTCTAATGCTTATATGTGGTAATATGTGTTTAAAGGAACTTATTGATATTAAATATAAAAATGAAGATATTGATTTTGTTAAATTCGTTTGTTATCTATCGATATCGATACTTATTTTAAATGGTATATTCTTTAAGTTTAATACCTTATTTACTTTAATATTTCCTATATTATCCATTATTACACCAATAATATTTTATAATGATAATAAAAAATATAATATGGAAGATAGTCTTTATTTAATAGGAATAACATTATTTTTGGGAATAGCATTTAATATCATTGTTTACTTAAGACAAATAGATATTGCCTTATGCATATACATCTTTCTAGTGGCTTGTCTAACTGATACATATGCATATATTGGAGGAAGTTTAATAGGAAAACATAAATTGACAGAAATATCTCCTAAAAAAACAATAGAAGGATCGGTAATAGGAAGTTTAATGGGTACTGCTATTACTAGCATATATTACATAACAACAATTGATGCAAGTAATATTTTTAGAGTAGTCCTAATGACATTCATATTAACAATATTAAGTGAGTTTGGTGATTTAGTATTTTCTAGCATCAAAAGACACTTTAAAATTAAAGATTATTCAAATCTCATACCAGGACATGGTGGTATGTTAGATAGATTTGACAGTATAATATATGTAGCATTAAGCTACGTACTTGTCTTAACAATAATGTAAGAAAGGTGGTTCATTATGACATTTATAATATTTATATTAGTATTAGGAGCGGTGGTATTAGTCCATGAGTTTGGACATTTTATAAACGCTAAAATATTTAAAACTTATGTATATGAATTTTCTATTGGAATGGGAAAAAAACTATGGAGTTTTAAGAAAAAAGGTGGTGAAACCGAATATTCAATACGATTATTTCCAATTGGCGGTTTCGTTCGTTTAGCAGGAGAAGAAGTAGATGATGATAAAAATATACCTAAAAATAGAAAACTTTGGGCTAAATCATTTTGGCAAAGATTTCTAATCATGTTCTCCGGAGCAGGATTTAACTTTATATTTGCTATCTTACTATTATTTATCATAGGAATATCTTATGGCAGTGTTTCTCCAAAACCAATAATAGGAAGTGTAAGTGAGAATTATCCCTCATATGAAGCTGGACTTAGAGATGGTGATACTGTTTTAAGTATAGATAATGTTGATGTTAAAACATGGGATGATATGATTTGGGAATTAACCATGAAAAATGGTAAAGAAACTATATTCAAAGTAAAAGATACAAATGGTAATATTAAAGAAATTAAAGTAAAACCAATTAAGGAAATAAAAGAAAAAGAAGAGAGTTATGTATATGGAATTAGCAGAGATACTACAAAATATAAAGGAATAGATCATGCTATAAATTATACTGTTACCAAAACAAAATCATTATTTGCAGTAATGTTTAAGACAATTGGTGCTTTATTTACAGGAGGAGTATCCATTAAAGATTTATCTGGTCCAGTTGGTATCTATTCAATCGTTGATGCTCAAAGTAAAGCTGGATTTGAAAGTTTACTTTACCTCATAGCATTCTTAAGTATTAATGTAGGAGTAATTAACTTGATACCATTCCCAGCATTTGATGGAGGAAGAATATTATTTTTAATAATTGAAAAAATTAAAGGCAAACCAGTAGATCCTAAAGTAGAAAATACTATTCATAATATAGGGTTCTTCTTACTACTAGCATTAATTATATATGTTACATTTAATGATATATTAAGGTTATTTAGTTAAAGTGGTTAATCCACTTTTTCTTTTATTATATAAATGTGTTCACCTTTTTTAAAGTGTATAAATAGGCAATAAAATATTAAAAAACTCTTAACATCCAAAAATTAGAATAGTATTGTTTATATATAAAGAATAGAAAGTAGATGTTTAAAATGAATAGAACAATTTCAAATCATGTATTTTAATAACTTTACACCTTTTATGTAAATAACTAACAAAAAAAGATAAAACCTATGTTATAATTATCTTGAGGTTGATATATTATGAGTTTTATATGGTTATTATGTAAAGTATGTTTAGCAATTGAAGGTTACAATATTATTGTAGATTATATTGTTACTAAAACTGTACTCAATGATATAAAAAAAGATTATGATTTTTCAATTAAACCTAAATATCGTATCAAAGATAATCTTTCATTTATTATCTTACTTGATACTATTAGTATATATACAAAATTAAAATATTATCATGAATTTAAAAGTATATTAATTGAGGAATTATTAAATGAAGATATT
The DNA here is from genome assembly GCA_905199855.1 of uncultured Clostridium sp. Lineage (GTDB taxonomy): Bacteria > Bacillota_I > Bacilli_A > RF39 > UBA660 > CAG-762. Next base: position 2,636 of record CAJKHY010000042.1, read on the forward strand.
ATTTCTATAAAAACAAAAAGACAAGATAATAATATTAATCACAATAAAGAAATTAATACTAATAATATAGAAAAAATAATCAAGGAAAAAGTTAATAACAATAATATAGAAAAAAATATTTATAACAAAAACAAACCTAAAATGCTTATTAAAAAGAAAGAAGATAGAAAAAAGTAACAATTACTATTTCTATCTTTTTATAATTAGCATATAATTTTTTAGGTGAATATATGAAAAAGATATTTCAATTTATAGGTTTATTTACACTAATATGCTTCAGTTTCTTTTATACTGAGAAAGTTGTTACAGTATTAAATGAACAAGATCCTATCATGGTAGAAATAGAAAATAAAAAAGGCATGACCGAAAAGTCATGCCTTGAAATATTTACGATAAAGTATTTATGCATTATTTATCGCCACGGATAGCTGCGATACCCGGAAGGATTTTACCTTCGATAGCTTCGAGCAATGCACCACCACCAGTTGAGATGTAAGATACCTGGTCAGCCATACCGAACTTGTTGATACAAGCTACAGAGTCACCACCACCGATCAATGAGAATGCACC
>CAJKHY010000043.1 GCA_905199855.1 uncultured Clostridium sp.
TATGAAAACTTTGTGTACCACTTATATCAAAATTATACTTTAATGTAGTATCCATATTTACGACATTACCAGAACTTACATTTGCAGTAAACATTGCATATGTATAATATAATCCTACTGATAATAATATTGCAATACATGCACTTAATACATATAAATATTTTAATGGTATTCTTTCTTTTAATTCTTTCATTATTATTCCTCTTTTCATATTAAATAACAAAAAAACTAACTAAAAACTAGCACTTAAAAAGTACTAATATTAGATAGTTTATTTTTAAAATTTATTTTTTTAGTATTTAAAATAATAGAATATTTAAACTGCCCCCCACCATACAGATGTTTGGATATTGTTATTTATTGAGTATATTCTATTCATTTTAAACACCTTCTTCTTTTGCTATTCTTATGTCTTAATTTTACTATTTTTAAGTTTTAGTGTCAATATTTTTTTGAAATTTATTGACTATTTATCACACTAGAAACTGGAATAATATAATTATTTTTATCTAAATGCATTAATTCATCATAAAAACAAATAATTCCACCTGTTCCAATTTCTTTCTTAGTTTTTTGTAATTCCTTAAAATTTTTAATCATATCACTATTAGGAGATGCTGTCTTTTTTATTTCAAATGGATATAATTTATTATTTTTATAAAATATTAAATCTATCTCTTTTCCATCTTTATCTCTATAATAAGATATATTAGGTCTAATACCTCTAGCATTATAAGACTTTACTATTTCACTTATAATATATGATTCTAAATAATGACCAGCACTAGAACTAAGTTGTAAATCTCTAGCACTACTCCATCCTGCTAAATAACATGCTAAACCAGTATCCATAAATATAATTTTAGGAATATGAGTAATTCTTTTTAATTGACTAGACATATATGGTTCTAGCAAATAAACAATACCTGAAGTAACTAAAATAGATAACCACTTTATAGCAGTTGGAACACTTATTCCAGAATCATTTGCTAAAGAAGAATAATTCAATTGTTCACCCGTACGACTAGCAACACTAACAATAAATTTTTTAAATGCCATCTCATTACCAATTTCAGTCAATGATTTAACATCTCTCGAAATATATGTATCTATATAACCTTGAAAAAATATTTCTTGAGATATATTCTTATTATTATATAATTCAGGCATTCCACCCTTATAAATGATTTTATATAAATCATTTACATCTATTTTAGGTGATTTACGTATATCTATAGGATCAAATAATTTCTTATTTTCATTTTGAATAATTTCACTATAAGTAAAACTATTTAAATTAATTATTCCAACTCTTCCTGCAAGAGAATCACTAGCATTTTTCATTAAATGAAATTGCTGTGAACCAGTTAACCAATACATACCATTTTTTTGTTCTTTATCTACAATAATTTTCATATAAGAAAACAATTCAGGAGCATACTGTGCCTCATCAATTAACAAAGGCCACGGATGTTCTTCTAAAAACATTTTAGGATCTTCTTGAGCCTGTCTTCTTAAATTAACATCATCTAAAGTAACATAATTCATATTATTGGGTTTTAACGAAAGTAATAAAGTTGTTTTTCCTACTTGTCTAGGACCAGTAATTAACAACACTTTAAACGTATCACTTACATTCTTAATAAAATCAACAGATTCTCTTTTATACATATTTATTCCTCCCTTACATTAAATATTCTATCATATACTTTAAAAAAGTCAAGCATATCATTTTAAGAAAGTCAATAAATATATTTTAAAATAGTAGCTACTTTATATAAAGATTTACATATTAGACCCTGAAAAGTACCCACAGTTAAGTTAACGAGACCCTTATGTCTAGGTTTTTATTATTCTTTTACGGACAGCACTGCACGAAACCCATAGTAGGTGTGTCCTTGACCCGTGTAGAGGTTGAAGTTGAACACGCCCGAATAAACCCCAGGGCCGTTGAAGCCCCCGCGTTCGAACCAAGGGCTAGAAGAGTTAACAAAGGTCGCGTGGTCACTATACCAACCTGCTGTTTCTCCTGTTGCATCTCCTAGGTGACTTGCTGATACACTATTTCCTGAATATATATCTATATGTTCTGCTGGTACTCCACTTACGGTTAATCCAGAATATCCTGCTGTTTTATTATAATTTCCCATTACATATTCAAATGCTCCTCCACTCATATCATATACTCCTGTGATATTACCACTTGTTGATTGTCCTATATTTGTTTTATAACTTGTACCTGTTCCTCCACCAGTAAGAAAAGTACCAAAAGAAGAACCATTATCATTTATAGTAATATCTGTTATTCCAAGTCCATAACTACTTTGTTTTAAATATGCTACTGCTCCCCATTCTATATTTTTCATCATATGAGAATCTGTTTGATTTATTCCATTTGTTGTTAAATAGTTTATCGATTTAAATAATTTACTTGTGTTATACATATTAGCTATTGTTATATTTGCTAAAGGTGTATTCCCGGGTTTTACTGTTGGCGTACTTATATTTCCTGTTGTTTCAAACTTTCCTACCCAGATTCCCTTTAATTCAGTATCACCAAGAGTAAAGGCTGGATGTGTATACCAATTACCATTTGCTTTATTTTGACATGTTTCTGCTCCACTAGATGCATATGTACATGTTACTGTTCCTGTAGTACTTGTCCCATTTTCAAATGTTACTTCTATTAATTGAGCAGAAGTTCCACTTACATATGTTGCATTAAATAATTTATATTTATATCTTGGTATCCATACAAAATATGCTAAGATATCATTTTCTGGTATAGTTGTTCCAACATCTGCATTCATATATGTATCTCTTGTAGAAGATGTAACCATAACAGCATTAGCCCATTTTTGATTACCATAATCATACCAATTATTATATGTTCCATATTCATCTACTTTTACCCATTTAGATCCATCATATGTTATTGGTATCATTCCTTCTGCTAATACTGGTCTATTTGCACCAGTTGGATCTTCTACTAAATCTTCACTCTTGCTTAAACAGTAATAATTCTTTTTCCCATTTTCTATTTTCTCAATACAATTACTAGTATCTCCTATTTGTCCTTCACAACTACTCTTTATATCACTACTATTATAAGTATTAGTTATCTTAGTACCATTAGGATAATTATTAGTTCCATAAGTAATAATATTACCTACAT
>CAJKHY010000044.1 GCA_905199855.1 uncultured Clostridium sp.
TTTTTAAAATGTTTAGAATACTTTTTTTCATCATTTAAATCGTTTTCATTTTTTACAATAAGTTTCCAATAATCTTTCAAAAAAAAGTGTCTAAAAACTTGACATAAATCCAAATTTAGTTTTATAATTAAATAGAGGAGAAGTGAAATGAAAAAAATATTTGAAAACAAAAAACTATTATTTGGACTACTAGGAGTTTTGGTAGCCATTGTCATTATTATTGTTGTTATCATTTTAACATTAGGTAGTAAAAGGTATACAATATCATTTAATACTGATGGAGGAAATAGTCTTGAAAGTATAACTGCTAAAGAAAAAGAAACAATAACATTACCAATAGCGGTAAAAGAAGGTTTTATTTTTAATGGTTGGACTGATGAAGATGGTAAAATATTACCAAGCGAATATGTAGTTACTAAAGATGTAACATTAAAAGCTGTTTGGGTTAGTGAAACTGCTGACACTATAACAATTAAATTTGACACAGATGGTGGAAGTAAAATAGATGATATGATAGTTGTTAAAGGTGAAACTTTAAAACTACCACAAAACCCAACCAAAGAAGGGTATAAGTTTAAGACTTGGGTTGATAAAAATGAGACACCAATATATGATGAAGCACTACTTTTAGAAGATACAACATTAAAAGCTGTATGGGAAAAAGTTGAAGTAAAAACAAATAATACAAATAATACAACTAATTCTGGTAATGAAAATCCAGTAAATAATTCGCAAGAAAATAAAACAATTGAGGTAACTGGAGTATCGTTAAATACGACAAGTAAGTCAATGATTGTTAATACAACAGATAAACTAGTAGCAACAGTAGTACCTGATAATGCTAGTGATAAAACAGTAACATGGAGTAGTGATAATACTAGTGTCATTACTGTTGATCAAAATGGTAATATAAAAGCTATAGGTTTAGGAGAAGCAAATATAACAGTTAAAACAGCAAATGGAAAAACTGCTAGTGCTAAAGTAATTTCAGATGTAAAAAATATAACACTTTCAGTAGCAAATCAAACAATATCTAAATATGGTACAATTAATAGAACAACAATCACTGCTAATATTGATAGTAATGGTTATAATGTACCAAATAGTTTAATTACTTGGTCTGCACCAGATACAACAGGATATACTTCTACTGCAAGCATGAGTATAAATGGAAAAATCGCTACTATAACAGCAAGAGATGTATGGGCTGTAACATCTACTATACCTGTAACAGTAAAAATAAACAATAAAGAAGTTAAAACAACAATTTATGTTGAACCTAAATTAAGTGTTTCTAATAAATCTAGTGGTGTTACTTGTAATGAAAGTGATGGAAGAATGCTTTGTACTTTTAAAGGAGAAAAAAGTTTCTATTTACAATCTAATATAGATGTTTCTTGGGAATATAATACAAGTAGTCCAGTAATTGCAGGTATTGAAGGCAAAGATGTTAGAAATCTAAAACTATCAGTTCAATATGTAAAAAATAATGGTCTAAATATTAAAGCTCGTTCAAAAGCAGGACAAGTTAAAGAAATAGTACTAACACCAACAGTACAATAATTATAAAAAGAGAGTAAAATTGATACGAACCTCGTTTCTTTGTGCAAGAAATGGGGTTCATATCACAGTAACTCTTTTTTATTATTAGAGTTATTGTGGTTTTTTACATATAATGGCTATTTGAGATTAAGGAGTCTGAGACAAATTGGTTATGCAAATTGTAATTGGTAAAATATAGAACTAGAAGGCATATAATATATCTTCTTTTTATGCTTTTAAAAATTACTTGCTAAAACGTTATCTATTTTATATAATAAATAATTAAGGAGGAAAATATGACAAACTTTGATAATTATTATAATGAATTACCTAATTATACTAAGAAATACTTTAATATTTTATATAAAGAAATACCTATAGAATTAAAAGAATATGTTGATATTATCATGAGACTTAAAAATGTTAGTTATTTTTGTGGTATGAAATATGCATCACCTTATCTATATAATTTTAAATATGATTTTTCAAGATTAGATCATTCTATTTCTTGTTTCTTAGAAACATTGCATTTTACTAATGATTTTACTGTGTCTTTAACTAGTTTATATCATGATTGTAATACACCAGTATTTTCTCATGTAATAGATTATTTATACAAGGATTATATTAATCAAGAAGTAACAGAGGGTAAGAATGAATTATTTCTTTTAAATAATAAAAGATTAATAAATTTATTAGATAGAGATAATATTCTTATAGAAGATATTGTTAATCCTAAAAAGTTTTCTATTGTAGATAATGATAGACCAAAATTATGTATTGATAGATTAGATGGTATTTTTTTAAATAATTTATCTTGGAGTAAATGTATTGATTTTAGTGATGTAGAAGAAATATATAATAATATGCTAGTTCTTTTAAATGGAGAAAATGAACAAGAATTAGGTTTTAATGAATTATATTATGCTTTGACTATTTGTTATTATGAAAATAGGATTAATCAATTAATTCATAGTGACAAAGATAATTATGCGATGTTATTATTATCTAGTATTATTAAATATATGCTAGATAATAAATATATTATTGATAGTGATTTATATAATTATGATGAATTAGAATTCATTAATATTATTAAGATTAAATCTTTAGAAGATAATAATTTATCTTTGATGTGGGAAGTATTTACTAAAGTAGAAAATATATATGATATACCTAAAATAAGTAGTAAAGAAAGATATGTGTTCCCTTTATTTATTGATAAGGATAAGAAAGTAAAAAGATTAAAATATAAATAAATAATATAAGATAATCTATTGTTTTTTTAATAGGTTAATAAATAGAAATAGTATTATTATATAAATATATTTAAAATTTATTTTCAACTTATTAAATTGAAATGTAAAACCTAAAATCATCTGACAATTTGTACTATTTATATTAGATAGTACTACATAAATCCCTTTATTGAGCTTTTTTTATAATGTTTT
>CAJKHY010000045.1 GCA_905199855.1 uncultured Clostridium sp.
TTTAACTTATACTTTTACATTGACTGGACAAGGTGTATTGTCGTTTGATTATAGTGCTTCAAGTGAAAGTGCTAGTTATGATTATTTATATTACGAAATAAAACAAAATGATACAACGATAGATAATACAGGAACAACTACAAAAATAGGTGGAACATCATATGGAACAGCAGATGATTCTATGACTTATATATCAAAGACTCATATTTTAAGTGCTGGTTCATATACGCTTGTCTTTACTTATAAAAAAGATAGTAGTGTAGATAAAGGAACTGATTCAGGATATGTAAAAAATGTGAAAGTAATAGATGGAGTCGAAGAAAGAATAACATATTTAGGAATAGAACAAGGGGGAGGAGCAGCCTCTACCACAGGTAATGTTACTGGGATTTATGATATGGCAGGCGGTTCATGGGAATATGTAATGGGAAACTATGGAAAAACAGCAGGAAGTTCAGGATTAACAGTAAGTGAAGTACCAGCAGAACATATAGATATCTATTCAGGTACTAGTGTGAGTGCAAGTCACCTAGGTGATGCTCTAGGTGAGACTGCAGGCTGGTATAGTGATTCCGTGAACTTTGTCTATTCCTCTAGCCCCTGGTTCAATCGCGGGGGTGGCTATAGTGGTGGGGATAATGCTGGTGTGTTCTACTTCAGCTACAGCAGTGGTGGGGCCATCACCAACAGCGGTTTTCGCGTTGTGCTTTCTACTACGGGAGCGTAAGCAAGTGTGAAACACAGATAGAGCAATTTATGGCGAAGGCAATGTATAATATGATACATACCATACTTGGTATGGGGATTGCCCACACCGCACCCATTTTTGCGGGGTGGGCATGGTTACCTAAAAATAAAGATTACAAAAAAATTACTTCAAGGAATATAGTCAATGATGACGTAGTCATGAGTGAAACGAACTTGTCATTGACTATATGAAATGAAGTAATATAATACTCTAACAAAAGAAGAAAAACTATGACATTTTAATATTGAAATTTTTATGACATTTGATGTTGACATTTACAATTTATATAAGTGGCAAGATTAATTTTTGATTATAATATACCTTTAAAAAATAAAAATATAGGGTATTTTATAATAAGAATTAAGCCATTGAAACAAGAAACTTTGTTAATTCTGTTAATCCATGGTTCAAACGTGGAAGCAACTATAACTTTGGTTCCTTTGTGCTGGTGTTCTACTTTGACAGCCACACTGGTTTCAGTTACATTAACTATGGATTTCACATGGTGCTTTCGATAACGGAATCATAGTTAAATAATAATTATTACTTGTTAAGAGATTACTATTACTAAATAAGGTGGGATATAAAATGAAAATATTTAAAACAATTCCTTTAAAATATATATATTTAACAACTGCCGCTATAGCTGTAGTTTTAACTGTAGTTTTATATAAGACATATGCTATGTATAATGTTAATACTAATTCTGGTGGTGGGTTAAATGATCAAAATGTTAAAACATATAATTTTGATATTAATAGTAGTCAAAATTTTATTGTTAATGCAAATAGTATTTATAGTTTTAATGTCTTAGTAAAGAATACTACTGGATATTCAGCACATTTTGAAATATATTATGCATCTAATGATGATTTAACTGATGTAATTATAGCAGAGGTTGTAGAAGATAAAACAATTACTACTACGGCTCTAAATACATCATTTGATTTAGATAATAATAATTCTAAAACTATACCGTTAGTTATAGTAAATAATAGTAATACAAATAAAAATATATCTATTAATATTGCTAAAGGATTTATTAATAATAATATTACCTACAATAATAATGAAACTAAAATAACTAATACATATAGTTTAATTGATGTAACTAATAAATGTGATATTATTGATATGAATGATTGTATTGAAGCATCAAATGATAATGGAATAGCAACATTCTGTTTAAAAAAATAGGTTGGTGATAAAATGAATATATTAAAAAAACAAATACCTTTAAGATATTTATATCTTATCGGAGTATTAGTATTAATACTAATTTCTTTAGGATTATATGTAACATATGCTATGTTTACTGCAGATATTAATGATGATAAAGTATTAAGCATAGAAAGTAATGTAACATATGATTTTGGTATTAATGGAACTCAATCATTTAATGTTGGAGCACATACTAATGTATTATTTAATGCTAATATTATAAATAATTCTGAAAATGAAGTATATTATGAAATATATTATACTTCTAATGATAATCTAACTGATACAATTATAGCAGAATTAGTGGAAGATACATCTTCTACTACATCAGCTCCAAACACAAGTGGTAACTTAACTAATGGTAGTAATAAAACAGTATCTATTGGTTTAATTAACACAGGAGATACTAGTGTTAATGTTACAATAGGGGTAGTAAATACAAGTGTTGGAGATAGCATAACATATGGTAGTAATAACTATCCTAGTGGTTATAAAATAACTACAGTTTATAATATTAGTGAAGTATCTGATGGTTGTAATGCAAAAAATTGCATTACAAGAATAGAAAATGGAGAAGAAAAAACTTATTGTCTTGCCTCTGATTATTCAGATATTATTGTAAAAAGTAATATAGGTAATTTTAGAAGAGGAATATATAACGTATCTACTTCTTGCACTAATGCAGAATCTAGTTTTAATACTACAAATTGGGAATTTAGAATTAAAAATCTAACAGGTTATTCTACTTGTGATGCTACATTTACTGAAGATACCAATACATATCCTAAACTATATGATAAAATAATATCATTATGGAATAATACAGATGGAACTAATAATATATTTAAAGAAACACA
>CAJKHY010000046.1 GCA_905199855.1 uncultured Clostridium sp.
ATTTCTTAACTCATATAAATCGTTTTCATAATTATGTAATTCTTTCTCATAATTGGTTAAACTATTCTCTTCATTCTTTATTTTTTCTACTAATAATCTATGCTTATTTTGATAATTATCTATCTCATATTTCTCCTTTAAAATATTATTCTTAATATTACTTCCACCAGTAATACTACCTCCAACATTTATAATATTACCATCCATTGTAACTATCTTATAAGCATGATTAATCTTCTTAGCAATATTATTAGCACATTCTATATTAGTAGATACAATAACATTACCTAATTGATTTAAAATAATATTTTCATATTTCTTATCATATTTAACTACATTTGAAGCAATATCTACATACCCCTCTACATCCTTAATACTATTTATGATATTACTAGGAATATATCTTGGTTTAATAATATTTAAAGGATAAAAAGTCGCTCTTCCTAAATTATTATCCTTTAAGTAGTGCACACATTTACCTGCCTCTTCTTCATTATCTGTTACAATATAACTACTAGCAATACCTAACGATGTTGACACGGCTAATTGATATTTCTCTTCCATATCTATTAATTTTCCAATTATATTATGCACTTTAAACTTAGGATTATTTAAAATATTCTTTACCGAATTAGGTAAATTAGAATTATTATTAACAACATTTTCTAAATATTCTATCCTATATAAAATATCATTATCTTCCCTCTTACTTCTAGTAATACTATCTATAAGTTTATTCACCTTATTTTTTAATTCATTATAACTATTCTCCTTATTTTTAATACTATCAAGTAAATTAGAATATTCCTTCTCATTAATTATTATATTATTATTTAAATTATTAATCTTAGTCTCTATATCTAATAAAGTCTTATTTAAATTATCAACACTATCCTTCAAAACAGAAGTTTCCTTAGTATATTTCTTTCTTTCTTGTAAAACCCTTAAAGAAGATTTTAAATTTTCTAACTTAGATGTAATAGTTAATAATATATTTTGCTTCTCATTTATTTCTTCATCTAATTTCTTTAACTTATCCTTATTTTCTAAAATACTCGTATCACTTATACTAGAACTTGAATTCATACTTAAAAGTTCATCATTAATTAAATCTATTTGTCTTTTAGATTCCTTATAATTAAAATTTAATTTCTCTATATCAAAAACCATTAAAGATATCTCTAAATTACTAAGATTATCTTTTAACGATAAATACTTCTTAGCATCCTTACTTTGAACTTCAAGTGGTTTTAAATTAGTCATAAGTTCATTAATAATATCATTTACCCTAACTAAATTATCATTTGTCTTTTCTAATTTTCTTATTGCTTCTTCTTTTCTCTTTTTATACTTTAATACTCCTGCAGCCTCTTCAAAAACACCTCTTCTATCTACTGGTTTACTAGATATTATTTGAGATATTTTACCTTGCCCAATAATATTAAAACTCTCCTTAGAAGATGATGTATCTAACATTAAATCAGTTATATCCTTTAAACGACATCTTTCTCCATTAATGAAATATTCATTTTCCCCGCTTTTATAAATCGTTCTCGTAATTGATACCTCTGGAAAATTAATAGGTAAACTATTATCAGCATTATCAAATATTAAAGTTACCGAAGCACTGCTAAGAGGTTTCCTTGATTTGGAACCAGAAAAAATAACATCATTGATGCTACCATCCCCTCTTAAATTCTTAGAAGACTGCTCCCCTAAAACAAACTTAACAGCATCTAAAACATTACTCTTACCACTTCCATTTGGTCCTACAATACCATTTATATTAGGAGAAAATACAATACTAGTCTTATCTGCAAAAGACTTAAAACCATATAAGTCTATCTCTTTTAAATACATTTATATCACCATATTTCTAAAAACAATTATACAAAAAAAAAAGAAAAAAAACAAGGCCTTAATACATTCCTTGTATTTTCTTAATATCAGCATCGGTTAAATTAACAATTTTCCAATTACCTGCTTCATCTTTATTAACTTCTATTTCTAAAGTATACTTAATCTTGTCTTTCACATCTTTTAATCTTTTTAATTTCTCATCAATATAATCATTTGTCGTTACATCAGTTTTAGTAGAATATTCATCATCTAGTTTATCAACTGTCTTCTTAAAATCTAATACTTCAATTTCTGTAGTTACTATAGCACTATTGCCATCTACTTTTTCATCTTTAATTGTATAAGTTAAATTCTTATACTGATTCTTAATAATATCACGATATTCATTCTTTTGACTATCAGTTAAAGTTTCCTTATCAAGTAAAGAATCTAATTCATTCTTAATATCATTATCATAACTTTGATATTTACTAAACAATTCTTCAACCTGCTTAGTTGGCGTATTCATCAAATTACCACAGCCTGTTAATACAATAATTATACTAATAAATAAAATTATTTTTTTCATAATATTTTCCTCCTACTATTAATTTTAACAATATTTAACTTTCTATACTAAAAATATTATAAATCTCCTTAGTACAATTTAAATAAATCTTTTTTATTCTTATATTGCCAGAATGTATCCTCGCTATCTCCAACTCTTTATTATATAAATCTAATATTTGAATATATTTTTCTATATATTCTTTCAAAGTACTAAGATAATCCCCCTTACTAATATTAATATTATCTATTTCCCTATTCAATTTATCATGATATTGTTCTTC
>CAJKHY010000047.1 GCA_905199855.1 uncultured Clostridium sp.
ATATACAAAGTAGCCTTCTGAAACATAAGATTTATTATAATTTGTATATGAATCGACAATAGAAGAATAAGAATCAATTGAAGAGTCTATTTCAAAATCTTCACTATAATTATTAACAGGTATTGCTAATAATTGTTTTTCTTTAGAGAATAGTAACGCTTTTGGATTAGTTAAAATTGCTGATGTCGTTCTGCTATCTCCTATTATAGTTTGAGATAATTGTGTAGGATTATTAACATCAGATACATCAAACAATGCCATTTTCATTCCTGTTATTTTTGATGTTGTAGATGTTACTTTTCCAATTGAATTTTTATTGACAATTTCTTCAGTTTCCATTCCGATACCTATTAAATGATTTTCATCGTATGGATGTAGATATGTACTATATCCTGGTATATGTAATTCTCCTAATACTGTTGGTTTTGTTTCATTACTTAAATCAATTACAAATAAAGGATCAACTGTTTTATAAGTTACTAAATAAGCTTTATTTCCCATGAATCTTGAAGAGTACATTTTTTCACCTTTTGCAACATGATTAGAAATTCCTATTTGTTTTAAATTTTCATCAAATATTGCAATTTTGGCTCCATCATTATCATATAGAGCAATTCTTAAGTGACCATTTTGTTCATCTAAAGAATATTGATTTATTGTTTTTCCTATTATTTTATTTTTTGTATTATAGGATACTTTACCATCTCCTGAAATATCAAATTTATATATTTCTGTATAGTAATCATTTGAATAATCATAATCATCATTATAAGTTAATACTCCTAAAATACCTTTTAATCCAAATAATTTGCTTATAGGGGGAATACTATCAGTATAGTCATATTTTTGATCTAATAAATAAATACTATTTTCTGATACGTAAGCATTTGAAATATCAATTAAATAAGAGCTTACATTTATATTTGCTTTTACATCATCTAAGTCAACTACTGAAATAAGAGTTTGTTTTGTTGTTTGTACATCTTTTAAATATTTAATGTTTTTAAGAGATATTTCTTGCTCATTATTATCTTCTTTATAGGCTCTAACAATTTTATCATTTTCCTCTCTCAAGTTTCCTGAGGCAATAACATACAATTTATTATTTATGCATCTAGAGGTATAATATGATTCATATAATTCATAACTCTTAACTAGAGTAGGTTTTGACTTTGTTGATATATTATAAATTTTTACAATGGTATTGCTACTATTATTGTAGTTATAATAATATGAATAAGAAGTCGAACTAGTATTTTTAGTAGATATAACTACTAACTCATTTTTATATAAAATTAAATCTTCTGGGACACTTCCATCATTTGATTTTATAGTAGCTTCAATTTTAATATTTTCTGGGTTTATTACATTTGTTATTATTACATTACTGTTAGATATTGAATAAATATAGTCACCATCTGTTTTGGTAATATCAGCCTCATCAACATTTTCAACCTGAATGTTAGTAGTTGAGTAGTCTTTGGAAGAAGATGTTTTTTCAGAGTTATCTGAAAACGCTGAACTATCACCTGCAGTTATAGAGTCAATAGATAATTCTGCACTATTTATAGTTTTGGTATTAGTATAACCACAATAGTAAGGACTATTAACTAAAAGACTAAAAGGCATAGTAACAATGTTTATAAACAGATCTTTTATAGTTGGATCATCACTATCATATATTTTTGATAATTCTTTATCAGATTTTATTGTTTTTAATTCTGTATTATCATTAGAAAACAGTAAAAAGGCAATAATGAAAAATATAATTATTAGAATAGATATTATAGCAATTTTTAGTTTTTTTCTCATAAAAAATCCTCCTTTTATTTTATATACTTATATCATATCCTTTTTAAAAAAATAAATCAATACGAAACTTAAATAAAAAAATATTGATAAATAAAAATATCAATGATATAATAAAATTGTGAAATTTATAAATAAGAGGTCAAAAGATGAATGTAACATTACCAGAGAAAAATAAATTAAAAAAGAAACAAATAATTATATATACTTCTATAATAATTGTATGTATTATATGTCTTGTTACAGCTTTCTATGTTCAGTTTTATGCAAGAATCAGTTTTAGTGAATTATTAGGTATATCAGAAAAAAAACAATTTGGAAATAAAACAGAAGAAGAAATAGAAGAATTGAAATCAGATTTTAATAAAGTATTTATTAATAATATTGAAGAAGATAATGGAGATAATGACAATAAAAAATCTGATAAAAATCAAAAATTAGTTTATACACAATATGAAAAAAAGGAGTCTAATACTAATAATTATGATTTAGAAATACATATTCCACATATTAATATAAAAAGTGAAATTGTGGATGAATATAATAAAGAAATTGAAGATATTTTTGTAAATAAGGCTAGAAATGTTTTACAAAGTGAGAATAAAAATATTATTTATACAGTGGAATATGTAGCAAATGTACAAGATGACATTTTATCTTTAATGATAAGATCAAATTTAAAAGAAGGCGTAAGTGCACAAAGAATAATAATACAGACTTATAATTATGATTTGAGAAACAATAAGGAAATTAATTTAGAAGAGGTTCTAAAAATAAAAAATATAGATAAATCAGAATTGCAAAGCAAAATTACAGATTCAATTAAGACAGAACAAAAGAAAGTAGAAGATT
>CAJKHY010000048.1 GCA_905199855.1 uncultured Clostridium sp.
CTGTGTACATAATCATTAGAAGGATTTAACCAAACTTCACTATATCCATTAGCTCCCCAGCTAGAACGACAAGGAGATGCAACTTGCATATTTGGATATTTATCAATATATTCTGAAGGAGTAATTAGCTTAAAATTACAATCATCATAATAAATTTTTTTAAATAAAATATATAACCAATAAGGACCTTCATACCACCAATGCCCATAAAGTTCAGCATCATAAGGACAAAGTATAATAGGGGGCGTATCCATATATTGAGATAAATTATTAATTTGGTTTGTTCTAGAATCCAAGAAATGACCAGCTTGTCTTTCAGCTGAATCTTTTGCCCATTGAATATTATAATAATCTTTAAAATCAGTCTTTCCAGTAATTCTATAATATTTAATTCCGGTATGAACTCTTACTCCATTATGAGCAATATAAGGTTTTATATAATCATAGTCAGCTTCATATCCAATATCACGATAAAACTCTCTATAATTAAAATCTCCAGGATAACCATCTATAGAACTCCAGACTTGTTGAGATGATTCGATATCTCTACCAAAAGCTATAACACCTTTAGGAGAAACAATAGGAGCAAAAGTACCATAAATAGGAGTAGGGTCAGCATATAAAATTCCATGTGATTCAGTAATAATATAATCAATACCAAATTCTTTTAAATATTTATCTGCTTCTGGGACATATCCACACTCAGGTAACCAAATGCCACGAGGTTTTTTACCAAAATATCTTTCATAAGTTTGAACTCCAACTGCTATTTGAGCTTTAACAGTCTTTTCATTAACATATAAAATTGGAAAATATCCATGAGTTGCTCCACAAGTAATAATTTCTAAAACTCCAACATCTTGAAAATGTTTAAAAGCATCGATTAGATTACAATTATAAACATCTTTAAATAAATGTAGGTCATTTGAATAACGGTCAAAATAATAATGAGAAAGTTTATTTAGTCTTTCATCTCCGGCAGTTCTTTTAATTTCTTTCTCAGACAATTCGATTAATCTTTTTAAATATTTAATATATTTTCTTTGTAATAATTTATTATCTAACATAGAAAGTAGAGGAGGAGTCATAGACATTGTAATTCTAAAATCGACCCCTTCATCTACTAATTTTTGAAAATTAGTAAGTAATGGTATATACGTTTCCGAAATAGCTTCATATAGCCAAGATTCCTCTAAATAATCATCGCTCTCAGGATGATGAATAAAAGGAAGATGAGCATGAAGAACAAAACTTACATATCCTTTTTTCTCTTGCATCATAAAACTCCTTTGTTTGAGACAATAGGGACAGGTCTAAATTGTCTCATAATATTGTTATAATTTATTGAATTTACATTATGAAGAAGGATTAGATGAATCATAAATTCCCTCTACATTTTCAGATTTATATAATCCTTTATATAAATCGTATATATCGTAAATTTTTCCCATATTTGTAATAAAAGATAGATTGTTAATATTTTTTTCTGTTTGAGAACCTGTTTTAACATTTTTAAAATATACCATTTTTTGATGTTTATCAAATAATATATGATCGTTAGGGGATTCAATTTCATTTGATGTTGAAACATAGATATAATCAGAATCTAATTTCTCAGTTTTTCTAATAGGCTTTCTACCTAGTTCTACTCGATAGTTACATTTACTATCTGCAACATGTAGGTACCAGCTATTTGCAAAATCATTTATTTTTACTTCAAACTGATAATTTAATGTATCATTATAAATAATTAAAACTGGCTCAGTTGTCTCAAAAAAATCATTCCCGTACTTTTCTTTAAATTTCTCTATGTCATTATCTGATATATCCCAATAAATAAATAGAGTGGTAGGGGTTTGAGCCAAAACTTTTACAACAGTTTGATTATATCGATAAGGCAAATCATAATATTCTACTGTTTCCATCATTCGTTTAGAAGTATTTGTAGTAGTGCTTTTTTTTGTAGCAACTTTTTTTACACTTTTTGATGAAGATTTCTTTTTTGTAGTTGTGTTTTTTGATTTCGATTTTGATTTTGTTGCTGGTCTTTTTTTAGTGTTAGATGTTTTTTTTGTATTGGTAGTAGAAGTTTTTACATTATTTTCTTTATTTTTTAAATCTTTTTGTTCTTTTGTTTTTCTTGGCATTTGTATCCTCCTATGTAATCTCTTTTTTATCTTTTAAGACATATGATTCCGGCAAAAATTTGAATTTCAGCGGAATGAGATGATGCAGAGGGATAAGAGGGTTAAACAT
>CAJKHY010000049.1 GCA_905199855.1 uncultured Clostridium sp.
TAATGTTATGAATGAAATAAAAGAGAAAGTAAGTAAATTAGATAATGTTATAGGTAATGTTGAATTACTTGGTATTGAAGAATTTAATGATTCTTCTATTAAATATCGTATGGTATTGGATTGTAAGTCAATGTGTCAATTTGGAGTAAAAAGAAATATCTTAAAAATGGTTAAGGAAGATTTTAATAAGAATAAAATAGATATACCATTTAATAAATTAGATATCTATATGAAGGAGAAAAATAATGGATAAGGTAGAAACTTTTAAAAAAGAATATAGTTATATAAAAGATGCAAAGATAAAGAAAGATTTAAAATATTTAGTTAGTATATTACCTGATTATTTCTTTGAAATACCAGCATCTTCAACGGGAAAATATCATCCTTCATTTTCTTTAGGTGAGAAAGGTTTAGTAAGGCATACAAAAGTAGCGGTTCGTATTGCTTATGAGTTACTTATCACAGAAACATTTGGACAAGTATTTACTGAACATGAAAAAGATTTGATCATTATGGCTTTAGTATTACATGATGGAGTTAAATGTGGGATACCTGAATCAAAGTTTACAAGAGCAGATCATCCTTTGCTGGTTTCAAAATTAATTATGGAAAATAAGGATAAATTAAAATTAGATATAGACGATATAAGATTATTATGTTCACTTATTGAATCTCATATGGGACAGTGGAATAAAGATAATTATACGAATAAAGAAATATTGCCAAAACCAGTAACTAAATTGCAAAGATTTGTGCATATGTGTGATTATTTAGCAAGTAGAAAATTCTTAGATGTTCAATTTGAAAATAATGAGATTATTGGAGGTTAATATGAAATTAAATAATAAGGGGTTTACTTTAGTAGAACTACTTGGGGTTATTATAATTTTAATGGCTATATTATATTTAGCAATACCTTCTTTAACATCTTCCGTAGAAAGAAGTAAAAGAAAACAATTCGAGCAAAAGAAGGAATTGATTATTTCGGCAGGGGAACTTTATATAAGTGATATAAAAACAACAAAAAGAAAATGCAAGATAACGTTGGATAAATTAAAAAATGAAGATTATCTCAGCGGTATAACTATTATTAATCCTTTTAATGATAAAGAAGAAATAAAGGGAGAAGTTATTTATAATAAAGATAGTGCAGATATATATACATTTTGCATGGATAATGAATGCGATAACTATAAAGATATAGAGGAATGTTAAAAAATTATATCTTTTTTTCTAGTATTTATCAAGTTTGTTCTGTCATATCATAGATTAGAAAAGATGATTTTATGAATATAACTGATGATATGTTATCTAAAATAAATGCTATTAATAAGGAATACAACTTTGTATATGACGAGTTTTTAAATATTAAAAAGATAAAAAATGATTTATAATTTTTATCTTTTTTTTCTAAATAAGCATAATATTAGATAGGTGATAGTTATGAATATTATTAATAAAATATCTAATTATATTAGAGAAGATAATTTTCAATTAATATATTTAAAGGATATGGTTAATGTTATTAACTATGAAGAGATAAGAGAATTTACTGATACTTTAATAGTTATTAAAGATAAAAATAATTTATATAAAATAATAGGTAAGAATTTAGTAGTAAGTAAAATGCAAGATAATGAGATTTTAATTACAGGAGTTATTAATAATATAGAATTTAGGTGATTTATTTATGAAAAATACGTTCTTAAATAAAATAGATAGTATTATTAGTATTAAAATAACTGGTAAGAATGTTTATAATTTTATCAATAAGATTATTAAAAATAAAATTAATATTTATAATTTAGATATAATTTTTTTTAAAACCCCCCCCGACGACATTGGTCTCGGCGGCTAAACGCCGCCGTTTTGCCACTAAAAAGTCAAAAA
>CAJKHY010000050.1 GCA_905199855.1 uncultured Clostridium sp.
TGTCAATAATTTTTGAAAATGTCCCAAAATAATTTAAATATTTGCGGGATTTTTTCTAAACTTTTTGATACCTCAGGTCGGTAAGGCCTTTCATTTCTTTTACGAAAAAGAAACGAAACAAAGAAACCGGGAGATGTTTTATATTAGGTATATACATGTTGTGTATGTGCTTTTCTTAACTGCTTTTTAAAATATTCTATTTTCCAAGGATGAGTTATTGGTGGAATATGTTTTTTCTTTTCTTTAACTACTAATGTATTTTCTGTATCAAATTCTAATGATACTTTCTTATTTCTTTCTAGTTCTTTTAGTTCATATACTTTTTCATCAATAGTAACTAGTAAATCACCATTATAGGCTCTTATTACTAAACATTCTGTTTTAGGCATAAAACACTTAATTTGATTATCTAAGTATGGTTGATAATATTTATTGTTGTATTTAATTGAATTGCCATTATCTATCTTTCTTGGTGTTAATACAGCTAGTGTATAGTTAATTACTTCTTCAGTTGGTGATACTTCAAATACTGATTTAAACTTGTGATAATCCATAGCAAATCTTTTATTAAATTCTGGTACAAATACTTCAGTTAAATATTTATTTGCTTCTTCAATTGTTGTAATTCCATTTAATTTTAGTTCATTAACCAATCTTCCTTGAAATGTGCCATTAGTTCTTTCTATTAAACCTTTAGCTTGTGATACAGAAGTAGTTTCTAAATCGATTCCTAACTGCTTACAGGCATATCCGTATTGAGTTAAAACATCTTTGTCACTAGTTCTTTTATCAGGATTTAATGACATATAGTTAAATACTGTTCTATTATCAGTTAAAAACTTGTAAGGAATACCATAATCAGTAAGTATTTGATATAGTACATGATAATAACCATTTAATGTTTCTTGATAATCAAACCAAGCACCAACTATTGTGGAAGTTGCTTTATCTATGGCTAAATGTAAGCATGTCTTTTTATCTCCAAACCATAAGTGTATAGATCCATCTTGTTCAATTACTTCACCAAAGTATTTAGGCTTTTCACCTCTTGGATGTGAATCTTCTAAATTCATTTCATGATTAACTATTGCATCTATTTTTTCATCAGTCATAGTTAGATTAATTTTCTTTTCTTTAAGTAATTTTTGTTTAATAAATTCTTTTTTAGTTCTTTTTCTAGCTTTCGGAGATAATATACCAGCTTTAGTTAAAGTATTATAAATAAACTTATATGAAACTTTAATACATTCATTTTTTTCAAGAAATTCTTTAAAATGACAATAATTCCAATCTTGATATTTTGTCTTATATAGTAGTATAATATCTTCAGAAAGAGATTTATCTAAGGTTGTTGCTGGTTTCCTTCCGCGGTTCCCATGCACAAAACCTTCTTTACCTCTTTCTTTATATTTGATTATTAAACGATTAACTTGTCGTTCTGTAATACCTAGTTTCAAGGCAGCACGTTCTTTGTTACCATTGTGATCAACTACTTCTTTGATAACGTTATATTTGTCTTTTTCTTTCACTCTTAATTCAACCTTTCTCATAAGTCACCTCAAGTGACGTATTATATATTAAGTTTAGGACATTTTCAAATGCCAGCACTTAAGACATTATCATAAATTAATCATATTAAATAAAAAACTCAAGTTTTGACTGTGTCAATAATTTTTGAAAATGTCCCAAAATAATTTAAATATTTGCGGGATTTTTTCTAAACTTTTTGATACCTCAGG
>CAJKHY010000051.1 GCA_905199855.1 uncultured Clostridium sp.
TCCCCGAACCATTTATATGGAACTCGAAATCTTTAGAGCTTTGTATTCCATAGATTAATTTTATATTTCCCCATCCGTTGATTGACAGCTTATTCAGTACCGGAGCAAAAACTATTATTTCCACATATCCTTTCCTTTACTATATTATCAGATAAATAACTATCTCTTTTAGTAAGCTTTTTAAAAGGTAATCTAATAATGCTATTTTTTAGACTGTTTATATATGTCGGTACATAAGGAGTCATGTAAGGTATTCCAAAGGAATAAACACTAGAAGTTTTAATAATGAAGAATAAAAATACTATAATAACGCCAATTATCCCTAATAATGAGCCTCCTAGCATGAATAATAGGCGATACCACCTAAGTCCATTAGTGAGTTCTGGTTCGGTGAATGGTAGGGAACAGATTGCAGTGATAGCTATAACAATAATCATAATGGGTGATACTATTCCTGCATTTACAGCAGCTTCACCTAAAATTAAAGCTCCTACGACAGATAGTGCACTTCCACCTTTAGGGTTTCTTAAATCACTTTCTCGTAGTATTTCAAAAGAAGTCATCATAATAAAAGCTTCAAAAAAAGCAGGAAAGGGAACACCATCTCTTTGAATAGCAAAACTAATTAATAGTTCAGTTGGGATCATTTCATGATTATATGTAATTAATGCAATATAAATAGCAGGTGTTAGGAGAGCTATAAAAAATGATATATATTTTATTATTCTAGTAAAACTGGCATTAAAACTACGATTATAGTCATCTTCTGGGTTTTTAAAGAAGTCTGCAAATAATCCGGGAATAATTATTACAAATGGACTATTGTCAATTACTAGGGCTACTTTTCCTTCTAAAATACTACTTGCAACTACATCGGGTCTTTCAGTTGTAATTACAGTAGGTAATAAAAAGTTATTTTCGTTAACAAGCAAATTTTTTATAACACCAGCATTAATAACACCATAAATATCAATATTTTCTAATTTCTTTTTAATTTTATCTACTAATTCTTTTTTACAGATATTGTTGACGTAAACAATACCAATTTGGGTATCAGTATATTTGCCTAGGCTGATGTTATCTATCCATAAATCGTTAGTTTTTACTCTTCTTTTGATTAGGCCTATATTGGTTTGATAGTTTTCAATGAATGAGTCTTTGGCTCCACGGATAGTGTTTTCAACTTCGGGTGGGGCAATGCTTCTATTAAGGTTAGCTTTAGTTTCTAGCACTAGGGCATATTTGGTATTACTGATTAAGATAATTGTAAAACCTTTATGTAGGTAAGAACATATTTCATTATAGGTAGTAACTTTTTCTATTTTATAATTACTTACATCATTTAAAATAACATTAAATAGTTCTTCGTTTTTAATTTTATTATTGCTTTTTTCAATGGTATTTAGACTTCTTATAATAAAATCAGATATGTCGTTTTTAGATATAAGTGGTTCGTTATATATGATAAACACTTTAATTTTACCAATGCTTTTTTCACGGTAAATAATATCATTTAAGTTATTTGTTTCTTTTTTTAATTTATCAACTATATTAAAAATATCCATAATATCACCTGATTTCCTAATAGGTAGTGTGTAATGTTTTATACACCACCCTTTGTTTTTCCTTTATATTTCAATCATTTTTTACATTTTTATTAATCA